>NZ_VPDP01000001.1:0-435085 GCF_013417635.1 Acinetobacter sp. YH12239 | reverse complement strand
AAACTGTGGCTAAATTTATTCAGGCTTAAGTTCAGAACAACTCAAGCCTAAACTCAGGAAACATCACCTGTCACGGGTGACTCATCTTGACGCTTTGCCAGATTGCTCCACCAGTCTGGCTTTTTTTTCACAGTAATTAGACCATGAACAACGACAATTAAATATCAGTCTCGTGATACCTTAAAACGGCGATAGTTATGTCATAAGTGATTGAAACGATGTCACTCATCATTCTCAAAGATTCAGATGATTTTTCTAATTTGATCTTAATTCAATTGTTTAAGTAAATTTTTGAAGCGTTATTTTAGAAGCTAAAATCCGCTTAATTATCCCTATATCATAGTTTCTATTACCCAATTATGATCAACAACGATTAGTCGTTAGTATTTAAATTAAAAACCCATCACCTAGATGATGGGTTAATTGTTGATGTCTAAAGATTTAGATTAATACGCCCACTGGATGAGCAATCGAAATAGACCAGCAATCAATAATAGACTTAAAAAACCACCGAGCCATAAAACAATAAACCATCCTGCTTGATTCAGTTTCATTATCATTCTCCTCAGTGATAACCTTCGTCACCAACACGGACCTTGTCTCTAAATACCCAATAAGATAAAGCGGTATAAAACAATATAATTGGGATTAGAATGAGTGCACCAATGAGAGCAAATAATTGACTACTTTGAGGTGCAGCAGCTTGCCAAATCGTTACACTTGGCGGAATGATATTAGGCCATAAACTAATTAAGAAGCCCGTATACGCAAGAAATACCAAAGCCAATGTATAGATGAAAGGCGCAAACTCCTGACGACGTTTACAAGCTCTGAGCGCTAGGAAAGTGAAAATCAATACCAGTATTGGTACGGGACTGAAATACCACATTTGTGGCTGACTAAACCAACGCTGTGCAATATCGTCATGTACAAGGGGAGTATAAATACTGACAGCGCCAAATATTAGAAATAACGCGATCATAAGCTTAGGCATCAGACGGTACATATGATCTTGTACACGCTCATCCGTTTTAAAAATTAACCATCCGCAACCGAGTGTCGCGTATAAAACAACAACGCCTAAACCTGTAAAGAGTGAAAATGGAGTGAGCCAATCCAGACCACCACCCGTGAACACACCATTGATGGTCTGTATTCCTTGAATATAAGCGCCTAAAATCACACCTTGTAAAAATGAAGCTAAAATTGAACCCCAAATAAATGCTTGGTCCCAAAGTGCTTTAGTCCGATTAGCCTTAAAACGAAACTCAAAAGCGACTCCACGAAATATAAGTGCGATCACCATTAAGGTAATGGGCATATATAATGCAGACAATACAGTCGAATATACCAGTGGAAAAGCGGCAAATAAACCAGCTCCACCAAGTACCATCCAAGTCTCATTGCCATCCCATACGGGTGCTACAGTATTCATCATGACATCACGCTCTTGGCGATCTTTCACAAATGGAAATAAAATACCAATTCCCAAATCAAAACCATCAAGAACGACATAAATCAACACACCTAGTGCGATGATCACAATCCAAATCAATGATAAATCAATCATTTCAAATTCTCCTGATCATTCACCTTGTTTGATGCTTCAAGTTGTTGTTCATTATCAATGGTACTCATCGGGCGTTTAGACGCTCGGATCACTTCGCCATCTGAATGTGGTGTTGAATAAATAAATTCTGGTCCTTTCACCATCATTTTCAACATATAAAAGATACCGATACCAAATACGATGCAGTACACCACAACAAAAATAATCAGCGTCAGCCCAACCTGTTCAGCAGAGACAGGAGATAACGCATCTTTGGTACGCATTACACCATAGATAATCCAAGGTTGACGTCCCACCTCTGTGGTAAACCAGCCTGCCAATAATGCAATAAAACCTGAAGGCCCCATCCACAAAGCAAACTTGTGCAACCATTTAGACTCATAGAAGTTGCCTGTCTTACGTAGCCATAGACCAAATACAGCCAGCAAGATCATGAGCATGCCCATACCCACCATGATTCGGAAACTCCAAAAAACGATGGTTGAATTAGGTCGATCCTCAGGTGCGAATTCTTTTAAACCTTTAACCTCACCATCAATGGTATGTGTCATGATCAGGCTACCCAGATTTGGAATACCAATCGCATATTTAGTTTCTTCAGCTTCCATATCTGGAATACCAAATAGATACAACGGCATACCATGATCTTTATTGGTTTCCCAATGACCTTCGATTGCAGCTAATTTAGCAGGCTGATGTTCTAAGGTATTCAATCCATGTAAATCACCCACGAACATTTGTAGTGGAGCTAAAGCAAGGATCATCCACATTGCCATCGAGAATGACTTTTTCACTAATGCATCACGGCGTCCTTTGAGTAGATGCCATGCAGCAGTTGCGGCAACCAATAAGCTTGAAACCAAGAAAGCAGCCAGTGCCATATGCGCTAATCGATAAGGAAAGGATGGGTTAAAGACAATCGCGAACCAATCTTGAGGAACGATTATTCCATTTTCAAATGCAAAGCCTTGAGGTGTTTGCATCCAGCTATTAGATGACAAAATCCAAAACATGGATATACATGTTCCTATTGCCACCATTAAGGTTGCAAAAAAATGCGTCTTTGGTCCAACTCGCCCCCAGCCAAACAACATGATACCGAGGAAACCAGCTTCTAAGAAAAACGCACTGAGCACTTCATACGTCAGCAATGGTCCAGTGACACTACCAGCTATACGTGAAAATTCACTCCAGTTGGTTCCAAACTGATAGCTCATCACTACGCCTGAAACGACACCCATACCAAATGATAGTGCAAATATTTTGATCCAAAATTTAAACAGATCTCGATAAACAGGATCATTCGTTTTTAGCCAACGCCATTCGAGCACAGCTAAAAAACTTGCCAATCCAATCGAAATTGCCGGAAAGATGATGTGAAATGAAACAGTGAATGCAAATTGTATACGCGCCAATTCGAGCGCTGTTAGTCCTAGATCCATGACGTCACCTTATCGTTGAATTTTGTGGTGAATGTTGTTCTTCACTGAGTTTAAAACTACAGTCAGAATTACATTGTAGATGTCATGTATCACTCCGATAACACGCGATTTTAAATTCACTTTTTTGAGCATAAGTGAATACCGTCTGTTGGCTACAGACTGTTTAAAGATTTTTTTCATAAGATTGAACTCTACATAAATTGATTAAGATCAAAATGATCCAAGGTTTAAATCAATTAGAGTCCAAAAGGTGGCGCTCGGCCTTGAGGCAGAAGATAGAGCTTCTGTAAAGAAAAATAGACGTGCCAAAAAGAATTGCGGTAGAAGCTCAACTTAACTTGTAAGCGATCAAAAATTTCTTTTACACCAAAATCAAATGTTAAGACGAGGTCTCCATACACAGTGCAATATTGGCATTGGTGAGTAATTTGATTATGGTCGTGATGATGTTCGTTTTCACTCAAATGGTGGACGAGATCGCGATAAGTCTCATGAACATGCTGATGGCGTTCTGGAGAAAGTAAATTATGCATAATAGACATACATACCGGAGCGATATGAAATTTCTCCGGTAAGATCGGTTGTAAATAAACCGCTAGTTGTAATAACACCGTTGCAAATGCAATGATGAGTCCACTAGATCTTAGCAAAATTTCCTCTCAACTCTTATCGATAAAGAGTGTTTAGAAACATAGAAAAAATCAAGTTAATAACCGACTAGGCTGATCAACTTTCATGCTTAACTATACGCCTATTGAACTTGTTTTTAAAGCCTTTTTCAATTTTATACATAACATGTATTTATAATATTTATAAAAATAAAAGTAGCTAAACTTTAAGATTTAAAAAAAATTTAAAGGGATTTTCAAATAAGATACTCCATTGTGTTCAGTGGGCGGAAATTTGCCACCGTTCATATTGATTTGAATGGCTGGTAAAATGAGCTTTGGCATCCCCAATGTCGCGTCACGGCTATTGCGCATTTCCACAAAATCATTCTTTTTTGAATCAATTCGAATGTGTATATTCGATGCTTTTTGCGTTCTTATATCCGTTTGACACATATACTGGTGTCGATTTTCTGGTAAATAATCGTGACATAGATATACACGCATATGATCAGGCAGTTGATAAAGCTTCTGAACTGAATCAAATAATTCTGCTGCACTGCCCCGTGGAAAATCACATCGTGCTGTACCATAGTCTGGCATAAATATAGTATCACCCACGAAAACTGCATCACCTATCACATAACTAAGACAAGCAGGTGTATGACCAGGTGTTGGAATATTGTAGGCTTCAATTTCTCCAATTTGGAAACACTCATGATCTTTAAATAAATAATCGAATGGTTGCTGTGCGTTTATTGCCTTAATATCCAATTGATAAATTGAGCCAAATGTTTCTTGTACAATTCCAATATGATGACTCATGGCAATTTTGCCACCTAGCTTTGATTTTAAATATTGCGCAGCGGTCAAATGATCAGCATGCACATGTGTTTCTAAAATCCACTCAACCTTGTAATGCTGTTCATGTATGTATTGAATCATCTGGTCAGCATGTTCCGTCGTTGTTGTCGCAGAAGCAGCATCAAAATCTAAAACACTATCGATAATGGCGCAACTTAATGTAACAGGATCAGCCACGACATAACTAAATGTATTGGTATTTTGATCAAAAAAATCTTTAATTAGCGGCTTGATTTGATCTTGAGTGGCATCTTTCATCACTAGTTTCATAATTATGCTCCCATCCATTTACGGTGAATCAAAACTCCTATCAACATCGCAATCACAAAATAGAGTGATTGATAATGCCCTAAACCAATCAATGTTAATCCTGGTGCTGGACAGATGCCTGCGATGCCCCAGCCTATACCAAACAAGCTAGCACCTATAATGAGCTTGTTATCAAGCTGATTGCTCTTTGGTAAATCAATAGTCTCATTGAATAGAGTTAAAGGTTTTTCACTTCTGGTTACGATCTGAAAGGGTATGAATGCCACGACAATGGCACCCATCATGACAAATGCCAAACTTGCATCCCACTCCCCAAATAAATCAAGAAAATTAAGAACTTTTTCAGGGTTCGACATTCCAGATAACATGAGCCCCACGGAAAAAAGTGAGCCAAACAAAAAAGCAAAAAGGTTTTTCATTTAGAATGCTCCTGTGACATGCCGAATTAAATAAACCGTTATAAAGCCTGTCACCATAAAGCTCAGTGTTGCCACAATAGATCTTTTGGACAATCTACTTAAACCACAAATGCCATGCCCACTTGTACAGCCAGAACCTAAACGTGTTCCAAATCCAACTAAAATACCTGCCACGATCATCATGAATGGACTTGCTTCGAGTTCAATTTCAGGCTGAACCCAAATACCATAGATAAAGGGTGAGATGATGAGACCCATTAAAAACCACAATGCTGGTGTTTTGAAAACTGTATGCGGATTTAGTACTTGACCGATTAAACCACTAATCCCTGCTATTCGACCATTCACATATAAGTATCCAACCACAGATAAACCGAGTAGTGCTCCACCTAAAAAAGCAATCACAAAATCATGCATAACAATTTACTTATTTACAATATATTTTTTTATATTATATAATTTTGAAAAATAATCAAGATGTTTTAACATACGCATCCTTCTGTTTCAAAGGAACATCCAATGCCGTCTGATGTTGAATTCAATCAAATGGATTTTTCACAAGTTGATCAAGTCAGCGATCGACTTAAAGTCCTGTCGAATCCTGATCGCTTAAAGATACTTTGTATTTTAGTAGATGGTGAATTGAACGTTCAGGAAATTGAGAATCGAACTCAAATCTTTCAACCCACGCTTTCACAACAGTTAACCGTATTACGTAAAGCTGAAATGGTGGTGACTCGTCGTGAAGGTAAACAAATTTTTTATCAAGTGAGTGATCCTAAAGTCCTCACCATTATACAAACGCTTTATAGCTTATATTGCGATCCTACTTCATAATCTTGCAATTCTTTCAGTTGTGGATATGAGACTCAAATACGATCATATTCTCCATGCAAATGACCATGTATTAAATTTTAAAGTTTTGTATTCAAGAGTACTAAAGACCAAAAAATTCTATTTTTCAAAAACTTCTTGCAAGTCTTTTGCCATTCCTTGCATAGACTTGAACTCTCCTTGTTGATTTTTCCATACCATAGCGGGCGTGGAAAAAAATCCATATTTATCCATGAGTGACTCGTTATAGTCGATTTTTTCATGTAAAGATTTTGATATATTTTGCGTAACAACTAATCGCTCTTTACCTTTCTTTTTATTGTAGTCATTAAATACTTTAGCAGGATCACTTGAGTTAAGTATGGTGGCAATTTGCCCTCGACTATCTTCTCGAATCACACCAACTTGTATATGTCGAAGTTGAACTTTTCCCGAGTTTACCCATGGTCGTGCAGCTTCCCAAAATTGATGGCAATATGGGCAGTTAGGATCTGAAAATACATAAACAACACGTGCTGCTGTATTTTCACCATCTTGAATCCAAGTCGACTTTTCAATGCTCTTCCATACATCATCTAATACGGCGTCTTTGACATGTGTATTTAATGCTTCAATAGAAATATTTTCACCTTGAGCATTATATAAATCACCCATAATGTAATATTTCTGATCATTAGAAATAAAAACCGTGCCTGGATGTTGGTTCATATGTCCTGCCCATCCTGTCATACCTGCTGGTGCTGGAATTTCTTTTACAAACTCAAAGCCCTCTGCTGAAATCTGCTTTTTTAAATCCGCATAACTGACGCTACTTATTAAAAATACGCTAGACAACAATATTAATTTATTTATATCTTTCATAACCTTTAGCTCTACTCAGCTGTCATTTTAATTAAATATTCTTGCAATTTTGCAGCGCTTAACTCACCCATATGTCTATCCACCAATTTACCTTTCTCATCGTAAAACAATGTAGTTGGCAAGCCAAAACTATTGCTCTGCTTGGGCATTTCCCCATTTACATCAAGTCTGACATTTTTAAAGTTGAAGCTGTGTTTTTGTAAATAGTTTTGAACCGTTGTGATATCTTCACCTTGATTGAGCATCACAAAATGAATATTGGGATGAGCCTTTTGTGCTTGAAAAAGTATTGGCATCTCTCTATCACATGGCGGGCACCAACTCGCCCACAAATTTACGACTGTAGGCTGACCCAAAAAATCTGTGAAATACCCTTCATTCTTATTTTCACTATGATCAGTTGGGAGTATCTGAAAACTTAGATCAGGATAAAAACTTTCAACCTTGTATTGAGTTTTTATCATTACGCCAATCGCTACCCAAAATAAAAACACCCCAACTAAAATGATTTTCATTTTTGTTCGTAAGCTTCGATTGAGAATGATATAGCTTAGCCCACCGAAGAATAATCCATTCCATAAGCTAAATCCTTTATCTTGGATTTTGAGTATATCTAAAGGATTTTCAATATAAATCTCCCAATAGAACATAACAAAGATGACTCTAGCGGCAACTGCTCCAATAATGATGCTTGTCCACACTGAATCTTTACTGATTTTGACTTGGGTATCTGTCCATTTATAGTGATGACCTAAAACATTGATCAGGATACTGATGAACAGTATCCCACTGAATAGAATCAATAAAACCCATGGAAACATGAGTGATCCAAGTTGAATCCCATCAAATGAAATCATTACTGAACCATCCCGACAGATTGTTCCTGCAATCGATTTAATAACTGTGTTGCAGTAAAAGTGCCAGTCAAGCGCAGATCACGTATTTCATCATGTTGCGTATTTAAAAAAATAAATGTTGGCGGACCTAAAATTTGCCATTTTTTTAACAGTTCATCTTGGCTTGGTTCAAAATGAGTGAGATCTAATTTAATTAAAACCAACTCATTGAGTTTGGCTTGAACATCTTCACGTGGAAGTACCTCTTTTTCTATCGGTTGACATGCAACACACCAATCTGCGTAAACATCAATTACTACGGCTTTACCTTGATTTACTTTCAAAACATTTGAAAGCTGCGCGGCAGAGTTGACTTTATGCCATGTATGTAATGTTTTGGCCTGCGTTACAAGCGAGTGCGTATACCCTTGCTGCACATAATTCACTCCTAAAAACATCATGCCAAGACTGAGTAATATGATGATGCTTTTAACCACTATTTTTTCGACATAAGGTCGCATTTTCCAGAGTAAATATACAGCGAATCCAAGAAGTAAAAGACCCATCAGAATTTGATAAATACTGGTTGGAATAAGTGGCCGTGCAAAATAAATGGCCACAAGCAACATCACGAAACCAAAACAGACCTTGAGTCGATCCATCCATACCCCAGGTTTAGGTAAAAAATGCGTCCCGAAAACTGCCGCAATAAAAAGCGGCAAACCAATCCCAATGCCCAAAACAAAAAGATAAGTCGACCCTAATAAAGGTTGGTTCATCTGTGAGACAAATATTAATGCTCCAGCCAATGGAGCACTCATGCAGGGTCCAACAATCAGTGCAGAAATCATCCCCATGAGTCCTGCACCGATCAATGTTCCACCTTTTTGTTTTTGTTGCCAAAGATCTAAGCGTTGTAATATTCCTTGAGGTAAAGAGATTTGAAATGCACCGAAAAGATTAAGGGCAAAAGTAATAAATAGGAGACAAAAAATACTAATGAAGATCGGACTTTGAAACCAACGCTGAAAACTATAGCCCAGTTGAAAAACAACGAATCCCATTAACGCATAAACGATAGCCATCCCTGTGACAAAAATAAAAGCTATTATCGCGGCACGATAACCTCTGTGATTTTGCACAAGAATGCCTGATAAAATCGGAATTAAGGGCAATGAACAAGGCAAGAATGCCAACAATATTCCAAGTCCTAAAAACACCAATAAAGTAAGCCATACACTTTGTTGAGAGAGCAAATTTAAAAAAAATTGATCGTTGTTCCATACACCCGAAAAACTGGCTGGCCTATTCAGATTTTCTTTAGATAAATTTGCATCTAGCGTGGATTGATCCTCACTGATTAAATTATTTTCCCCAAATTCGGTTTTATCTCGCTCAAGCGCAGTACCGTTAAAATTTTTACGATCTGCGACTGTATTGTTATCCTTTGAAATGAGTTGTGTTTCTGTTTTTGGTGAAGCATTTTCTTGTGCATCTCGAGTATTTACAACTCCATTAGATGCCGCTGAAATTTCTTTGAGATTTAAAACTTTCTTAGCTTGTGTAGTTTGCTGCGCTGGGAATAAACCTGTGCTGTCAGTTGTTATCGTTGTTCTTTGAATCGGATAACATAAACCACTTTCAGCACATCCTTGCCATTGAATCTTAAATTCTTGATTTGGTTTGACTGGAATATTGCTGATTACATCCTGATAATGCACTTGGGTCATACCAAAGTTTGGATCATCTTTCTCTTTTGGGCGTGGTAGAGATAACTTTACAGGACCTTGAATGTCTGAAACTTTGATTTGATCATGATAGAGATAGTAACCATCTGCGATCTTCCATTTTAGTTCAGCTTGATGATGACTGACTGATACTGCCTCAAATTGAAATGCTTGATTTGGTGGTAGAAAATCTGCAAATGCAAAACTACTCACCAAAGAACCAAGCAATAAACTACCCTTAAACCACTTATTCATATTGACTGTATCAGTTCCTGTCTAGTCGTTCAAAGTTCAACGAATGAATTAAGAAAGCGTGATAAAAACAAATGCCGCTTCAACGCCCATCGTCACTCGAGATCGCTCATACATTTGTACTCACCCTAACATGAACTTTATATCGCAAAAAATCTCATTATTCCGTTGGAATTCTTTAAATATTTCTGTTGATCACCTTGGCACAGCGTTTGTGATTGAGACTTGACTCGAACCACCAAAGAAACCCTCATTTGATTCACCGAGTACTCAACATCAAGATTAATCATTCTTTCAAAATACGATGCGATTGAATGACGAGTACTGAAAACTCAAGTTCAGGTTAAACATCTCTGAAATTGAACGAATTGATACTTATATTGACTGAAAACAAAATAAGTTTAGATGAATTTATTTTAAAGTGTTCTGTTGTATCGATTGGCTAGGATAAGCTGCATGCGCATATTAATGATGCTCAGACCTTATCAAAAATCAAACAGGCCTTATAACACTGTGATCAAAAAAATTCGTGGTTAAAAAATCATATAATTAGTCCCCCCAAATTTAATTAAAACACCCAACGATAATATGTGTGAATTAAATCACAAAATACACCAAATCAACATGTAAGAAAAACTTCACAATAGAAGAATTAATTTTTAATAGCCTTGAATGAAATTCCAAGAATATTTCGTTATGAGTTATTTATCAATATTCAACTAAAATAGTGAGAATTTATTCTCATATTAAATTAAATTCAAAAACAGAATCACAATTAAATATTTAAAAAAACAATAATAAAACATAAAATATTGATTTATATATACTATTAATTTTAATAAATATTAACCCAATCACAAATAATATAATAAAAATATAATAAAATACAAAATATATATAAATAAAATAATTTATCTAAATAATAAAATAACAAATAAAAAAATATTATTGTGACTCAAATCTCATTATAACCACCATGATATTAATTTGTTCAAATTAATAATTAAAATAATGTTTGTTTAATTAATCTAAATACTGAACAATAATTAAACACGAAATCTGACCATTAAAAATCAAGTCAGCTTTCAAATAATATCCCATCATTAAGGTGTAATTATGAAATCCTTCGCGTTTGGTATTATAAGTTCAATTGCATTAATCTCGACTGGCTGTGTTTCAACCACATCATTAGGCACTGTAGCTTCCGAACGCAAACAACTCATGATTATTCCGGAATCAGCTTGGAATAAAATTTCAAACCGTAGCTATAATAAATTTGAAAAGAAAGCGAAAACTAAGTCTTTATATCTTGAAGATCCACGCTTAAATCAAATTTTGGCACGTTTAATCCCACATGCTAATCAATATTTACGTGAAGGTCGTCAACCAATTCAATGGCGAATTAACGGTGTGCTCAGCAGCAAACCGAATGCCCAATCCTTTCAAAGTGGGCAAATTGTAGTTAATTCGGCTGTATATATGTTTGAAAACTTATCTGATGACGAGTTAGCCACCCTAATTGCGCATGAAATGGCACACATTATCCGTAATCATAGTCGTGAAAAGGCTTCTCGTTTCGCAGCAATGAATTTGGGTCTAATGGGTGCAACCATGGGAACTGGGGCTGCCATCGGGCTTGCAAGTGGTTTATCTGGTAATCAAACCAATATGTCTCATCGCCGTCATCTAGAAGAAGAAGCTGATTTGATTGGTTTAGATTTGATGGTGAGAGCGGGCTACAATCACAATGCAGCACTCTCATTTTGGGATAAATTCGAAGCAAATCTCAACAAACGTAAAATGAATAAAGATCAATCAACTTTGTTTGCAAGTCATCCGAGCAATGACCAACGCAAAGCATTCTTAACCGAACAAGTCATGCAGATCGAAATGTATCGAAAGGATGTCAACCTCACTGCATTACGATAATCTAGTATAAATAATAAAGCCCAACACAATGTTGGGCTTTTTCATTTATGGATCAACAAATAGATCAACCATCAATTCTTCATCTGATGGTTCCACTCGATATTTTTCGAAATCAGTTTCACCTTTCTCTCTTAATATCTCTTCATCGATCATCATACGACCCGTGATCGAACGTTTCTCACTCGTCAAGATTGCATACGCTGCATCAGCCATGATTGCCGGTGTCCGAGCCTTGCTAAATAACTCACGTCCACCGAGAGAAAACTCAATCGCTGCAGTTGCAATAATGGTTCTAGGCCACAAGGCATTAACACTTATTCCATAACCTTCGAATTCTTGATTCATTCCCATGGTCAACATACTCATGCCATATTTACTGATGGTGTAAGGAGAATGAACCGCGAACCACGTTTCTTTTAAATTTAAAGGTGGAGAGAGACTAAGAATGTGTGGATTTTGACTTTGTTTTAAATAAGGCAAGGCAGCTTGACTACAGACCATAACGGCGCGAGTATTAACTTGATACATAAGATCAAAACGATTTGGATCAAGCGTTTCAACCCCACTCAAATTAATCGCACCAGCATTATTAATGAGGACATCTATCCCACCAAAATGTTCAGCAGCCTGTTTCATTGCGGCTGCGACAGCATCTTGATCTCGTACATCAAGTTGGATCGCTAATGCTCTCCCACCAGCTGCTTCTATTTCTTTTGCAACAGAATGAATCGTACCACTGAGTTTCGAATGTTCAGTGCTCGTTTTTGCAGCAACCACAATATTTGCACCATCTTTTGCAGCTTTAAGTGCAATCTCACGACCGATACCTCTGCTTGCACCTGTAATGAACAGTGTTTTTCCTTGTAGTGACATAATCCCTCTGTGTTATTTTGTTTTTGAGTTTTCAATGTACAAAAAAAAAGCACTTATGCAAAATTTCTTTATGAACCTCTAAGTCGTAGAAGCATACATTTTGCAATTACAAAATTAGAATTATTTTGATAGCATGCTAAAAAACATAAATAACATTCTGTTTTTATTAATTTTTCAAAAACCAACTATAGTTGCATTTTGTGCCAAAAAATCAACTTTGATTTTCAATCTTATTTTGTGTGAATTTAAAAAAGTGAAAATCGCGCTCATACGCTTATTATTATTCTGAGATAAAAAAAAGCCCAAGGAGGAGTACAATCTTTGGGCTTAGTAAACTGAATATTTACATTAAAATAATATACCTAATTGATATAAAATAGAAAGCACTAATTTATTTTTTTTATATTATTTTAAAAATATTTTTATAATCAACAATATAATTAGATTAACAAGTATAATTTTCTAGGATTTAATCTTGTCTATCTCGTATCAACTGCGTTGATGCAATATTTTCGTAAATCGTTTGCTGCAATTGATCTCTGAATTCAATCAAATCCTGTTCTGTTTTGATATTTGAGATTGATTGTCGTGGTAAAAATTTGAAATAGAATGGGACTCTTTTAGGAATAATATTTTTGGGTATTGAAGGCAAGACATCACCTTGACGGAGTAATTTTCCAATTTTAGGAACAGCTAAAAGCTTTTTAAACCACTTTTTTTCAAGCAAATAATTGGCATCAAGTGCCAAATCGAATACTTCATCACCACCTACAGCTACAAAAGGTGCAATGTCGTAGTCAAATTCTTGAGCTAACTTTAAGAATCCGTAGCGCTCTTTCCATATGAGTTGATATTCTTCCCCTTTGCGCTTTACTACCTCACGCCCACCACCTGGAAACACTAGGATAGAGTATCCTTGTTGCATTGCATCTCTGGCATATTCTCTTAAACCCTCAATTGCACCCATTTTATGAACCATATCTTTCCAATACGGTATTTTGAAATGAATGTGATCACCTAAACTCACAATTTTAATTTTGTGCTCTGTATATAGATAATCAATCAAAATTGGCGTATCAAATACGCCATAAATTGTATGATTACCCACATACATGGCAGGTCGATCAGCATTAAGATGTTCAACACCAAGAAAGGTCGGTTTAAAATAAAAACGTTGCAACAAACTACCATATCTGATCATTTTAGAATGGTGTTGGATTTGCAATGCTTTATTTTCCATTGAACATCTCTTTATCTAATTAAGCTACTCGCTTCTGAACCAGTATCGAACCAACAGAATAACCCGCACCAAATGAACATAATACGCCGTATTCACCATCATTCACTTGATCAGCTGTTCGATGTAAGGCAATGATGACACCAGCTGAAGAAGTGTTTGCAAACTCGTCTAAAATGATTGGAACTAAGTCTGGATCTGCTTCAGCAGCAGCTTTACCCACAACCAGCTTTAAAATTAACTCGTTCATGCTGGCATTGGCTTGATGTAACCAGAAACGTTTAACATTCGTCGGTTCGATTTGGTTTTTCTCAAGTTGCTTTGTAATCATTTTCGCAACCAATGGGCATACTTCTTTAAACACTTTACGACCATCTTGACGGAAGCGTTTATCATCCGCGTTGGTTGTTTCACTTGGATTCAAGAAGCCAAAATTATTACGAATGTTATTAGAGAATTGCGTAAACAATTGCGTATCTAAAATTTCGAATCCAGTTTTAGAATCTGTATCTTCGATAATTGAAGCTGTCGCCACATCACCAAAAATGAAATGACAATCACGTGAACGATAATCTGTATGACCTGATGTGATTTCCACATTGACCAAGAGCACACGACGAGCACCAGACTTAATCGCATCATAAGCTTGTTTTAAGCCAAATGTTGCAGCAGAACAAGCAACATTCATGTCATAAGCATAACCTTGAATGCCTAATGCAGTTTGAATTTCAATAGCAACCGCAGGATATGCACGTTGCATATTTGAACAAGCCAATATTACAACATCAATGTCTTCAGCAGTTACACCGGCATTTTCCATTGCTTGTTTTGAAGCGATCACACCCCACTCAGCTTGAAGTGAAATTTCATCATCTGATCGTTCTGCTAAGTTTGGACGTAAACGATTAGGATCTAATACGCCTTCCTTCTCTACAACATAACGTGCTTTAACACCTGAAGCCTTCTCAATAAATTCTGCACTTGAACCACGGCGTGCTTCAATTTCGCCCGCAGCAATTTTTTCAGCATTCTCTTGATTAAACTTTTCTACATAAGCATTTAAACTTTCAACCAATTCTTCATTGGTGATGACATGTTCAGGATGGAATAAGCCAGTGCCTGTAATACGAATGCCCATGCAAAACTCCTTTTTGAGTAACTCAATATTTCAAATTAAAGCTATATTAACTGATTCCGAGACGTTCCCATACTTTTTGAATACGGTTTGGCGAAATTGGCATCTTGGTTTTCATCGGTTGAGAGAATAATGAGATTCTCAGCTCTTCAACCATAAAATATAACTCTTTCAATTTCTGATCATTTTTATATTTAAATAATTTATCCATCCAAGGATCGACTTGAGCAATCGCATCATCATCTCGTTTTAGATTATGAGGCAAACGATCAATCCTGATCAATAAAGCTTTAAGATAGCGTGGAAATTCAATCCACACGTCTACAGATTTACTATAAGCAAAATCCGCTAAACTCATTAGATCAAGTTGATCTTCAATATCATCGATATTTTTACCAAATACATTGGCATCAATCATCATCAACTCGCGTCGAATTTGTTGCCATTGTACATAAATGTCATTAAAGGCAGCCAAGACCTTTTGACCATGCGTCAGGAAAGACTGCTTGACAGCCTGCAGAATTATTTGGAAATCTTGCGCATCTACAGGCTCTTTCTCTAAAGCCATTTGCAATGTTGCGTAAACTAACATTTGTTCTAACTGAGCTTTATCACCCAAAGGGGAATAGGCTAATGCGAGTAGTTTAGAGATTTGTTTTTTAAGCTGTCGAATCAAATCACCTAGCTGCATATGAATCAGGCGAATAATACCAGCACGATGATGGCGTATTGCTTCGTGCTGATCATTAAACGTTTGAATGACAACACCTGACTCATCCTTTTGCTCAAGTTTAGAAAATTCCTTGCTTGGTACAAGTGCTTGATATTGTTTGACGACGACACCTGTGACTTTTTGCGATGCTTCAAACACAAAATGCTCAGGGAAAGTTTGATACTCACCTTTTAACTGCTTGACTGGACTATGCGTTTCAGTACGACAGCGTGCTTTTAATTCTGATAAATCGCGACCTTGCTCAATCACTCGTCCTTTTTCATCGATGACTTTAATGAGCGGTAAAAGATATTGTTCAATTCGATCTACATTAAAATCTTTTTCAGTGATCTGTTCGCCTCTCAATTGAAAAGCTAAAAAACTAAAAATATGCTTTTGTAAATCTTGCGCATCTATTTTGGACATCAGTTTACGCGCAGTATCTGGTATAGGTACCAAGCCACGACGCTTATCTTTTGGAAGAGCTTTTAATAGTGCTTCAATCAAATCAAGACGCCAACCTGGAATGCCCCATGACCATAAGTTTTCATCTACTTGTGGCAGGGCCTGTAGTGGAATCTTGACCGTCGCACCATCTTCATCATGACTTGGATCAAATCGATAACTTGCTGCTAAACGAAGGTCCCCATTACGTAAGTAATCAGGGAACTGTTGGGTGGTTGGACGATCGTTAAGCCATAACGCATCGTCATCGATGAACAAATAACGTGGATTTTGAGGCTCAACTGTTGCACGCCAATCTTCAAAACTACGCCGACTCGCTACATCTTCAGGCACTTTTGCAGCATAAAACTGATAAATCGTCTCTTCGTCTACCACCAAATCACGACGTCGCAATTTGTCTTCAACTCGCTCAACTTCTTCTAGTTTAAGTAAGTTATGTTTTAAAAATGGCGGCGTAATCCCCAGATGACCCGTCGTTAAAGCATCGCGAAGGAAAATTTCATGCGCCGCAGTTTGATCGACCTTTTCGTAATTGATTTGACGCTTAGGCTCAATAATCAAACCAAACAGTGAAATTTGATCATATGCGTTAACTACACCTGCTTTTTTCGACCAATGCGGTTCAAAGTAATGATGTTTAACTAAATCACGTGCAGCTAGCAAAATCCACTCAGGCTCAATTTTCGCCAGTGTTCGTAAATACACCTGAGAGGTTTCTACCAT
The DNA here is from genome assembly GCF_013417635.1 of Acinetobacter sp. YH12239. Taxonomy (NCBI): domain Bacteria; kingdom Pseudomonadati; phylum Pseudomonadota; class Gammaproteobacteria; order Moraxellales; family Moraxellaceae; genus Acinetobacter; species Acinetobacter sp. YH12239. The sequence goes on along the minus strand of NZ_VPDP01000001.1, from coordinate 418,328 downwards.
CTCAAATGCCATGACCCATGGTGTATTGGTTTTGTGTAAGGTCGATGCAGGAAATATACGTGCCTTTTGTTGACGCACTGCCATGAATACATTGCGTTCATCTGTTTTATTTGCAATGAATGACAAGAGTCCCGTGAGTAAAGCTCTGTGAAGATTTTCGTAACTGGTTTTCTTTTCATTAAAAGAAAGCTTTAAGCCTTGAGCAAGATCAACCAGTTGCTCATGTGTTTTTTTCCATTCTCTCAAGCGTAGCCAACTCAAGAAATGATTACGTGCAAATGTGCGACGCTTATTTTCACTCATCTCCCGATTTGCAACCAACGCATCCCATAATTTGAGATAAAACAAAAAGTCAGAATCGGCTTCACGAAATAAGGCGTGCTTCTGATCCGCTTGCATTTGTTTATCAGCAGGACGCTCTCTTGGATCCTGAACAGCTAACGCAGCCACGATAATCAATACTTCATTGAGTGCCCCAAAATGAGCACCCCCCAAAATCATACGTGCGAGTCTTGGATCAATTGGCATTTTTGCCATTTGTTGACCAATTTTGGTAAGAGAATCGCCTTTGCCCTGAAGTCCACCTTTCTCCAATGATGAGGCTGTTTTAGCCGCAAGAGAAGGATTTCTCTTTTCCGTCATCGCCCCGAGTTCAATCAGCAGTTTACGCCCATCATTGACGAGACGATGATCAGGCGGTTCAATAAAGTCAAAATCTTCGAGTGTTCCAAGACCTAAACTCTGCATCTGCAAAATAACAGATGCCAAATTAGTACGTTTGATTTCAGGTTCAGTAAATTCGGGACGACTTAAAAAGTCTTCTTCTGAATACAATCGAATACACACACCCGGTGCAATACGACCACAACGACCTTTACGCTGATTGGCTGCTGCTTGAGAAATCGCTTCAATCGGTAAACGCTGAACGCGAGAACGATAGTTATAACGAGAGATACGTGCAAAACCACTATCAATGACGTAACGTATGTTTGGAACGGTTAATGCAGTTTCTGCAACGTTGGTAGCAATAATGATACGCCGTCCACCACCTGCAGGATTGAAAATCTTTTGTTGTTCAGATAACGCCAATCTCGCATACAAAGGCAGAACTTCTGTATGACGAGGTCCATGTTTGATTAAAGTTTCCTGTAGCTCACGAATCTCTTGTTCCGTACTGGCAAAAATCAAAATATCTGCGTGTTCAGGATGACCTTTTTCCTGTGCATCTTTGAAACATTCTTCAACCGCTGATACTACTGCGCGCGGTAGGTTTTCTTCAAAGTCATCAAACTCATCATCATCACTCCCTACAATACTCATTTCAGAGATCGGACGATAACGCACTTCTACAGGAAAACTACGACCTTCAACCTCAAAAATCGGTGCGTTATTGAAGTAACTTGAAAAACGATTAACGTCTAAAGTTGCAGATGTGATGATTACCTTTAAATCTCTCCTGCGCGGTAAAAGTTGCTTCAAATACCCCATGATAAAATCAATGTTTAATGATCGCTCATGCGCTTCATCAATAATAATCGTATCGTATTTGGTGAGAAAACGGTCATGAGCCAATTCAGCCAGCAAAATACCATCTGTCATTAAACGAACGATTGAGTCCTGTGAACCCTGTTCGTTAAACCTTACTTTAAATGAAATAGACTCACCCAGTTTTTCGCCAACTTCTTCTGAAATACGCTGTGAGACGCTACGTGCAGCCAGACGACGTGGCTGGGTATGGCCAATCAGACCAGTCAGGCCGCGACCTGCCAGCATGGCGATTTGTGGTAATTGCGTAGTTTTACCGGAACCGGTTTCACCAGCCACAATAATGACCTGATGTTGCTGGATCGCTTCAATCAGCTTGTCTGCATACTGGGTAACAGGCAGATCCTGATTCAGCTTGATATTGGGAATGCGTTCGATACGCTGCATGACTTTGGCATGCGATTTTTCAAATAATTCTCGATATTGCTTTTGGTTGGCGTCTTTACCTTTTTGGAGTCGATTTAAACGATGACGGTCACACGCCATAACGAGCTGATCTACATTTAAAGGACTCTGCACTGAGAAAACACCTGATATAAAAAAAGACAATAGGCAGCTATTTTACGCTGTATTGCCCCTAAGCGAAAGAACGGCCATTTTGAATATTTTTATAATTTTTTAATTTTTACCCTTGAATTTTACTGCTTGCGGCATCATGTCTGAAGAGGCATTAAACTGGGGTGAGTCTTGTCATGATGTATTCACCATTCTACGGTTGAATCATTTATATCAAGAGCAATGCTGTTTGCGCTGATGGTGTTTTATTTTTAGCTTAATTCGGTTTTTCCGATGTATGTTATGTAAAAATACTGTTTCAGCAAGAAAAATAATTTCTGTACCCTATTGGAAATTAAATACAAACCTCAATCATGGAGACAATGATGAGCTTAATTAATACTGAAGTTAAACCGTTCAAAACAACTGCGTTCCAAAATGGTAAATTCATCGAAGTAACAGAAGCTGACCTTAAAGGTAAATGGTCTGTAGTATTCTTCTACCCAGCTGACTTCACTTTCGTTTGCCCAACTGAACTTGGCGACCTTGCTGACAACTACGAAGAATTCAAAAAATTAGGCGTTGAAATCTACTCAGTTTCTACTGACACTCACTTCACTCACAAAGCTTGGCACGATTCTTCTGAAGAAATCAAAAAAATCCAATACGTAATGGTTGGCGATCCTACTTGGACTCTTGCTAAAAACTTCGACGTACTAATCGAAGCTGACGGCCTTGCTGACCGTGGTACTTTCGTGATCGATCCAGAAGGTAAAATCCAAATCGTTGAAATCAACGCTGGCGGTATCGGTCGTGATGCTCAAGAACTTCTTCGTAAAGTTAAAGCAGCTCAATACGTACACGCTCACCCAGGCGAAGTTTGCCCAGCTAAATGGAAAGAAGGCGACGCAACTCTTGCTCCTTCAATCGACCTAGTTGGTAAAATCTAATCTGTATTAGATTGAACTGATTTAAAAAACCACGCTTTTAGCGTGGTTTTTTATTTGAACGTTTATTTGATTGCTCTATTGGCCAAACGTTTTATTTTCCCTTTTCTTGTATCTAAAGCCATCCTATTAAATCTTTAATTTTCACCTTAAAGATCATATAAAAATCAGGCATGCATATTGCATCCTCTTCATAACAATCCCCTACTTATGCTTACAATTCAGTTATACATCTTCAATGTCAGTTGGCATAAGTTCAAGACATAAGATAATAATATTCAGTGGAGGAAAACGTATGCAAAAACTGCTAACCGTGATCTCATGGGCTTATAGTCCTTCTAGCCGCCACCTGAAAATCATTTATAGCAATGGCGATATAGAACTCTACCATCCTGTTCCCGAATTTGTTTATGACAACCTGTTAAGACGACAAGATAAAATGGCCTTTGTACAGAAGTATCTTGAATACAACTTACATTTTGACCGGGTTTGCCTGTTTTAATTTAACTAATTTCTACTTAACGATAAGTCACCATGAGTAAGCCAGCTCCAATCGGCAATGTACTCATGATAAAACGTGAATCCTGCTGGATGAGCTGAATAAATTCTTTTACTTCCGCAGCATGTGAAATAACATTATCCACCAGTAATACTCCACCTTTTGGCTTGAGTAATCGGGCCAAATGGGTCCAATAATCCACATAAGCATCACGTTCTGCATCTAACAATATAAAATCAAATACGTCTTGCTCAGCGTGCAGATAATGCAAGGCATCTGTCACTTTAAAATCAATCAAATCCTTCAAGCCTAGCTGACTTGCATACTGCTCGGCCTGCGCAACTCTTTCTGCGTCTATTTCTAATGTTGTAATCATCGCTTGATTCTGCCGGGCAGCTTCGGCCAGCCATAAAGTGGAATAGCCTGTAGAAGTCCCAATTTCCAGAATACGTTTGGACTGCTGGGCACGAATGAGTAATGATAAAAATCGGCCTGATTCAGGCTCAATATTTCGATAGCGTTGCAGACGTTCAGTTTGCTGAAGATCATGCGCATGAAAGGTCTTATACAGCTCCTGCATGAAACTTTCAAAATGTTGTAATTGATTCATTACTCTTCCCTGAGGTGATCTAAATAAATTTTTTATGGATTGATTAAAGTGCCTGAACCAATTTAAAGCGTTCTACTTCACGATCATCACTGGTATTAATACTTTCCGTAAACATGGATAGCGGTCGAACCCAAATCGAATAGTCACCATAAAGACACTGATAAACCACCAGCTTTTCCTCCGTTTCACTATGTGTTGCTACATGCAGGACCTGATAAAGTTTACCCTTATAATGTTGATAAATTCCGCGTTGTAATTCCATCGTTCAACTCTCAAATGCAGAATTCCAATCTTAACTGAAAAAGACCAATCACACTTTAAACTACTTGAAAATTCATGCTAAGCACCCATATATAAGCTTGAAATTAATCATGAATTTTTCAATAAATTTGCAAAACCGATCAAATTTATAAAAACAAACTGTTTTATCTATTTATCGATTTAGCTTAGTATCTACTTATCGAATGAATTCTTACTCCCTTGGAGACGTTAGCAATGTTAGATCAAAATACTTCAGCTCAATTAAAAACACTACTTGAACGTTTGGAAGGCCCGATTGAATTAGTGGCAACTCTGGATGACTCTGACAAATCAGCCAAAATCAAAGAACTGGTTGAGGAAATCGCTCAACTTTCTGATTTAGTGACTGCCCGTTTTGACGGTACCAACAAACGTGCACCAAGCTTTGGTGTGGCAAAAGCCGGTGAACAGCCTCGTGTGTTCTTCGCAGGCTTACCAATGGGTCATGAGTTCACTTCTTTGATTTTGGCATTGCTACAAACTTCTGGGTATGCACCAAAAGTATCTGATGAAGTATTGGCATCCATCAAAGCTTTAGAAATCAAATCTGACTTTGATGTATTCGTATCTTTAAGCTGTCATAACTGTCCAGATGTGGTTCAAGCACTTAACTTGATCGCAATCTACACCCCTGGCACAACTGCAACCATGATTGATGGTGCATTCTTCCAAGACGAAGTTGAAGAACGCAAAATCATGGCAGTTCCAATGGTGTTCCAAGACAATAAACATATTGGTCAAGGTCGTATGACATTGGAAGAGATTGTTGCGAAGCTCGATACTAACTCTGCAGCGAAAGATGCTGAAAAGCTCAATGCCAAAGATGCATTTGATGTGCTTGTGATTGGTGGTGGCCCTGCAGGGAACACTTCTGCAATCTATGCCGCTCGTAAAGGTATCCGTACAGGAATCGTTGCTGAGCGCATGGGTGGTCAGGTCATGGACACCATGGACATTGAAAACTTTACATCAGTGCAAAAGACGCAAGGTCCTAAGTTTGCAGCTGAAATGGAAGCACATGTTCGTGAATACGGTGTCGACATCATGAACCTACAACGTGTGACTGACATCAAAGGTGCGGATGAAACTGCAAACGGTTTAGTTGAAGTGACTTTAGAGAATGGTGCAAAACTTGAATCGAAAACAGTCATCCTGTCTACAGGTGCTCGTTGGAGAGAAATGAATGTACCAGGTGAACAAGAATACAAAACCCGTGGTGTTGCGTACTGCCCACACTGTGATGGTCCATTATTCAAAGGCAAACGTGTGGCTGTGATCGGTGGTGGTAACTCTGGTGTTGAAGCTGCGATTGATTTGGCTGGTATTGTTGAGCATGTCACTTTGGTTGAGTTTGATACTAAGCTACGTGCTGACCAAGTCCTTCAAGATAAATTGAACAGCTTACCTAACACGACTGTCATCAAAAATGCGCTGTCTACAGAAGTCGTTGGTGATGGCAAACAAGTGACTGCACTGAAATACAAAGACCGTGCGACGGATGAAGAGCACATTGTTGAACTTGCGGGCATCTTCGTACAAATTGGCTTGTTGCCAAATACGGATTTCCTCAAAACGACAGAGGTTGAGCTTTCAAACCGTGGTGAGATTGTGATTAACGATCGCAACGAAACCAATGTAAAAGGTGTATTTGCTGCGGGTGACTGTACAACAGTACCTTATAAACAAATCATCATTGCTACTGGTGAAGGCGCGAAAGCATCACTGGCAGCGTTTGATTACATTATTCGTACTGGACAGTAATTTCAGCCTTAACATACCGCATTAAAGTGTAGCCCTGAGAAAACTCTTTCTCGGGGCTTTTTTATAAGCCAATATTATCTTTACAATTTTTGAATAAAACTTTATTTAAAATCTGCTTATATTGTTCTGATCCATGCTACTTGGATACTCATTGAATTAAAAAAGGAAGATAAAATGAATAAGATTCTTGTTGCTTTAGGTCTTGCTGCTACAGTTGCTTTGGTTGGGTGTAATAAGGATAAAGCTCCTGAAACTGGCGCGACAACTGGTGAACATTTAGAAAATGCTGCTGAACAAGCAGGTGCAGATATTCAAAATGCGACTGAAGATGCAGCTCAATCAACTGCAACTGCAGTCGACAATGCTGCTGATGCGACAGCACAAGCTGCAGATAATGCTGCTGCACATGCTGAAAACGCTGCGCACAACGCTTCAGAAGCGGCTAAAGAAGCAACTGCTAATGCTGCGGCAGCTGTAGAAGAAGGTGCAGCGAATGTAAAAGAAAAAGCTCAACAATAATTTGATTTTTACCAATTAAAGCCTCTTTAGAGGCTTTAATTTTTTCTCTAACAGAGCAATTATACAGCCCCAAAATACGAATCAAGCCTATACTGTATGAATAACAACTCATTTTTGAATAACATTTTCAGATAATAAGACAAAATACTATGAGCTATTCGCACCATACAGAACCACATTATATACATCGCACAGGTTGGTTAAGAGCTGCTGTTCTTGGTGCCAACGACGGTATAATTTCAGTCACTAGTTTAATCATGGGGATGGCAGCAAGTGGCGCGAATCAACATACCCTTTTAATCACTTGTATTGCTGGTTTGATTGCAGGCGCAACGTCCATGGCAGCTGGTGAATATATTTCAGTAAAATCTCAGTCTGATATTGAAGAAGCTGATCTAAAGTTTGAAGCAAGTGAGTTAGCACGCAATCCACAAATAGAACTGAAAGAATTAACGCATATTTATATACAAAGAGGACTATCACCCGAACTTGCTCATCAAGTTGCTATACAACTGAGCGAGCATGATGCGTTAGCTGCACATGCACGTGATGAAATTGGTATCCATGAAAATACAACAGCTCAACCTTTTCAAGCCGCTTGGTCTTCTGCCACCGCCTTTTCAATAGGTGCAGCTTGCCCTATGATCGCTATACTGATCAGTCCTCCTGCATATTTAGAATACAGTGTTGCCTTTTTTTGCATTTTAGCGTTATTTATTCTAGGGGCTTTATCTGGATATTTTGCTGGAACGTCTAAAGTAAAATCTGCATTGCGAATTACGCTTTGGGGAATCGCAGCGATGGCATTTTCAAGTTGGATTGGCTCACTGTTTAATGTACATGTCGGCTAACATATAAGAATTACAAATATATAAAATCAATATTACTCAGCAGCATTTAATGCATAAATGTAGTGTAGGACTATCAACTCACAATCAATCAATTAAAATACTGATGTGTTTTATCAGCTTTTCTTATCTTCATGTCCATTATTGCAGCTCAATCTGACCGATCACAGTCATCGGTCTGGATCGCTATTGTTTTATTGATTGTAGGCACCTTTGGTGCTTATCAAATTGTGGGAATTAATCAAGCCCTGTTATTCCTTATTGGTGGTGCGCTTGGTATGACGCTCTACCATGCATCATTTGGTTTTACATCGAGCTGGCGCGTTTTTATTAAAGAACGCAAAGGTCGTGGTTTACGTGCACAAATGATTATGCTCGCACTGGCAGTACTGCTCTTCTTCCCAGCTTTAGGTGCAGGTGAGTTATTTGGTCAACCAGTTAAAGGCAACGTCAATCCCGTATCGATGTCCGTGATGATTGGTGCATTTATTTTCGGAATTGGCATGCAACTGGGTGGTGGTTGCGCATCTGGGACACTCTATACAGTCGGTGGTGGTAGCTCACGTATGCTGATCACTCTATTCTTTTTCTGTTTAGGCTCACTGATCGCTACTTCACATATTGAATGGTGGTTTGCACTGCCACATTTAGCCCCTATTTCAGTAGTACAAAGCTTTGGTGTTATTCCAGCGCTAATACTCAATTTCCTGCTATTTGGTTTGATCGCATTAGCAACAGTCTACTTCGAGAAAAAACGCCACGGTCAGCTTGAACAAGAACCTGTTGCAGCTCATCAAGGCTGGAAACGTTTCCTAAAGGGACCATGGCCTTTGATTTGGGGTGGTATTATTCTCACCCTGCTTAATTTCGCCACGCTTGCATTGGCTGGTCGTCCATGGGGTGTCACATCTGCACTCGCAGTATGGGCAGCGAAAGGTGCAACATTGGTCGGAATTGATGTAACAGCTTGGGAATATTGGCAACAACCTGGAAATGCGAAAGCTTTAGCAAATTCATTGTGGTTCGATATCACCTCCATGATGAATTTTGGCATCATGCTCGGCGCTTTACTTGCAGCAGGTCTCGCTGGAAAATTTGCACCGAGTCTCAATATCCCTAAACGCTCAATTCTCGCAGCAGTCATTGGGGGTATCATGTTGGGTTATGGCGCTCGATTAGCATATGGTTGTAACATCGGTGCTTATTTCAGCGGCATTGCATCAGGCAGTTTACATGGTTGGTTATGGCTGATTTTCGCTTTTATTGGTAATGGTATAGGTGTGAAACTTCGTCCAATATTTTTCCCGAATGAAAAGCCTCAGCCTGAAAAACTTACAGGTTGCTAATCAGCAAATATCGATATTTAAGAACGCCTAATTTCAATTGGGCGTTTTTTATCTTTCTATAATGCAATTACAACCATTCAAGAGGATAAGAAAGAAAAAGAAAGGAGTATTAAATTTTTAGCCGATTGAAATCAGCTACGCCACCAAAGTTTGTTCTTATAATAAATCTTAATGCGCTTACTCTGAGTTTGTTAAATGCTGCATCATCTATATAAAAAACCCATCCGAAGATGGGCTTAAGATGTTAAAAGTGAAGTCAAGCCTCTACTTTATTTTTCAAAGTTGCATCTAATTGTTCTTTATCTAATGCATTATCCCAACGTGCTACAACAATTGCTGCACAAGCATTCCCAACAAGGTTAGTTAATGCGCGGCATTCAGACATAAAACGGTCGATACCTAAAATAAGCGCCATCCCTGCAACAGGTAATGCAGGAACAACGGATAATGTAGCTGCCAGAGTAATAAAGCCCGCACCCGTTACACCTGCAGCCCCTTTTGAACTAATCATCGCTACCAACAAAATTGTGATCTGTTCCCAAATGGTCAAATCGATATTACAGGCTTGAGCAATAAAAAGAGCAGCCATCGTCATATAGATATTTGTACCATCTAAATTAAATGAATATCCAGTTGGAATGACCAAACCAACGACCGACTTTTCACAACCCGCTTTTTCCATTTTATTCATCAGCGTTGGCAGTGCAGCTTCAGAAGAGCTCGTACCTAATACTAACCATAATTCATCTTTGATATAGCGGATGAGATCAATGATAGAAAATCCATTGTAACGTGCAACTGCTCCCAGAATAAGCAGAACAAATAAAAGTGAAGTAATATAGAACGTTACGATTAATAATAGTAAATTTCCAATACTTGAAATACCGAAAGCACCAATCGTATACGCCATCGCACCAAATGCACCAATTGGAGCCAGTTTCATCAACATACCGACAAGGTAAAATACTGGAGCGGTCAGTGTCGTTAAGAAATCTGTAATTGGTTTCCCTTTTTCACCCACCGCTGCAAGCGCTAAACCAAATAACACAGCAACAAATAAAACCTGAAGAATATCCCCACCCGCTAAAGGACTGATTAAAGTCTTTGGTATGATATTCATGAAGAAGTCAACAATAGAGGCATCCTGAGCTTTTTCAACATAAGTCGAAACTTTGTCACCTTCTAAAGCAGCAGGATCGATATTAAGACCTTTACCCGGCTGAATAAGATTAGCAACAATCATGCCAACAATCAGCGCAAGCGTAGAGAAAGTTAAAAAGTAAGCCATTGCTTTACCCGTCACTCGCCCCACTGCGCCCATATTTGTCATACCAGCAATACCCGTGACCACAGTCAAGAAAATAACGGGTGCAATGATCATTTTGACGATTTTAATAAAAGCATCGCCAAGAGGTTTTAAACTTGCCCCCAACTCAGGCATAAAATGTCCAAGTGTGACACCCGCAATAATTGCAAAGATGACTTGAACATATAAAATTTGATAAAACTTTTGCTTCTTAGGTGGTTGAGATTGCTCATCAACGTGAATATCCATGGAAGACCCTTCTAATTCAAAAAGTGAATCCATTGTTAAATGCAATAAATTTCACACTCAAAAACGAATTGCGCGTTAAATAGTTTCAAAGGTCGAAATTCTAGTGATATTCACTTTTTGAATGAATAAATTGGGCTTAACTATTAGTCTAAGAAAAAAAAATTTACGAAGTCTAATTGAACTGAGATGGCTAAATATGAATCGTTATCAAAATTAACTCGTATAAAATTAAGTATTGATATTTATATAAAATAAATTAAAATTAAAAAATCATAAATTAATTTTGAATATTAAATATACAAAATAATTTTATTTTATGACCCAATATATATTTATAAAGTATAATTAAATTTCAATGTAATCCAAGTACAATATATATAAATATATAATTCAATAGCTTATATGAATTACACCTAAATAAATATAATCTAAAAATATTAAAAAATTTAGCTGTATAAATTTAAAACACTCTTACATAATTGTTTTTATTATATTTTATTAAATAAATTCAATAACTTATTTTTAAAAAATCACACTATACCTGTTTTTCATTCATATATCTCCAATACCTTTTAGGTACGTATTGAACATGCAATTTAGGATTATCACGTGCCACTATATTTACACTCTTAAAATAATCCTTCCAAAGTTGATCATATAGCTCTTCTTGATCATCGAGTTCAATCATGAATGATTGACTAGAACCTATATGGATATTTTGATCAATTTCGGCTGCATTCAAATTAACTTGATGGACTTGCTTCAAATCATAGTAAATTCCGTAGCGTCGCTTTTCATCATAAATTAACCAACGCTGGTCTTGATAACGTGCTTTGAAATGCTTAGAAATTAAAGGCAGAACATTAAAATCTGGTCTTACTAAAGATAGAAATAAACCATCCTTACACTTTTTAAAGCGAACAAATGCCTCCATTCGGTGCTTTTCACGACCAACTTGTTTAGCCCATTGTGCTAGCGCTAAAACATCACGATGACCGAAATTTTTTTCAACGGCGTATTGGTGCTTAAAGATATAAATGGAATAATCAAATAGATGTTGGTATGCCACTTCCTGCTCAGTCAAAAAAGTAAAATACCAATTACGTAAACTTGAAGCAGAAATTTTAGATTTTAAACCTTGCCAGACTCGTTCAGCTTGCTTTTCTTCACTATAAACTCGGACTGACTCATCAAATAAATTCTGGTGAGTATTTACTTCAGTTTGAACTTTTACGTCAAACTCTCTAAATTGAAAAGCTCTAAAAACACAGCACAGTAACCCGGTCATCGTACCATCAAAAACATACAGCGCCATTTAAAACCCAAATCCAAGTTGAGGTGACAGTTGTTTCACATATTTTGATTGTCCACTTTGTAAAATTTGCTGGCGGATCTGATGAGCGTGTTGTTCTCTTTTAAATTTGGGTGTGTCAGCACATCGAATAAAATGTTGAGCACGATTATAAGCAACGCCTAAGCGCTTTAACTGATCGATATGAATTTTTCCAAATCGGCGAGCCTGTACAATTTTCTTAGCAGACCTCACACCAATGCCAGGAACACGCAAAATCATTTTATATTCAGCAGTATTGATATCCACTGGAAACTGCTCTGGATGTCTTAGAGCCCAACCTAATTTAGGATCAACCTCTAAATCTAAATTGGGGTGTGCTTCATCCACAATTTCGTTGGCTTCAAATCCATAAAAACGCATTAACCAATCTGATTGATATAAGCGATTTTCTCGCAATAACGGCGGTGCAGAACCTACAGCAGGTAAAGCAGCCTCTTCTGGATTTATAGGTATATATCCTGAGTAATACACCCGTTTTAATTTAAAATCTTTGTAGTGCTTGTCAGCCATCAAGATCACATCACGATCTGTTTCGTGATGCGCACCGACCACCATTTGTGTTGTCTGACCAGCAGGCACAAATTTGGGAACCGACTTGATTAATTTTCTCTCATCTTTCAATTCAATCAAACGGTCTCTCACAATAGCTAAATCTTTCTGCACCTCTGCATGCGACTTTTCAGGTGCAAATTTCACCAAGCCTTCTTCTGTCGGCATTTCTAAATTAATGCTCATACGATCGACATACAGCCCAGCCTCATGAATAATTTCTTGCGAAGCGCCAGGAATAGTTTTGAGATGAATATATCCATTAAAATTTTCTTCCAGCCTTAATTTTTTTACGACTTGAAGCATTCTCTCCATGGTGTAATCCGCGGATTTAAAAATTCCCGAACTTAAAAATAACCCTTCTATATAGTTTCGACGATAAAAATTAATGGTCAGATCTACCACTTCTTGGACGGTAAATGCCGCTCGCTTTACGTCATTTGAACGGCGAGAGACACAATAAGCACAATCATAAATACAGACATTTGAGAATAAAATTTTTAATAACGAAACACAGCGACCATCTTCGGTATAACTATGGCAAATTCCTGAACCTGTATTACCAAGACCTTTATCTTTGTTCTTGCGGTTACTACCACTTGATGAACAAGACACATCATATTTGGCAGCATCAGCTAAAATCTGTAATTTTTCACGGATACGATCAGACATATATGTATGGGGAAGCAATGAGATTTCGAATATTATAATTGTTTATTTATTCTACTAAATGTCGCTGATCATTCATGCGACACAGTTTGACGCTTTGCATTTTCGCACTAAATAATGAATATAATTTGATTCTCCGATCATGATTGTGCAAAGTGAAATTAAATCATGGAGCTTGATTATGTCTTTACTCGAACAATTATCCATTCAGCATCCCATTTTTTTAGCGCCAATGGCTGGGGTATCCACACCAGAACTGGCAGCTGAAGTATCCAATCAAGGTGGTTTAGGGTCTCTTGGTTTAGGTGCTGCCAGTATCGAAAATGCTCGACAACAAATTGTTGCAACTCAAAAATTAACAGATTTACCCTTTCAAGTGAATTTCTTTTGCCACAAACCAGCTCAACTTGATTCTGAACGGAATCTAAACTGGATAAATTATCTAAAACCTCAATTTGATAACTTTAATACCGAACCGCCCAAAGAATTAAAATGTATTTACCCCAGCTTTTTAGATAATGATGATTTTTTAGATTTAGTCTTAGAAACTCGACCTAAGGCGGTGAGCTTACACTTTGGGATACCTCATGCACATCAAATCTCTGCCCTCAAAGAGGCTGGTATTATCACGATGGTATCAGCAACGAACTTAGCGGAAGCTAGAGCAATTGAAGACGCTGGCATTGATATCATCATTGCACAAGGTATTGAAGCGGGAGGACACCGTGGTATTTTTAATGAGCATTTTGACAGTGCAATCAAAACAGCTGATTTAGTAAAATTACTTGTTCCTACCTGCAAGATACCTGTCGTAGCAGCTGGTGGAATCATGAATGGATTTCAAGCTAAATATATGATGAATCTCGGAGCTTCAGCCGTACAACTCGGTACTGCATTTGTACAATGCAAGAGTTCAGCTGCTAATGCAGCTTATCGTAATGCATTATTAAGCAAGCCTTTAACTCAAATCACTTCAAGCATCTCTGGACGACCAGCGAGAGGGATAATCAACAGTTGGTCAACTCTCGTAGATTTACCTCAGCGTGAGTTAGTTGCTTCCTACCCTTATGCCTATGATTTAGGTAAACAACTTAATGCAGCAGCATTAACCAATAAAGATGAAAGTTTTGGTGCATTCTGGGCAGGAAGTAATGTAAATCAAATCAGAGCTTTAGAAGCACCTGACTTAATCAATCAAATCATATTAGAAATTGATCAATATGATGCTTAGATAATCGATAAAACCCATACCGAGCTATAGTTTTTTAATTTACAATGAATTGTTAAATTATGTAGCGAAAAGTATGGGTTTTGTATTATTAGCACTTGTGGCGATTGGATTCGGAATCGACACCTATTCACATGCTCAAGATAAAGATCAGTCTACTCAACATAATATTGAGCAGCTAGATGCTCAAAATTTAAATCAAGATCAATTACATTCTTCTGAAGAGAAAAAATCAGATTCTCAAGTAAATTTACAACCTCTTGAATCTAAAAAGTAAAATGTATGAATAACTTATCTCAGTTGAGTGCTGACATATAGAAACTCAACCTGATTTTAATAAATCCACAGATTCCACTTGAACATCACTCATAATTTGCCCTTCTGACAAAAGTAAATCGAAATAATTGGCTACGACCTTGGCTTGTTCCGCCGTACTTTCTACTTTGTACATATTCTGACGAAATTCATTACTTGAGTGGAGACCTTTGGTGTACCACGCGATATGTTTACGTGCAATGCGACAGCCTGAATACTCACCGTAAAATTCATATAGCTCATTCAGATGACCCAATAGAACTTCTTTTACTTCAGCAATCGATGGCGCTGCAAGTGGCTGTCCCGTTTTTAAATAATGAGCAATTTCTCTAAAAATCCATGGACGACCTTGTGCTGCTCGGCCAATCATCACGGCATCAGCACCAGTATGATCTAATACATACTTAGCTTTCTCTGGGCTATCAATATCTCCATTTGCAATGACTGGAATAGAGATATTTTGCTTCACTTTTTTAATTAGATCATAACGTGCAGTATTTAAATACATATCTTCCCGTGTACGACCATGCAATGCTAAAGCTGCAATACCCGCTTGTTCTGCGCGCTTCGACACACGCATAATATTTTCATGTCCGTTTAAAAATCCTAAGCGCGTTTTAAGTGTTACAGGGACATCTACTGCTTCGACCACCGCATCTAAAATTCTGGCTACCAAGTCTTCATCTTGTAAGAGTGCAGAACCTGCTAATTTATTGCACACCTTTTTTGCTGGACAGCCCATATTGATGTCAACGATTTGAGCACCATTTGACACTTGATATCGTGCAGCTTCAGCTAAATCCCGTGGGTCTGATCCTGCTATTTGTGCTGAAATTGGAGCAATTTCACCATCAAAGTTGGCTCGATAGAGACTTTTCTTGCTCATACGCAGCGTTTTGTCAGAAGTCATCATTTCACTAACTGCATGTCCTGCACCAAAATATTTACACAAGGTTCTAAATGGTCGATCCGTTACACCTGCCATGGGTGCTACAAAAACAGGAGTTGTTTTTTCGCGATCAAATAAATCACGGATCACAGGATGTTGAGACATGAATAATACCAATGATGATGAAACAGTTTCAGAATGCTTAACTTTTTAAATCTGCACTCATTGAGAGATTGAAATTGGATACAAGCATTAAATTATATAACGTTTGAAACTAAAAATATGTTTTATCTCATTTTGCTTGAATGTTAATGGATAAACTTAAGCTCAACACTTAGATTTTGATTTGAAGCATACTGCCATCATCTTGTATACATATAAGTTCTCACAAATCGTGAATGAAATAGTATACTTCGCTAGAATCTTTATCCCTGATACTTTGCATTTATGAAAAATAGCTTTCGCTCTAATGTAATTTTTAAAGCCTGTAGTGTTGCTACATTAAGTTTATTCATGAGTGCTTGTGGTGACTCATCATGGTGGAACACACAAGATAAAACGATTGATGCAGATCAAATCTCAAAACTCATTCCTGGCCGCGTTAATAATCGTGGTTCATGGGCCGAGGATATTTATAAAATAACAGAGCAACTCGGTATACCCCAAACGAAAGAAAATGTGTGTACCATTATTGCTGTAGTCGATCAAGAATCTAATTTTGTTGCAGATCCCCATGTACCCGGACTAGGTGCCAAAGCAGTTAAAGAAATTGAAGATCGTTTAGATGAAAAATTCAAAGATAAATTAGGAGATAGTATTGGAGGCACCGTTGCTGGGTATTTCCAAGAGGTCTTAAAAAATCAACCAACACCTGAAGACAATTATCTTAAACAAATGCGGAAAGTCTCTACCGAACGAGAATTAGATGAATTGTATCGTGAGATTTTTGCTCACATGGCAAAACACTACCATGTCAGTGCACTCACTGGTGCAGCTAAACTCGTTGGTCAAGATATTGGTGAAAAACTAAATCCCATTACCACTTTAGGCTCTATGCAAGTTCATATTAGCTATGCAAAAGATCATAAGCGCCAAGGTGGAAGTATCGCAGATCTAAGATCAGACCTTTATAGTCAATATGGCGGACTCTATTATGGTATTCACCGCCTGATGATGTATCCAGCAGATTATGATCAACCCATCTATCGCTTTGCAGACTACAATTCAGGCATGTATTCAAGTCGTAACGCCGCTTTCCAAAGCATGCTCAATGAATTAACAGCAGCGGAGTTAACGCTTGATGGCGACTTATTACTGTACAATAAAAATGGCAATCCAAAAGCTGAAAAGAGTCAATCTGAACAAGAACTTATCAATGTATTTGCCGCAAATAATGTATTTATTACACCTCGTCAAATTCGAGCTGATTTAAAGAAAGAAAAAGAGAAAAAGTTTGAAGATACGCAAACTTATAAAGCTGTGACTGAGCTTTACGAAAAGAAAATTGGAAAAGAAAAATTTTATGCCATTATGCCTGAAGTGGTTATTTCAGGTCCTAAGCTTAGTCGCGACTACAATACCAACTGGTTTGCTACGCGAGTTAACGGTCGATATCAAACATGTATGCAGAAAGCAAAAAGAATCAAAACCTAGCATTATTTGATTTTGATGGAACATTATGTGATAAAGATAGTTTTACTAGCTTTATCTTTTACGCCTTATCAAAACGACATATTGTTAAGCAAGGACTAAAAACCCTGCCTTGGATTCAAGCCTATTTTTTAAATATTTACCCCGCGCACGCAATGCGCCCTAAGCTATTCAAGGCAATGTTTGCTGGATTTTCTAAATCTGATGCTGATTCGATAGCACTTGAATACGCCTATTCATTACAACAACATCTAAACTCACCCATTTATGAACAACTGATAAAGCATCAACTCCGTGGTGACCGCATTACGATTGTCTCTGCATCCATTGATATTTATTTAAAACCCATTTCTCAGATTTTAAATGTAGATTTGATTTGTACTGAAACTGAAGTGCTCAATCAGTTTTATACGGGTCATTATTCTTCTCCTGATTGTAGTGGTGAAGAAAAAAGACAACGCATACTCAAGCAATATGATGTAAACCAATTTCAATCAATTTATGCTTATGGAAATTCTTATGAGGATCAAGCGATGTTGGATATGGCTGATTATCCTTATATGGTCGGATCATCTCATCAATTACCCGATCTTGATCCACAAAAAAAGCTCGCCTAAGCGAGCTTTTATTAAATAAGAAATTAATAGATCGCCATATGATTGCGATGGATCATTTCTAATGAACGTGCTTCACCTAGAACTTGGTGTACCTTATCTGAGGGTAAGCCTTTGACAATTTCAGCGCTACGTGAACTAAAATTGACACGACCAACTGCGACGCGATGCCGTTGCTGATCCACACACTCCACCACATCACCACGTTCGAAATGCCCCTCTACTGCTTTCACACCTACAGGCAATAAACTCCGATGATTTTCTTTGATCGCTTTCACAGCACCATCATCAATCACCAATCGCCCTGCAGTTTGCAAATGCGCAGCTAACCATTGTTGGTGAGCAGTGATTCGATCATTATCAGTGATAAACAACGTACCTAGCATCTCACCCGACATTAATCGAGTTAACACATGATTACTGTCTCCACTGGCAATCAGTGTAGGACATCCTGATTTCGCAGCTAAACGAGCAGCGCGTACTTTGGTCAGCATTCCACCTCGACCAAACTTACCACCACCACCTGCCATATCAAACAAACTTTCATCTAATGCGCGAACTGTATGAAACAACTTCGCATTAGGATTTGAGCGAGGGTCTGAATCAAACATCCCCTCTTGGTCTGTCAAAATAATCAATAAATCAGCATGAACTTGGCCTGCAACCATTGCAGCTAAAGTATCATTGTCTCCGAATCGAATCTCATCAGTGGATACAGTGTCATTTTCATTAATCACTGGAATCACTTTCCAATCGATTAAATGCTGTAAAGCATCACAAGAATTCAAATAACGTCGACGGTCGGCCAAGTCATCATGAGTCAATAAAACTTGGGCAGATTGAATATTGTGATTCAACAATACACTAGACCAAGTTTGTATCAGCCCCATTTGACCAATGGCAGCACAAGCTTGAAGACTGGGTAGATCCGTGGGTCGATTCTCAAGTTTCATTCGAACCATACCTTCAGCCACAGCACCGGAAGACACGAGAATAATCTCATGCCCTGCATTGTGTAGATCTGCAATTTGCCCCGCCCAATGCGAGATTGCATCTATATCTAAACCTTTTCCGTTTGCTGTGAGTAAAGATGATCCGATTTTAACAACGATTCTTTTGCAACCCTTGAGCTGACGTTGCCCATCTACCACTTCTATCATCTTGTCCTCTGTCTCTTATATAAAGAGATTAACGTACGTAGTACACTTCCATTTCGCCATCATCTTCATCATCGTCAAAACCGTCATCCTCTTGACTTGCAAGACGTTGTTTACGACGCATTTCACGATAAGCCTCTTTAGCGGCAATGGTTTGTTCACGTGTTTCAGCTTCAAGCTGATCACGGAATGCTTGCATTTCTGCTGCATACTCTGGATCTTCAACTTCACGTTCACGCTGTTGTTCAATTTGATCCATTAAATAATAAACGACTTCTTTGGTTCCCTCAGACATCAAGCCTGAGGTCTTAAATACTGGACCATCCCATTTCAACTCTTCAAGGATGTGATTACACCACTCATCTCTTGAGTCTTCAGGCAACTGATCTACTTTATTTAAAACCAACACCACTGGGAGTTTTGACAATGTTGGAGAGAACTTAAAAAGCTCATTTAAAATTGCCTTAGCATTATAAGCTGGATCTGATCCATCAATTGGCTGTACATCCACGATATGTAGAAGAATACGAGTACGCGCCAAATGTTTTAAGAAGCGAATACCAAGACCTGCACCTTCTGCAGCACCTTCGATCAAACCTGGAATATCAGCCATTACAAATGAACGGTGACGATCTGCATCTACAACACCAAGATTAGGTACCATAGTTGTAAATGGGTAATCTGCTACTTTTGGTTTTGCTGCAGAGACAGCACGAATAAATGTTGATTTGCCCGCATTTGGCATACCTAATAAGCCAACATCTGCCAAAACTTTCAGCTCTAGACGAATTTCGCGGAACTCACCTTTGTTACCATGTGTACATTTACGTGGAGAACGGTTCGTTGATGACTTAAAGTGAGTGTTACCTAAACCACCGTCACCACCTTGAGCGACAAGGACACGTTGACCATTTTCAATTAAATCACCAATGATGTCGCCAGACTCAGTATCTACAATTGTTGTTCCTACTGGAACATATAGTGTTACGGATTCACCACCGCGACCTGCACAGTTTGCGCCAGCACCATTTTTACCACGTTCAGCACGAAATCTACGGGTATAACGATAATCTACAAGCGTACTGGTGTTGTCATCAGCTTGAATATATACGCTGCCACCACGACCACCATCACCACCATCTGGACCACCAAATGGTACGAATTTTTCACGGCGAAAACTGGCTACGCCATTGCCACCGTCGCCAGCCTCTACGGTAATGACTGCTTCATCAACAAAGCGCATAATGCCAATCCTCTAAAAACTTTAAAACCGCCTATTCTGCCATATTTTAAAGTATTTCTCGACTATATTTATGCAGGTTGAGAATAAGTTAGCGACTTTTTTCATGAATTGAGTCTTTAATGTTTTGGTGTATCACTGCATTAAATTTGATTTATTCATTACTCATTGTTTTATCAAATGACATCATTGGTTTTATTTATTTCTGAAACCACAAAATAATGCCTATAGTGCATTAAATTGCACTCTAAGATTTTGACATGGATCGCTCTGCTACCCCTTTATCCTCACAATTCGTGCTTATTATGGCTTTGGCCTGTGGTGTCTGTGCAGGTTCAGCTTATTTCAATCAACCACTGATTTATTCAATCGAAAGAAGTTTAGAAATTTCGACCAGCCAAGCCGGATTTACCGTAGTTATCGCTCAAGTGGGTTATATGCTCGGACTCATGCTTTTGGTTCCCCTTGGAGATTTTTTTAATAAACGAAAACTCATTGTGAGTTTAATGATATTTGCGGCAATTTCGCAGATCCTTTTGTCTTTCAGCTCAGATATCAGCACTTTATATATCTTTACACTCTGTGCAACATTTGGAGCCATATCAGCACAAGTATTAATTCCTTTTGCTTCTTCCATTAGCCCACCTGAATTAAGCTCAGCAGTTGTAGGTAAACTCATGAGCGGACTGGTCATGGGGATTATTTTATCTAGGACATTTGCCGGCTTTGTTTCAACTTATTGGTCTTGGGAAGGCGTTTATTTTAGTAGTGGTATTTTAACATTATGTTTTGCATGTTTAATGTGGAAAAAGCTACCCAACACTCAACCGGCTTCTCATTTACAAGTCACTGATATTTACAAATCACTTTGGAGCATCGCGAAGAATAATCCGCATCTCATACGCCGTGCCTGCGCGGGTGCCCTAGGATTTGGCATTCTCTCAATGGTGTTTACATCGATGACTTTTGTTCTAGGGAGTGCCCCATATCAATTTACTGATTTTCAAATTGGACTATTTGGTCTGTTAGGTATTATCGGAATTTATTCCTCAAGTTGGTCTGGTAAAACAGTTGGCAAAGGGAAAGAAGAATTTGTCGCTCAATTATGTATCAGCTTGATGCTGTTCTCTTGTATTCCATTATATTTCGCACAACAGAACATCTTCATTTATGCGCTTGGCGTATTGATGAGCTATTTTGGTCTCACTGCATTTCATGTTTTAAATCAGAATCTAGTCTATCGTATTGATGGTCAAGCACGCTCACGAATTAATGCTGTGTATATGACCATTTACTTTTCAGGCGCTGCACTAGGTTCTTTAGGTGCTATCTATGCTTGGGAACATTATGCATGGATTGGTTGCGTTGCTTTGGGACTGTTTTTCTCAATTTTAATTTTATGTATTGATCGTTATGATTTTAAGATCATGAAAACCATATAAACATCTCGCTCAGTACACACTTTAAACTGAGCGATAACAAAATGATGAAGTATAACTATCGCGTAATAAGTGCCTTACTTTCCAAAATTTCGGGTAAATTTCGCTCAATCCAATGGATCAACTCATTTAATTTCATCGCTGCATTTGAACCCAATACAGTGAGTTGATACTCCACCTTTGGAGGAACTACTGGATAAACAGTGCGTAAAATAAAACCATCTTTTTCTAAGGTTTTTAGTGTCTGAGCCAACATTTTTTCGCTCACCCCCTCAATTCTTTGTTTTAGCTCACTAAAACGATGCACACCATCACTCAAGCAACTTAGGACGAGAACTGACCATTTACTGGTGAGATGCTCCAAAATTTCACGAGAAGGACATTCACTGGATAAAACTTGACCTAATAAATCACTATGCGCATATGTATTCATCATTTTTCTCTTAACAGTTAATAACTTACTTTTAGGTATGTACTTTCATTAAGTAAGTTAACAGATTAATATGCCTGCATCAAGTTTATTTTTTAGCCACAATGAGAGGAAATTAAAATGAAAATTGCGATTACAGGTGCAACTGGTGAATTAGGTCGTTTAGTTGTTCAAGAACTTAAAAAACTTCATAGCGAGCATGAAATTATTGCTTTGGTTCGCAACCCAGAAAAAGCTAAAATTTTGTTTGCTGAAGATACTCAAGTACGCAAATTTGATTATGATCAGCCAGATGATCTCGCAAATTCCCTTCAGGATGTTGATAAACTCCTGCTCATTTCTGCCAATGAAATTGGTCGTCGCACTCCACAACACAAGGCTGTTATCGATGCTGCGATTCAAGCTAGAGTTCCTCACTTAATCTATACCAGCTTACTGAATGCAGATCACTCTCCGCTTGGCTTAGCCAATGAACATCGAGAAACAGAAAAACTAATACGAGAAAGTTCTATTACCTACACCTTTTTAAGAAATAATTGGTATAGCGAAAACTATTTATCTGCGCTCACCCATCAAATCGAAACAGGCATGGTATACGGAGCTGCTCAAGATGGTTTAATTAGTTCAGCTTCTCGTTTGGATTATGCCACTGCTGCAGCTCAAATATTAAATGATGAGTCAGCTCAACATTTAAACAAAGTTTACGAGCTTGCTGGTAGCGAAAGCTTTAGCTTAAATGATTTTGCGACCTTACTTTCTGAATTTTCACAACAGCCTGTGAAATATCAAAACTTATCTCCAGAAGATTATCGTCAAGGATTAATTCAAGCTGGTTTACCACTAAGTCTCATTGACATCATTATAGATGCAGATCTTCACACCGCCCATGGTGCGCTGTACAGTGTAAGCAAAGATCTTGAACATTTAATTGGTCGAAAAACCACACCGATTCGTGAAAGCATTCAGCAAGCCCTGAATGCTTAGAGAATAGACTCCCCTTAAAGGGGAGTTTTTACTTTTTAATATTGCGAAGGGGTAAATCCAAGTTCATATCTAAATTCGCCTTTGTTTCTCGCTCCAAGTTATACATTGTTGCTCTAAAACTAGATACATCCTTCATCAAAATTGGATCATTTAAATGCAATACCGGTTTGAAAACATGATCAATATCCACATCAAGCTGCTCATGCAAATCTAAATAGACAGGACCATCAAAATCAATCGTAATCGGAACCTGATAAGTACGCTTTAAATGAAATGGAACTTCAAGCTGAATAGGCAAATCTAAATTTAACGGAAATTTAGGTAAAAATCGTGTTTTATACACCAAATCTGTTGTTGCACTAATTGGAATCGTTTGATCGATTTTTACTTTGGTTTGATAATCCACACTCACAGAAACAGGGACTTCGACTTTAAACTTAAGATTGGTTTTATATTTACCCTGCAAATCTAAATCAATATTTTCCTGTACTTTAATTTCTGTATTTAATGCGCCAATTGCTTGTACCTCAAGATAATTCCCAACATCAATTTTGGTCGGCAATGATTCTGACAACTGTACACTTGCATTCTTCGCACTGACTTGAACAGATGCTTGAATATTGAGATATAGCCAAAAACCTACCGCGACAATGCCTGCCACAACAATAAATACGAGCGAACTATATCCCACGATCTTTTTAGCACTCATGCTTCTCGAGCTCACTGGGCTTTCACCGATTCAGCAGATTGATCATCCTTCTGAGCTTTAATAGGTCGTGTTGCTTCCACTTTTTGATTTTTTTGTAATGTTAAGGTATTGAGTGGGATAACCAACTCACCTTTTTGTATTTTTATTGGCAAAGTATTTTGTACTTCGACTGAAGCCTCTAGTGCAGTTTTAATTGGTACATTCAAGTGACCTTGTACTGGTATATCCACATCTAAATCCGTTTTTAATGGGATGCGTAGATTCTCTTTTAAATCAGCTTGAACAGGTGCTTGAAATTTCAAGTGAACCATTTGATCTAAGGGAACATCCATTTCAACAGGTACATCAAGTTTAATTGGAATCATCCCTTTCAATGGCAATGTAATATCTTTGCCTAAAATGCGAACCTTAACTTTAGTATCCACTGCTAAATTTTGGTCCACAATCAAATTTTCACGTACTGGAATGACCGTTTTAATTGGTACTTGATTGTCGAAATGAACCATAGGATTCAGTGTTTGTTGTACAGGAATAGAAAGATTTTCACGCATTGGAATGGTCGTTTTCACGCGACCTGTCACATTTACATCCAAAGCATCATGGATTTGAACTTTCGCTTGCAATGGCTCCTGAAGATCAATATTCACGGCTTGATCTTTAAGTGGAATGTAAATTTTAAAATGTTGAAAAACCCATAAGGCAATTGCTATACCACTCGCGGCAGCCAAAGCAATCAGCACGAAGCCAATGACAAGATATTTGATGCGCAAAAATATAATCCTTTAACACTTATTTTTTTAATCACTTGCTCACAATCCATATTTTATGTGAACAAATACGCAATTTTTCAATATTAAACCACTTATTTTGAAGAAACCATATTGCTCTAAAGTCTTAATTACGTAAATTTAGGCAAATAAAAAAGAGCCTCGAAAGAGGCTCTTTTTATGCTTTACAAATTATGCATTTGTTTCAGCAGGTACTTTTGGATAGCTTACGCCGCCCATTTGTTCAGCGATACGCAGAACTTGGCAGCTATAACCTACTTCGTTGTCGTACCATACATATGCTGTTAAACGGTTACCAGACGTAATTGTTGCTTGCGCATCAAAAACACCTGCAGTGCGTGAACCAATAAAGTCAGACGATACAACTTCAGTAGAGTTTGTATAACCAATTTGACCTTGGAGATTAGAGTTGATAGAAATTTGACGAATATATTCGTTCACTTCATCACGATCAACTTCTTTATCTAAAGTCAGATTAAGGATTGCTAAAGACACGTTAGGTGTTGGTACACGTACAGAGTTACCAGTTAATTTGCCTTTAAGCGCTGGAAGTGCTTTAGCAACTGCTTTAGCAGCACCCGTTTCAGTGATCACCATGTTCAACGTTGCAGCACGGCCACGACGGTCAGCTTTATGGTAGTTGTCGATCAAGTTTTGGTCGTTCGTGAACGAGTGAACTGTTTCAACGTGACCATTAATCACTGTATATTTGTCATGAAGTACTTTCAACGTCGGTGTGATCGCGTTTGTAGTACAGCTTGCAGCAGAGATGATTGTATCTTCATCAAGAATATCAGCTTGGTTAACACCAAACACAACGTTCTTCATATCACCTTTACCAGGTGCAGTTAAGATTACACGTGCAGCGCCTGGGCATTGAAGGTGCTGAGCAAGACCTTCAGCATCACGCCATTTACCAGTGTTATCAATCACCAATGCATTTTCAATACCATATGCAGTGTAATCCACTTCTGATGGGTTAGATGCATAGATCACTTTGATGAATTGACCATTCGCAATAATTGCTTCGTTCTCTTCATCTACAGAAATCGTACCTGCAAATGGACCATGAATAGAGTCACGACGAAGTAAAGAAGCACGTTTCTCTAAATCACCATCAGATGATTTACGAACAACAATCGCTTTAAGGTTTAGACCACGACCAAGACCAGACTGACCAATCATAAGACGTGCAAGGATACGACCAATACGCCCAAAACCATAAAGCACAACATCTTTATGCTCAACAGATGCAGCATTTCCTTGTAGTGATTTAACAGCGTCAGCAACGAATGCATCTACATCGCCACCTTTTGCTTTAAATTCTACAGCAAGTTTGCCTAAATCGATTTCAGCTGTGCCGATATTTTGTACTTTAACCAATGCTTCAAGGATTGGGAAAGTATCTACAGCAGAAAGTTCAACGTCTAAAACACGTGTACGACGGTGAGCTTTAAGAATTTGGATAACCGAGCGGTTAATTAAAGAGCGACCGTATACTGTAGCTACGATGTTTTTTTCACGGTATAACTGACCAACAAGGGCAATCATACGTTCCGCGAGTTCTTCACGGTTTTTCCAGCGACCTTGGTGCTCTGCATGTAGGGCAACGATAGTGTCTTTGCTCACAGATACGTCCTCTAATTAATTGTAAATCTAAGCATAAATTTCAAAACCCCATAATTGTAAAGGAATTAGCTCAGAGTTGAAATGAAAACTCGGTTTATTTTTTACTAAAGCAATATTCTCTTTGTAAAAAATATATTTTAGCCATTGAATTACAATATAATTTTTTGGGTAAATGATTTCATTTAGATATCAAATACTGATCATTAAGCCTACAAATCCAATTTCGTCACTGAGTTGCAGCCTGTTCAACTAAATACTGGTGAAGCCGAAATATCCTGACTCAACATCATATTTAAATCTTCTAAATTAAAATCTTCTAAGTTTTCTGGGAGTTTGACCAATACTGGAAGCTTAGTTAAACCATTTTGCCCCGAAGGGAATGCATAATGTCGTTCAAACTCACTTGTAGCTGAAAAACTTTCAAATTCAATAAATACACTATATTTACGGTAGTTTTTAGGCACACTTAAAATATCTAGATAAGCCTGCTTCTTGATTTTCACCATGGCCAATGAAGTTTGTTGAAGTTCTTTTTCTAACTTTTCTCCAGCCACCATTCTTTTTAAAAATGAGCCTTGAACTTCAGCATAATCTCGTTTCAAACGCATCGTATGAGACAGCATTTCTCGGTAATCTTGAATATGTTGGCTTAAATCTTCTTGTAATGCATTTAACGGTTTCTTGGAGCGCTCATGCATGACTCCACGTTCATACATATTCAATGGTAAAAATATTTCATCTTTACGCTTTTCAAGTAGTTTTAAATAGGCTAACAACTTGTATTCAAACAACTGGACTGAGGAATTAAAAAATAATGAAGGCTGTTGTTTAAAATCTTTATAATTCGCCAGAATATCTGAAAATATGCGATGCACACTTTTAAACAGATGCTCATATTCTTCAATATGTGATAAATGCTGTTCTAAAGCCACCACAAGAGGTTGCAGCAATTCGACAGTCAATGCTTGCTCTATCTTACGTAAATGCTGTTTGGCTACAAAATCACTATTACTTCCAGCCATCCCTAAATTTTGTGTCAAAAGCGGTAATATCTTCTGTTCAGCAACATCTTCAAATTCTTGCACAATTTGAATGACATCTTTATGCACTTGATGCTGAATAGTAACCATCATCTGCACGTGTTCCATAAACTGTTTGATATACCCCTCTTCATTGTAACGGCGCATATCCAAAACCAACCCATTGAGATAAATTTGCTGGTTGTATTCCATTCGATCTTCAAATAAAAAACGACGGATCGAAAATGGATTTTGTTCAAACTGACTGGTTGGTGCGATGACGAATAGAAATTCAGAGGTTTTAACAATATCAAAGTGTCGAATGGACTGTTCTTTCAGCAACCATTGTGCAAAAAAAGGATGCTCCATGATCGATGAGCTTCTAGGTAGAAGCGGTTTAAACCAATACCCCAGTAATTGTTGCTTAATAAATACTTCTATCATAAAGCTCTTAATCTGAGCTGAAGTTAACTGGCGAGTTCCAACTGGTGTTTCAAGATTTAATTCACGAATTAACTTAGCAACATCTTGCAAAAAAACCCGACGCATTAGCATTTTTTCGCGTTGTAATTTTAAATTATCCTCAACAGCAATCTGGTCAATTTGATACAGCGCATTTTCTAAATAGTCTGCCACTTGTACGCAATCCGTCATCTCCTTCAACCATTGGATAGATTGACATAACTTTGCTGCAATGGAGCGCATTCTTTCACTAGAAAAGCTATGCTTTAAAATTCCCAGCGACGTCGTGACTTTATATTCGAATGTGTTATTCACACGATTCCAAAATATATCTTTAGGTTTGAGAATTTGACGATCAATTTCTTCGCGAACGTCACTATCAGAATGTTGAAATATACGCTCTAAGAGTCTTTGCCAGTTTAAATCCAGACTAGGCTCCATCTGTAATAATGCTGCTCTTGTTTGGTACTGAATCATGATTGTTAAATTAGAATTATTATTGATTTAACAAATTTATCACATTTTTACGTTTTAGTTAATTTTGTCACAAATATTTTTAAAGAATAAGTAATTATTCTTATCATTCAGTCAAAAACTCTTATGTACAACTCATCCTTATGTAATTACATGAAACTTAGTGCTCATCTTTTTGGGCTAGACGCGATTGTAGTTTCTTATGTTGATATTGAAGTAACTTTTCAGTTCTTCTTTGACGATAGAGATAAATTGCACCTTCCAAAATAAGGAGCAATACAGCAAACCAAATTGGAATATAAGTCAACCATTCTCCTGCTTCCACGCGTTCACCCATTGCCATTGATGCTCCTGCCAACAAAATCGGCTCTAAATAACTCAATAACCCAAAAATCACAAATGGAAGATATCTGCTCGCCAAGATGTAACTTCCAAGCCCTAAGGCACTTAACCAACCTAGACCTAGTACGGCTAAAATGAGATATTTAAACTCAATGATCAGGGGCAATGTGTTTGAATAAAAAAATGCTAGAAAAACAGCAACTGGAATCACCAGCAATAAATCCCACCAGAATCCACCTAAATGATCTGTTCCAAATTTTCTTCTTAAAAAAAAGTAGATCGGATAAGCCACAGCAACATACATGGTTTCCCATGCCACAGTACCGATGCGCCAGATTTCATGGCTAACACCAAGAATGGCAAAAAACACTGCTGCAATTTGCCACTTTGAGAGCTTTTCTTTGTAAAGAACGCAACCAAAGAGAACCATCACCAGAGGCAACAAAAAATATCCTAAAGAAACCTCAAGCCCCCGACCATTGATTGGCCCCCACAAAAATAACCAGAGTTGAGTTGTACACAAAAATGAACTGATCAAGAGCCAAATTAAAATAGATGGTTGTTTGCAAATTTTATTATAAATTTCTCGAACATATTTTAGATCACCCGACCACCACATAAACAGCGTTAAGAAAGGTAACGTGGCTAACATTCGCCAAGCAAAGGTTTGCTCGCTGTCTAGTGGTCTAAGAAAATACGTATAAAAATATAGCACCCCAAATGTCACTGATGCCATAACTGACAATGCTATACCTTTTAACATATCTGAACCTAAATTTTACCAAACGATATTATAGCTAGAATTCGTAGCAATAGATGTTGATGCGTAAAAAAACCACGCCTTAGCGTGGTTCTCATCATTTTCAACATTATTTTGTTGAACCAGGTGCTTGACCCGTTTGCTTTGTACGTATCACATCGCTTAAGTCATAACCAACGGATTTAGCATAATCAAGATACTCATTCACAACTGCTTGATCAGGATTATGCGTGCGAGAAAGTACCCACATGTACTTACGCTTAGGCTCACCCACGAGTACAGTTTGATAATCCTCATCCAGTTTCAGCACCCAATAGTCGCCACGACCAACTGGTAACCAGCGTATAGCACTCGGTAAGAAGCTAACTTTCAATTTTGTATTAAATGGCTGATTTTGTACAAATGCCTCACCCACTGACTGAGTAACTTTACCGTCAGCAGTAAAACAACGGTTATCAACATTGACATTACCATTTTCATTTAATGTATATGTCGCAGTCACATCACGATCACACTTGTTTTGGAAATAAAGTGGCTTACGTGCTACTTCATACCAAACACCTAAGTATTTATCGAGTTCAACTTTTTCAACAGTATTGAGTGGCTTGTCCTGAGCATAAACCATCGTTGCTGCCCCTAAACCAACCAATAAGGCACCACCCAATACAATCTTGCTAACATTGAAACCAGCAGATGGGAGACTCTTGATCATCTAAATAACCCCTATTTATTGAATTTTTTTGTGAGTATTCATTTACTCTTCAACAATAACGGTTATTTTTCGGCTTAATGTTACGTTATGTGATGATTTTACAGTGTTTTCTGTAAATTAAATCACTGAATTAACTGTGCTTTTAAACGCACGATCTCATCACGGAAACGCGCTGCTTGCTCAAACTGAAGCTCTTTCGAAGCTTTGAGCATTTCCTTCTCTAATTTAGCCAAATGTTTTGCCAATAGTTTTGGATCGGAAACAATATGGCGCTCATCCGCACTTAATGCACGTGCTTGTCCCGATACACTCTCATCAATTGACTCATCATCATACACTTCACCAGTATCAATTTCTTTGATGACTTGGCGGACTGCTGAACGCGGAGTGATGCCATGTTCTAAGTTAAAATTAATTTGTTTGGTACGGCGCCGCTCCGTTTCATCAATTGCTTTTTGCATTGAATCCGTAATCCGATCTGCATATAAAATAGCCTTTCCTTCAACATTTCGAGCAGCACGACCAATGGTTTGGATAAGTGAACGTTCTGAGCGTAAAAAGCCTTCTTTATCGGCATCTAATATTGCAACTAAAGATACCTCAGGCATGTCTAAACCTTCACGGAGTAAGTTAATTCCAATCAATGCATCGTAGACACCTGTTCGTAATTCATGAATGATCTTCACACGTTCAACAGTATCGATATCAGAGTGCAGATAAGCCACTTTGATCCCGTACTCTTTTAAATATGACGTCAAATCTTCAGCCATTCGTTTGGTTAACGTTGTGACCAAGACGCGTTCATTTTTATCTTTACGTTGATTAATCTCCGAAAGGACATCATCCACCTGAGTCAATACTGGTCGAATTTCAATGACGGGGTCAATCAATCCTGTTGGACGCACCACCTGCTCAGCAATTTGTTCTGATTTTTCTAATTCATAATTTGCAGGCGTCGCACTGACATAAATTGTAGTAGGAATAATACGTTCCCACTCTTCAAACTTCATTGGTCGATTATCCAATGCACTTGGCAAGCGGAAACCATAATTCACTAGATTTTCTTTACGTGAACGATCGCCTTTATACATCGCACCAATTTGAGGAACCGTAACATGCGATTCATCAATAATAAGTAATGCATCCTCAGGTAAGTAATCGAAAAGCGTTGGCGGAGCCTCTCCAGCTGGTCGACCTGATAAATGTCTCGAGTAATTCTCAATACCATTGGTATAACCAAGCTGTTGCATCATCTCAAGGTCATATCGAGTACGCTGTTCAATACGTTGAGCTTCAAGCAATTTATCTTCAGCTCTGAAATATGCCAAGCGCTCTTTGAGTTCTTCACGAATCGTTTCGATGGCACGCTGTAAGTTATCTTTAGGCGTCACATAGTGACTTTTTGGATAAATCGTGATTCGTGGAACTTTACGAATCATTTTTCCAGTCAAAGGATCAAACCAGCGGATCGAATCCACTTCATCATCAAATAGCTCAATCCGCACTGCATTTTGTTCTGACTCTGCGGGGAAAATATCAAGAATTTCTCCGCGAATTCGATAAGTACCTCGTAAAAATTCGAGTTCATTACGCGTATATTGCATTTCTACCAATCGACGAATCAACTCATCACGGCTGACTCGATCACCTGTCACAATATGTAGGAGCATATTCATATATGCATTAGGATCACCTAAACCATAAATGGCGGATACCGAAGCAACGATAATGGCATCCTTACGCTCAAGCAAAGCACGCGTTGCGGACAACCGCATCTGATCGATGTGATCATTAATAGCAGAATCCTTTTCAATAAAAGTATCAGATGACGGTACGTATGCTTCTGGCTGATAGTAATCGTAATAACTTACAAAATACTCAACAGCATTATGTGGAAAAAAAGCTTTAAATTCTCCATAGAGTTGAGCCGCAAGGGTTTTGTTGTGTGCCATTACAATGGTAGGACGTTGTAATTGCATAATCACATTCGCCATCGTATAGGTCTTACCAGAGCCTGTTACCCCTAATAGCAATTGATCCTTAAAACCTTGTTGTACCCCTTTAACAAGTTTCTCAATCGCTTGAGGTTGATCTCCTGCAGGCTCGTAATTAGTTACTAATTCAAATGGACGACTGTCACTCACTCGATAATTCTCGCTATACAGATGATGAAAATATGCAATAACACTGCTAATGCATGGCTTGCTTGCTCAAATCTTTATGATTTACTCATCTGATGATGAGGGTAAAAACCATAAATTCAATCAATTTTACTTGACCCTTACAGCAATCAATTGCACCATGAACTTAAATTGCATGTTGATGTAAAAAACTATGACTTACCAATATCACGATGAAACGATTATCAACAGTTTAAATGAAGATACAGTATTTGTATTTGGTAGTAATTTAGCAGGCACGCATGCAGGTGGTGCTGCAAAAATTGCACTTCAACATTTCGGTGCGATTAAAGGTGCTGGCCGCGGCTGGGCTGGACAGAGCTATGCAATACCGACCATGAATGAGCATTTGCAACAAATGCCTCTATCCCAGATTGAACACTACATCAATGATTTTAAGATCTATACAAAAAACCACCCCAAGATTAAGTATTTTATTACAGCCGTTGGTTGTGGTGTAGCAGGTTACAAAGTTGCTGAAATAGCCCCCATGTTCAAAGGTATATCAAAAAATGTGATTTTCCCGATTTCGTTTAAACCTTTCGTTGAACGAACCTTTCCTAAATTAAACCAACCTTTATTACATGCCATTTTTTCTTCTGAACTGCTGTTCGCGGATTCTTTAGAAACGGCATTTGAGCAACTTAATTTAAATGAATCTGAAAAGAAACTAGCCAATATTTTGATCGAAACGCCGATGTTCCCCGTGGACAGTAATGGACGTGAACGCATATTTGAAATCGAAGATATCCTCTATCATCTAAAAGATCAAACCTTCCAATATGAACCGAAGTCCGATCGTGCATTCATGATGGGTGGTGTGGTATTGGCTTTACTTGAACTCTACCAAATTAATGAACAAGATTTTGTTGATGTTTGGCAAGGGCTTAAGTCAATTTCTGCGCCAAAACCTGAGCATCGAGCAAAAAAATCAGTTTAATAAGATGTTGATTTTATAAGATTCATTCACTTATATTGTATTAATGAATGAATTTTAAACACCAAGGCTCGCATCTATGGATCATTTAGATCTGACCATCTTTGATTTATCTCCAATTGCGATGTGGCTACAAGACTTCAGCGGTGTTAAACAAATTTTTGAACAATGGACTGCTGAAGGTATTGAAGATATTGAAGCATATTTGATGGAGGATCACAGTCGTCTCCACCTTTGCTTGAGTACGATTCATACCTTACGTGTTAACCAAAGTACGCTTAAACTGTATGAAGCAAAAAACTTAGAAGAAATTTTAGAAAGTTTTCAGAAGTTCCTTCATCCTGAAGTCAGCACTTTCCAAATCCAATTTTTTGTATCACTTTGGAAGAATACTGAACATCATATTCCAGTGATCAATTATACGACCAATGGAAAGCGTTTAGATGTTCAATTACGCGGTATGAAATTAAAAGGTTATGAGGATAATTGGAAATGCCTACTCATGACCACCGAAGATATTTCCCAATATCAAAAAGCACGTCATTTTGCCGAATCTTTATTTACTTATAATCCAACAGCACTATGGATCATGGATTTTAGCCAAATTAAAAAAAGATTTGAACTGCTCCGTTTGCAAAACATTGAGAATTTAGACCAACACATTCATCAACATCCAGAATTTGTTGTGGAATGCTTTGAGCAAATAAATTTCATTGATGTCAATGAAGCGGCGCTCAAACTTTTTGCTGTGAAAGATAAATCTCAATTTTTACATCATTCTCATGATTTATTTAATATTAAACGTTTGGAAAATTTTAAAAGCCAGTTACTACAATTGTGGAATCATGAAGAATATCAACAGCGAGAAAGTAGTTTCTACAACGCGAATGGAGAACAAATCTTCGTTTTAGAACAGTTAAATATTTTTCCACATAATTTAGATGATTGGGCGGTGATACAAGTCGCCCTTACAGATATCACTGAACGAAAAAAATTAGAAAATCACTTACATTATTTGGGTCAACATGACATTTTAACTGATTTACATAACAGAACTTATTTTAATGAAGAAATTGAACGGATTGAGCAACTTGATCTCTATCCAGTGTCTTGTATTTACATTGACATGAACGGTTTAAAAATCATCAATGATCAGTTCGGACATGATGTCGGTGATCAGTATCTAAAAAACTTTGCCGAAATTCTTCAATTTGTCACTCACAAAAAAGATTTTTCAATTTCTAGAATAGGTGGCGATGAATTTGTATTATTGATGCCTCATGCCGATGTTGAGCAAGTTAAAATCCTTGTTCATGATCTTGAAACTCAAATACATCAACATAATCTAGATCACCCTCATCTTTCTATCAGCGTTTCACTCGGACATGCCACAAGACTTAAAGGCGAAACCTTAGAAGATATGTTACGCCGTGCAGATAAATGCATGTATATTAACAAGCATCATTTTTATCAAAATAAAAATCTAACGAATTGAGCATAGGATTTAGCTCAACGTTAGCTTAGCTCAAAAAAGTGTCTTAAATCACAAAAATAATAAAAAATTTGAATTTTATATCAAAATAATTTAGTGCTATATTATCCACAATTTATTGTTTTAAAAGAAAAGTTCAAGGATAGTTATGGAGATACTTGATTCATCAATTTTTGATTTATCTCCTATCCCAATGTGGTTGGAAGATTTTAGTGCCATTCAAACCATCTTTAACCAATGGCGTAGTGATGGGGTCACTGATTTAGCTTTACATCTTCAGCAAAATCCAGATCTTGTCACTTTATGCGCACATCAAATTAAGATTGTTAAAGTAAATCAAAAAACACTCGATCTTTTTGAAGCACAAAGCCTTAAACATCTCACCCAAAATTTAAGCACCATTTTCCAACATCAAATGTTTGATGCGCACATCGCAGAACTAGTTGCACTTTGGAAGGGTGAATTAGAGTTTACAAGTACAACCACTAATTTCACGCTGAGTGGTCAACCCTTAGACATAAAACTGCGAGCTGTCGTTTTACCTGGTTCAGAACAAAGTTTAGACCGTATTTTGCTTACTACAGAAGATATTAGTGGTTATATGCAAGCTCGGCGTTTAGAAGAGAAAAATCGTCGATTAGCTGAAGCAAGATTTAGTTATTCACCCACATCATTATGGGTTGAAGACTTTAGTCGCATTAAATTAAGACTCGATCATCTCAAATCAATTGGTATTGATGATTTCAGAACTTTTTTAGATGTGCATCAAGATTTCGTACAACAATGCATTGAAGACATTGTATTACTAGACGTCAACCAAGCAACATTGGATTTGTTCAAGGCATCGACGAAATCAGATTTATTTCAAAATCTAAAAAAAGTTTTCTCGAAAGAAATGCATCAAACTTTTAAGGAACAATTGATCGAACTATGGAATGGGAAAATTCATCATAGTCGTGAAGCGATCAACTATGCTTTGGATGGTTCAATTCGCTATGTTTTACTTCAATTCACTGTGTTTCCAGGTTATGAAGAAGATTGGGGGCTTGTACAACTTGCCCTAACGGACATTACAGCGCGAAAAAAAGCTGAGAGCTATTTAGAATATTTAGGTAAACACGACGTTTTAACAAAACTCAAAAACCGCTCGTTCTACACTGAAGAAATCCATCGATTGGAACGCGCAATTATTCGCCCAGTTTCTGCAATTTTTCTAGATATGAATGGCCTTAAACCGATTAATGATCAATTTGGTCATGATGCAGGTGATGAGATTTTACGCAGAATGGGTAATATCTTAAGTAGGACGATTCACAATACCGGTTATACAGCCTCTCGAATTGGAGGTGATGAATTTGTTATCCTGATGCAAGGTGCAAATGAAACTACCGTTCAGTCAACGATTTTGACCATTCAAGAATTATTGAATATCGATAATCAATATTATTCTAACCATATCATCAGTGCCTCAATGGGATTTGCTACAACCCTTGAGAATGAAACAATTGAGGATATGTTAAAGCGTGCAGATCAATCCATGTATGATCATAAGAGACAGTACTACAAATATTTATCCAATAAAAATCAATAGCTTATAATATTTATATCTTTAGATCATACATTTTATTTGCTCTTGAAACACTAGTCATTGCACTGGTGTTTTTTTTGAAAAAAATCAATCTTATTCTCTTCTTATATAAGCTTTACTATATTTTTCATTAAATTATGACAAAAAATTCATGATCTTGTCTAACAAAAGCAATTGATTTTAAATTAATAAAATGTGATTCTCGTCACACT
This sequence comes from Acinetobacter sp. YH12239, assembly GCF_013417635.1. Lineage (NCBI taxonomy): Bacteria > Pseudomonadati > Pseudomonadota > Gammaproteobacteria > Moraxellales > Moraxellaceae > Acinetobacter > Acinetobacter sp. YH12239. The sequence continues at coordinate 382,081 of NZ_VPDP01000001.1, read as the reverse complement.
TTAATCACGAACAACGATTAAAAACACTTTATTTTTATAAGAGACTATAACAATGGCTTTGTTCAATTATAAATCATTCGATTACTTACCTAACTTTAAATTAAGTTCAGTTCTCTCAATTCCAGCTCAACTCGTTGGTAATGGTCTAATCGCTGCCACCAATGCTGTGAATACTGTTCTTGATGTAGTTTCTCCTATTGGTTTAGCAGGTAATACTTTACTTGGCAAACCTTTCGAAGCAGTGCACGAACTTGGTGATAAAATTATTGATGCAGCTTCAGATGCAGTGAATTCAGTAGGTAAAGCACTTGGTGCAACCATCGAACTGAATGACACTCATCATAAAAATGAGTGGGAAGACAAAGAACTCAGCTTAGATAACATTTTAAGCCTTCCTGGGGATTTAATTGGAAACACCATTATCGGTGCAACCAATATTGCCAATGATATTCTTGATGCTGCTGCACCGATTGCTATTGCAGGAAATGCACTTATCCCTGGTTTTGATGTTGTTCATAAAGCAGGTGATACGATTATTGATGCTGTCTCTGATGTGGCTCATGACATTGGCTCAGCGATTGGCGGGACAATTGAACCTAAAGATACGCATTATGATAATGAATGGTCTCAAGAGCTTCCATCAGCTACTGACAACCTAAAGTCAATTGTGAATACAGTTGCAAATCAAGTTGAAAATGCACTTGAACCTATTTTCGATTATGTTCCTGATTTCAAATTTAGCTCAGTACTTTCTATTCCAGCTCAGTTACTAGGTAATGGTTTAGTCACGACAGCAAATTTAGTCAATACAGTTTTAGATGTGGCTTCGCCTATTGGCTTAGCAGGTAATGCTCTACTTGGTAAACCATTTGAAGTTGTTCATGAGTTAGGTGACCGCATTATCGATGCAGCATCGAATTTACTCAGTGGTGCTGGTGAAGCCCTCGGCTCAAATGTGGAAGCAAAAGATACACACCACAAAAATGAATGGAAAGATGGCGAACTTAACCTTGATTCAATTTTAAAAATTCCAAGTGAGCTGGTTGGTAATTTGATCATCGGCAAAGATGGCATCGTGAATGATTTATTAGATAGCGTTGCGCCATTGGTTAAAGTTGGTGATAAATTCATTCCTGGTTTTGAAGAAATTCATAAAGCCGGTGATGCGATTATCGATCAGATTTCAGACATTATCGTAAATATTGGTAAGGATATTGGTGCCACTTTTCTACCTTCAGACTCACATTTTGATCGAGAATGGGGTCAACCAAAACAACCAGATCAATCTAATCCATCAGATGACGGTCGTCCTAAATTCTACAAAATTGACAATCAATTTAGTTACCGCGTAAGTGAATCTGCATTTAAACAAGTTCAAGAACTATATAACAAGTTTATGTCAACTGGTTCTTTACAAGGTAAAAACTTCTGGCGCCCTATTTATACCGTGATCAAAGAAGATTTAGCATCAAACGATGCAGTGGATCAAGGTACTAAAAACTGGTTAAAAGTTGCTGAAGCTGTTGCAATAGCTGATCCTCAGAACTTCCTTTATCAATATGTTCGTTTAGGAACAGGTAAATCACTTGCAGATAAAGGCATCTATATTACGGATGAACAATTCTGGCAAGCATCAAATGTATTGATCAAAACTTTAGCTGACAATTTCTTGAATGGCGTGAAAAATGCTGATGGCGAGACTGTTGTTCCAGCAGGATATTTACCAAGCTCTGATGGTAAGTTTGGATTGGTACTTATGGATGCAACTCAAGCTCTTGAAAACTTGGGTGGCGAGCTAGGTGATTGGACAGGTATCACACCATTAAGTATTCTTGATCACTATTTAGGTGTGGATACTTCACAATTGAACGGTGGTGATAGCCGTCCGTTTACTTGGTATTTAGAGCTATTAGGTGATGTGGTTAAAGCGAACTTAAAAGCTGGTGCGAGTATCTTTGATGTTGTGAATCAAATCGTGACTGAGGGCTTAAACTTCGTTGGACAATTCATCAAAGGTGAAGTACTTGACGATGGCTTCTCTTCACGTGATCAACTTGTGAATACATTGACTCAACTTGCTTATGCATATGCAGGTGATTTGGCTGGCTCTGTAGCAGTAGCGACAAACTTATTTAACCCTAATACCAACATTATCAGCACTTACTCTGTTTTCGGACGTACCTTAAACGGTAAAGATGGTAATGACATCATTAAAGGCGGTGTCGGCAACGATACGCTTGTAGGTGGTAAAGGTGATGACTTGCTCTTTGGTGGTTGGGGCAATGACATTCTAAAAGGTGGTGAAGGCATCAATGTCCTCGTAGGTGGTCGTGGTGACGATACCTATTATGTACAATCAAAATATGACTTCGTACTTGAACACAACTATGAAGGTACAGACACTGTCATTAGTTCTGCAGATCAGTATCAATTAACCGAAAATGTTGAAAACCTTACGCTGATCAATCCAATCAAAGAACTTTTGATTGCTGGATCAGAAATTCAACAAAGTGGTACGGGTAACCAATCTGACAACATTATCACAGGTAGCAAATTCGTAAATAACGAATTAAAAGGCCTCGCTGGAGATGACACCTTAATCGCAAATAGTGGTCTGATTAACATCTTAAATGGTGGTATTGGTAACGACAAATTGTATGGCGATCTTGGTAACGAGACATACTATTTTGATCAAGGCTTTGGAGTAGATACAATCTATGAAAAAGGTGGTCAAGATACCATTCAATTTGGTGCTGGTATCTCAATTGATGATTTACTCGTTCAAGACTCTGGGAATGATCGTATCATCAAACTTAAAGATTCTGCTGATCAAATTACTATTAAAGATTGGGCAAAAGGTGAAGCACATCAAGTTGAATCAATCTTATTTAAAGACGGTTCTACATTCAACTTACTAACTTTAGATCAAAACTTAAGTTACGTGTAATTCTTCCCCGCAAAAAAATAGGTGCTTTAAGTACCTATTTTTTTATCTTTTACCCATTGAGCGACGTGTACCACGTGGCGGCATCCATGTGCGATCAGCATAGCGCTGAGGCTTTGGACGTAGATCTTCAATTTCTTCATCAGCTTGCTTTGCGTCATTGACTTGCTTGATAGGAAATGGAAGATTCACTACAGGCTTCTTTTTGGGAGAATTTTCCGAACTCATTTGAGACTACTCATTTCAATCTAACGCTATTGTACGGAAATTTGTTTTTTTATGCGACCCACGTTGTTTAATGTGGATATGTATCATTGCATTAAAATTCGATGAATTTCGTGATTTTTTGCTAATTTGCCTAGATATTGGACGACTAAAACATTCAATTTAAGCTAAGATAGTGTGCTTTTTATTTTTTAATCCCTATAAGAAGGAATACTGCCGTGGACGTACGTCTCTCTGATCGTGTCAATGCCATCAAACCGTCCCCAACGCTTGCTGTGACCAATAAAGCTGCAGAACTTAAAGCTGCTGGTAAAAACGTTATTGGTTTAGGTGCAGGTGAACCGGATTTCGATACACCACAACACATCAAAGATGCAGCAATTGCAGCGATTAACAACGGTTTCACTAAATACACCGCAGTTGACGGTACGCCAGGTCTTAAAAAAGCAATTATCGCTAAATTAAAACGTGATAATAACCTTGATTATGCTGCTAACCAGATTCTCGTTTCTTGTGGCGGTAAGCAATCATTCTTTAACCTTGCGCTTGCATTGTTAAATAAAGGTGATGAAGTAATCATCCCTGCTCCATTCTGGGTAAGCTATCCAGATATGGTGATCATCGCAGAAGGTGTGCCAGTTATTGTTAAATGTGGTGAAGAACAACGTTTCAAAATCACACCAGCTCAATTAGAAGCTGCAATTACTGATAAAACTCGCCTAGTTGTTTTAAACAGCCCTTCTAACCCAACAGGTATGATTTATACCAAAGAAGAATTAGAAGCATTAGCTGAAGTTCTTCGTAAATATCCTGAAGTATATGTTGCTTCTGATGATATGTACGAACCAATTCGTTGGGACGACGAGTTTTATAACATTGCTACAGTTGCACCAGATCTTTACGATCGCGTAATCGTTCTCAACGGTGTATCTAAAGCATATGCAATGACAGGTTGGCGTATCGGCTATGCAGCAGGTCCTGCTAAATTAATCGGCGCAATGAAGAAAATTCAATCACAATCTACTTCTAACCCAACTTCAATTTCGCAAGTTGCGGCAGAAGCTGCATTGAATGGTCCTCAAGATGTACTTAAACCAATGATTGAAGCTTTCAAACGCCGTCATGATTTAGTTGTTAATGGCTTGAATGATATCAAAGGCATTACATGCTTACCTGCTGACGGTGCATTCTATGCTTATGCAAACATTCGTCCATTGATCCGTGCAAAAGGTTTAAAATCTTGCACAGAATTCTCTGCATGGTTATTGGAAGAAACTGGTGTTGCGGTTGTTCCTGGTGATGCATTCGGTTTAGGCGGTTATATGCGTATTTCATATGCAACAGCAGATGAAGTATTGGTTGATGCGCTTGCACGTATCAAAAAAGCAGCTGACTCAATCGAAGGCGTAGATGCAGCAATTGCTTCTATCGCAGCTGAAAAATAATCTGAAAAATTAATCAGATCAAAAACCCGCGATTTTCGCGGGTTTTTTTTATTAAATCTAAACCCCTTCATACACCTACATAACCCAATACGCAACATAAAACCTTTTGGTTAATACGCTCGCTCACTGAAGCGAAAAAAGTGTGCTTTTAGGATTGGATAAAAGTCAGAGATTTTTTAAAAAGCAACTCAAACATGATCCAACAGTTGTCTAAGTAGCCCGCTGATAAATTAAGCCTTATACACTATTCATAGTATCGATAGCCCAATCTGAAAGATCATATTTATCACTGAAAAATCCCATTTATAGATATGCTTTGCACCATCATATAGAAGTTGGAACTAATCTAAGTAACCATAATATGGGATTTAATTAATGAAAAATAAGTTCTAGAAACACCAATTCACCCTAATAAAGAAGATAAAATGACACAGGCTAACTTGGACTATATTTAAGAAAAATCAATTCATTCAACAATTTCAGATTTAACTTGTGAAAATTTGCCTAAACTGCAAGCTGTTTATTAAACAAATGCTTTGAAGGACGATAACAACTTAGGCATTCAACATAATATTTAAGTGGTGACTTTAATAAAATCTCGCTCACCGCATTCGACTCATTTAACCAAGCAAGCGATTTATTCGTGCCAAGAATGGCATTCCCTTTTATGGAGTAGATATAGACTTTATTTAAGTTAGCTTTTAAGTCATTTGCTGCCAAATATTGTTCAAGCGTGAATGATTGATCGTGATCAATAGACCATTTTTCAGAAAACCACAACTGCAATAACTCTCCCAAAACCAGATGATGTTTTTTAAAAGGAAATACATCAACTATCGCGCCCTCGACTTCAGTGAAATAAGAACTAGGCGAATTTAAGATAGACAGGTAATTTTGTTTATAGAATTCAAGATTAGAAAAGATCTGAGAAATGGTAAGCGTATTCATTCGCTTTCTCCTATTTTAGCCATTTAGTGCTGGCAAGTTGGTATAAATCCACACTGCTTAAAACTCTGTTTCAAGCGCTCTGTTGTTAAATAAATCTAACAAGCTCATTCTAAATTGGCAAGTAAATTAAAAAAAAACATTTTATTTGAGCAAATAAACAACATGCGGCTCAAAAGTGACAATTGTATGGCAATTTACACTTGACCCAATCTTAAATCCCCTTATAATCGCATTCAGATTCTCCAATAGCTCAGTCGGTAGAGCGACGGACTGTTAATCCGCAGGTCCCTGGTTCGAGCCCAGGTTGGAGAGCCAAATACTAAAAAGCCCAAGCATTTAAGACTTGGGCTTTTTTTATGCCAAAAAAATCCCCCACTTGGGAGGATTTTCTCAACCATATTTTAAGCTGCTTTTGCTGGAACTCCACTGTGAAAACGGAAGGTTTCATCAGGTGTTAAGATGAGTTGCTTTTCAACTTCACGAATGTGCTCTATACGACTTTGAATATCCTCCTCAGGATCTTTCAATTTCGCAGTTTTAGCCACATCCAGAGCTAGAGCCAAATAATCCTCGTAATGGCGTGATTCAGATTTTAGTAAGTAGCGATAATAGCGCCCTAATTCCTCATCGACTCTAGGCGCTAATGCATAAAAACGTTCACATGAGCGTGCTTCCACAAACGCACCAATAATTAAAACATCAATCAACGCTTCTGGTTCATACGTCCGAATTTCTTTGCGTAAGCCACCCGCATAACGCCCAGCACTTAAACCGACCCATTGCTGCCCGCGCTTATTCATAAACTCTAAAACCTGCTCATAATGCAGCATTTCCTCACGCACTAATTGAGCGAGCTTAACTTGTAAATCTACAAAAAAGCTGTATCTAAACATGAGATTCATGGCTGTACTGGCTGCTTTCTTTTCACAGTTCGCATGATCTTGCATCAAAATATCAAGATTATTTACAGCCTCATCTAACCAAGCTTGTGGAGTTTCGCAACCAAGGAAGCCTATGACAGGCTTCATTAATTCATCATAATCAATATTTGACATAGTACTCATCAATCTTATCGTGCAGCTTTGATTGCTGCTTTCATATCTTGAACTGCTTGCGTAAGTCCTTTAAAAACAGCATCGGCAATCAGAGAATGTCCAATATTCAATTCGTGTATTTGAGGAATTGCTGCAATAGGAGCAACATTGTCAAGATTAAGTCCATGCCCAGCATTTACAACCAAACCTTTAGCAGCAGCGTATTCTGTTCCACGGATAATACGTTGTAACTCTACCTGCTGTGCTTCTTCTGTTTCAGCATCTGCATAAGCACCTGTATGAATCTCAATAGTTGGCGCACCACAGGCAATTGCAGCATCAATTTGTTCAATATCAGCATCGATAAATAACGATACATCACATCCAATCGCTGCTAATTCCTGTGTAGCAGACTTAACAGCCTCAAAATTACCAACAACATCTAAACCACCTTCAGTCGTGACTTCTTGACGCTTTTCAGGCACAAAACATACATGATGCGGCTTTATTTCTTTAGCAAATGCCACCATCTCATCTGTCACTGCCATTTCAAGGTTCATGCGTGTTTTAAGCACAGGGCGCATGCGACGGACATCATCATCATGAATATGGCGACGATCCTCACGTAAATGTAATGTAATGCCTTCAGCCCCAGCCTCTTCACAAATTAGTGCTGCCTGTACTGGATCCGGGTAGCGTGTGCCTCGAGCCTGTCTTAGAGTTGCAACATGATCAATGTTCACACCAAGCAATGCAGCCATAACATTTTCCTAATTTGATTTTGATTGAGCGTTTTGAATCCACAATTGACGACTTTTTAGTGGGCGATCACCCAATAATGAAGTAATCATTTGACGATATAATTTATTCAACAATTGTAACTGTTCAGCGTTGAAATCTGTACCATTTTCATAATTTATCATGCTGCGAATTTGCTCACCTGTCAGCGTAGCGGCACTTGAATACTGAACTGGTATAAAACCTTCGTTTAATTGAAATTGATATTTTTGTGAAGCTAAAATTTCATTTTGGTGTGCATCTATTGAGTAATCAATCGCATAACCAAGTTCTTCTAGAAGTACGTATTCAAATTGACGAAGAATTTGCTTTAAAAGTTCGTTAGGATTTGAATGTTGGGCTAATTTTTGCAGACTTTCTAATGTCTTGTGGTACTTTGCAAAAGTATCTGGCATTGCCTCTTCTAATGGGCATAATCTCAATAAGATTTCATTTAAATAAAATCCTGAAAAGAATGCATCACCATGAAAAAAAATGGGATGATTAACAATTTCTAATTTTGTGAAATTTTTTAATTCAGACTTTCCAGTCGCTTGAAGTGCGATAGGCTGATACTGCGGTGGTGGAGATTGTCTCAGTATGCCGTCAACTCGTCCATACTCTTCAGTGAATAAATGAACAATATGGCTTCGCTCTCGATACTTTCGATGATGGATTAAGTATCCATGCAAAAGTTCATTTCGCATCGATTAATCTTTTTATTTATCTTTGTTTTGTTCTTTTTCATCATCGTCATCACCGTCTGGGATAACTGCTCCAACAACTGCTGCAGTGCCTTTGACGACCCCCTTGGTGGTTTTATATGCAACTTTTACAGGAACTGTGACAACTTTATGAATGCAACCTTGTAAAATCAAAGCGCATACAATCATCGCAACCATCTTCATCATCACAAGCTCCTATAACCGTTCAAGCCTTAGATATCACTATATCCTAAGCTTTTTAATGCACGTTCATCATCAGACCAACCGCCTTTAACTTTAACCCAAAGCGTTAGCATGATCTTTTCTTCGAACATTTTTTCCATATCGGCACGTGCATCCATACCAATTTTTTTCAACTTCGATCCTTTTTCACCGATGACAATGGCTTTTTGCCCAGGGCGATCAACAAAAATCGTAGCATCAATATAGGTACAAGCTGGCTTCATACGACCAGTTTTTTCATTTAAAGTCGCTTCTTCTGTTTTAAACGATTCAATTTGAACAGTTAAATCATATGGAAGCTCTTCACCCAATTGACGCATGATTTTTTCACGTATAATTTCAGAAGCCAAGAAGCGTTCAGAACGATCTGTGAGTTGATCAAGTGCATACAATGGTGGCTGGAATGGTAAGTACTTTTCGATCGTATCACGAAGATGATCAAGGTTAGCGCCACGCAATGCCGATACAGGAACGATCTCAGCAAAGTTCATTAATTTTGTACGTTCTTGAATCAGCGGTAATGCCTGATTTTTATTCTCAAATGTATCCAATTTATTAATGACCAAGATGACAGGCATTTCGGCATTTTTGAGCTTCTCAAGGACTAATTCATCATTTTGAGTCCATTTGTCAGCGTCTACAACAAACAGTACAAGATTTACATCACGCAAGGCTGAATGAGCTGCACGATTCATCATTTTATTGATGGCACGTACTTCTTTCTTATGCATTCCAGGGGTGTCAACAAATACTGCCTGAGATTTCTCACGCGTATCAATACCCACAATCTTGTGTCGAGTTGTTTGAGGCTTACGAGACGTAATCGAAAGCTTCTGACCCAAAATATGGTTCATTAATGTAGATTTACCTACATTAGGACGACCTACAATTGCCACAAAGCCACTTTTGTAGTCTGAGGGAATTGTAGTGCCTTGCGAACTAAAAAATTGATTGATTAAATCATTGCCGCTGTCTTGCGACTCGTGATCAGCATCGATGTGATCGGAATGAGTAGTCATGAAGACTTTTGCTCCAAAAATTTTAAAATTTCCGCCGCTACTGCTTGCTCAGCAAAACGACGACTTGAACCCTCACCCATACATTTTGGCAAGCCTTCAACCATACATTCCACTTTAAAATGTTGGTTTGGTGCATCACCCTGAATATCAACAACCTCATACACTGGGAGAGGTTTTTTACGAGCTTGAAGATACTCTTGTAAACGGGACTTAGGATCTTTCAATTGATCTGTTGGCTCAATATGATCTAAATAAGGTTCATACCATTTCAACACAATTGATTCTAACAACTTTAAATCTTGGCTATCAGTATAGATTGCACCAATAATCGCTTCGACTGTGTCAGCGAGTATCGATTCTCTATGATGACCACCAGATTTTAACTCACCAGTACTGAGTATTAAACTCTGACTAAGTTTCAAATCTGTTGCAATTTTGCCTAACGCTTCTTGTCGAACCAAAGTAGCTCTCATACGCGTAAGACGACCTTCGTTTTCATGTGGATAAGCATGATAAAGGTAATTGGCAATAATCATGCCTAACAATGAATCGCCTAGAAACTCTAGGCGTTCATAATTATGTTTATGGCTAACCGATCGGTGTGTCAATGCAAGTTGAAGTAATTCAATTTTTTTAAACTGATAACCGATGCGACTCAGTAAGCGAGAATCACTTACTTTGAACTGACCTTTGATCAAAACTTTTCTCGAATGTGAGGACTAAATCAATATTAAATAAGAATGGCTTTCTTACTTCATATTTCTTTGTCACTTGTAAACCTTGTTTAGATTTGACAGTCGCAATATCTTTGAACTCAATGTCACGGATATTGTTCATGCTAAATTTCTGCCCCATTGTTGAAGCAAACTGTTGTGGTGTTGTCGCCTTTGAGCTGATTGCAACTTGTTCTTCAATCAATTGATTGATTAGTCGGTCATCCCAATAAGGCTGCCACAATGCTACGAGCACTTTAAGTCCAAATGCCGCAACAATTACCCCTAATAAAATCGCTGTATACGATGCACCACGTTGAGTGTTACGCATTTTTTATTATCCATATATTTGAAGATTACTGAATTTGACCATTACGACTGAATGATGGCAATTTCAAACCAGCTTCTTTATGCATCCATACATAAATTGCTTGTCCTGTTAAATTTGCCTCAGGTACGAATCCCCAGATTCGACTATCAGCACTCTGATCACGGTTGTCACCCATAGCAAAGTAATATCCTTTCGGAACGGTTACTTCCCAACTTTGACCATTTGTTCTCACAAAGCGATCATTCGCAGTGGCAACATAAGGAAGATCTTCTTTCGTTTGTGCATAATTGAAATGCGCAATAATCGGGTTTTGACCTTCTAAATTACGAACCAAATATTTATGATCACCTAAGGTTTCATAATGATAAATTGAATTTGGCGTGTCTGAAACATCTTTTTCACGATTAAATTCAGCCACTTCCGTTACAACTTTTTCACCATTGATAGTTAATTGATTATTCTCAAAAACGATATGATCACCAGGTAAACCAATAATACGCTTAATATAGCTAATTGATGGGTTTGGTGGATATCTAAATACCGCCACATCACCACGTTCAGGCTCATTGACATTCAACACTTTGGTGTTACTAATCGGTAAACGAACACCATATTGATATTTGTTTACCAAGATATAATCACCCGTTTCCAATGCCGGAACCATGGATTCAGATGGGATATTATAAGGTTCAAAGAAGAATGATCGCAGCACTAACACAACTGCAAGTACAGGCCAAAAATCATATGCCCATGTGATAATGAAATTTTCATTCCCTTTTCCTTTGGTTGCTCTTTGTTTGAGTACCAATTTATCCAGCAACCATAATCCAAAAAAGATCAGGGTTGCAGGTACGAGAATGAGATTAAAATCAAAATCCATGGGATATTCCTTGTTGTTATCGCTCTACTTTTAACACTGCTAAGAAAGCTTCTTGTGGGATTTCTACACTACCCACCTGCTTCATACGTTTCTTACCTTCTTTCTGTTTCGCAAGAAGTTTCTTCTTACGTGAAACGTCACCACCATAACATTTCGCCAATACGTTCTTACGCATTGCTTTTACTGTTGAACGCGCGATAATTTGAGCACCAATTGCAGCTTGAATCGCCACATCAAACATTTGACGTGGAATCAAATCTTTCATCTTTTCAACAAGTGCAATACCACGATGACGCGCATCTTGACGATGACAAATCATTGCCAATGCATCGACTTTTTCACCATTGATCAAGACATCTACTTTTACAAGAGAAGAAGACTCAAAACGGACGAAGTTATAATCTAACGATGCAAAACCACGTGAACATGATTTTAATTTATCGAAGAAATCCATCACGACTTCAGCCATTGGTATTTCAAATGTAATGGCTACTTGGTTTGCCATAAACTTCATGTCTCTTTGAACACCACGGCGTTCAACGCATAACGTCATTACATTACCAAGATATTCTTGTGGCACAAGGATATTACATTCTGCGATCGGCTCACGAAGGTCTTCTACCGTCGAACCATCTGGCATTTTTGATGGACTGTCGATATAAACTGTCTCGCCACTCTTCATGACAGCTTCGTAAATCACAGTCGGTGCTGACGAAATAAGGTCTAGATCATACTCACGCTCTAAGCGCTCTTGTACAATCTCCATGTGCAGCATACCCAAGAAACCGCAACGGAAACCAAATCCTAATGCATCAGAACTTTCAGGTTCAAAGAATAATGCTGAATCGTTAATTTGCAGTTTTTGTAGTGCTTCACGGAAAGGTTCAAATTCACTTGCATCAATCGGGAATAAACCTGCATATACCTGTGGTTTAACCTTTTTGAATCCAGGTAGAGTTTCTACTTCTGGCGTAGTTGCAAGTGTGATCGTATCACCGACTGGCGCACCAAAAATATCTTTGATACCAGCAATCACAAAGCCTACTTCACCTGCTTCTAAAATATCAGTTTCTGTATGTTTAGGATTAAAAATACCGACAGAGGTAATGATGTGCGTTTGACCCGTTGATTTCATCAACATTTTATCGCCTTTACGCACACGACCTTGCTTAATACGAACTAAGGATACAACACCTAAATAATTGTCAAACCATGAGTCAATAATTAAAGCTTGAAGCGGTGCTTCACGGTCACCCGTCGGAGCAGGAATGGTATTCACAAGTGTTTCTAAAACACCTTCGATTCCCAATCCAGTTTTAGCTGAACACGTAGGTGCTTCAGTTGCTTCAATTCCGATAATGTCTTCAATTTCTTGAATGACACGCTCAGGTTCTGCTTGAGGCAAATCAATTTTATTGAGTACAGGTAGAACCTCAAGCCCTTGTTCAATTGCTGTATAGCAGTTTGCAACTGATTGAGCTTCAACACCTTGAGCGGCATCTACAACTAAAAGCGCACCTTCACAAGCAGCAAGCGAACGTGATACTTCATATGAGAAATCCACGTGCCCTGGTGTATCAATAAAGTTCAGTTGATATTCTTCACCATTTGGATGCGTATAATAAAGCGTCACAGAAGTCGCTTTAATGGTAATCCCGCGCTCACGCTCAAGCTCCATTGAGTCTAGAACTTGCGCTTGCATTTCGCGATCTTGCAAACCACCACAGGTCTGAATAAAACGGTCAGCTAATGTCGACTTCCCGTGATCGATGTGAGCAATGATCGAAAAGTTACGTATATTTTTGATATTTACGGATTTTTTAGCTTGCGCCATGGGTTACCTTGAACAATAAATTGCGCTATGCATGAAATAAAAACTACATAGCAAAAGCTGTTTAACAAATTGCGGACGATTATAGCAGATGGATTTTTCAAAGTATTCATAATAATGAACACCATGTGGTGAAATATTTAATTCGTCCGACTCAAGCAATTCTTTAGACAGCGGATAAAGAATAATCTTGAGTGAAATCCAAAGGATTTAATACCCCAGAAATAGGCTGATAAGCTTGAGTAAATGTTGGAGATAATCGTTTGGGTCTGCCTGTCGCAATCTCTACACAGGCCCATTTGGTATTTCCCACAAATAATAATGATTGGTCTGAAGGTCTAAAAAAAGCGTACTGACGGAATGAATACATCGCATTCAAATCATTAAGCCAAGTTCTTAAAATAATTTCATCATTTTCAAAACACGCCTTTCTGTAATTCATGTGATGCTCAACTGCAACCATGGCATGTTTGAGTTCTAGATATTGCTCAACCCCTAAACCCAGTTGTTCAATATGTGCTGTTGCAACATCTTGCATCCATTTTACATACACCACATTATTCACATGACCTAAAATATCAATGTCTTGTGCTGTTGCTTTTATTTTAAGGTCAAAGATTGTACTCACTGTATTCCCTTGTATTGCGTATTCATCATCAACATTCGAAAAGAGTTTAATATAATTTTAGGGTTAAATAAAAAAGACCTTGCTATCGCAAGGCCTTTTATTCAATTCATGTTTACTTGATTCTCAATCCGATCATGGCATTTCGCCCTTCACGGATGATACCCACTCGTGCAACTGTATTCGTTTTAAGATTAGCCACCGCTTCCACAAAATCTTGTGTTGTACTTACATTCTTACCATTAATCGAGGTGATCACATCACCAGCCATAATACGAGATTGTGCCGCCAAACCTCCGCGTACAACCTCTTGAATGTAGACACCACCTTTAACACCAAGACGTGTTTTTTCAACAGGTGCAAGTTCGCGAATCGCAACACCTAGTGTAGGTCCGCGTTTTTTGGCTTCACTTACATTTTGCGCTTGTGCTGGTGTTTCATCTGGTGCTGATGCAAGTGTTGCTGTAATCGTACGTACACGTTCATCACGCAATATTTCTAACTGAATTTTTTGATTTGGCTGTGTTCTATTTAAGTAATTTAATAGCTCACTCGTTCTTGAAATTGCAGTTCCGTTGTACTTCAAAATAATATCATTTTGCTTTAAGCCAGCGCGCTCTGCTGGGGAATTTGGCGCAATTTCTGTGATTAAAGCACCTTCAGGTTTTGGTAGTTTATAAGCTTCTGCGAGGTTACGATCAATCTCTTGTAAATGAATACCAAGATATGAGCGAGTAACTTTACCATTTTTCTTTAATTGATCCGCCACATCCATGGCTACATCGATTGGAATGGAGAACGACAATCCCATATATCCGCCAGTACCACTGAAAATACGAGAGTTCACACCAATCACTTGACCTTGTTGATTAAACAATGGTCCCCCAGAGTTACCAGGGTTTAATGCGACATCGGTTTGAATAAACGGAACTGATGTTTCACCCAACATATTTCTTGATTTGGCACTGACAATCCCTGCAGATGCCGAGTACTCAAAACCAAACGGTGAGCCAATGGCGAGAACAGGTTCCCCAACTCTTAATTGGTCGATATTCCCCGTTGAAAGTGCTGGGTAGTTCGTACCTTCAACTTTCAGTAATGCCACATCAGTACGTTCATCACTACCAATAACTTTGGCATCAATCTCGCGACGATCATTTAACATGATGGTGATTTGTGAAGCATTTTCTACAACATGATGGTTGGTAATCAGGTAACCATCACGGCTAATAAAAAATGCACTTCCAAAACCCGTTTTCTCTTGAGGAGCTTGGCGCTGCGGAATAATAATTTGATTGCCGAAGAATCGTTTCAGTAGTTCAGGTACTTGTTGTTGAAGAATTTCTTCTTGTGTCATTTTCTTAACAACATTCACGCTGACGACACCCGGACTTACTCGCTCTACAAGATTTGAAAAGTCAACAGTAGCCGCCGCTTGAGTTTGCACTGCCGCAGTAAAGACTGCAGCAAAAAGTCCTGATGCTATAACGCGATTTTTCATGTTAAGTGAACTCTCATTTATGATTCTTGGATAAAATAATTTTTAGCACAATCAAAATTCTCTGTGCGTAAATAAATGTTTCTATATTAATAGAAAACAATACTTTACTTAAAATATGATTAAAAACTAATAGTTCAAGTGCATAAAAAAAAAAATTGATCAATCAAACTCTTGAATTTTGCTTTGAAAAAGAGCCATATTAACGCACTTTTTAAAATTCAGTTTGCGAATGGAAATGCCGAAAAATACAAGTGCGCATCAATTTGATGTGATTATTGTGGGCAGTGGTGGTGCGGGTTTAAGTCTAGCACTCTCATTACCTGATCATTTTAATATCGCAGTGTTAGCAAAATCTCATTTGAAAGATGCCAGCACGTATTATGCACAAGGCGGCGTTGCAGCTGTTCTTGATGAGGCTGATTCTATTCAACAACATATTGATGACACGCTCATTGCAGGTGCTTATCTATGTGAAAAACAAGCTGTTCAACACACGGTTGAAGGGGGAAAACCCTCTGTTGATTTTTTACTGAAACAAGGTGTTAAATTCACACTGGATGATGAAGATAACTTGCATCTCACACGTGAAGGTGGGCATTCTCAGCGCCGCATTATTCATTCTGCCGATGCTACTGGTAAAGCAATTTCAACCACTTTAGTTGAACGTGCACAAGAAAAAAACAATATTCACATCTTTGAAAATTACATTGCGATTGACCTTATTACAGCGCATAAGTTAGGGCATTTGAATCAGGAAAATCGTGCTTTGGGCTTATATGCTTTAGATGAGCAAACCGAGCAAGTGCATACTTTCTTAGCACCTTTTACTGCACTGGCATGTGGCGGTGCCATGAAAGCATATTTATATACCTCTAACCCTGATATCGCTACAGGCGATGGTATTGCAATGGCATATCGTGCTGGATGCCGCGTAGCCAATATGGAATTTAATCAATTCCACCCAACCTGCTTATATCATCCTCAAGCACGTTCCTTCTTAATTACTGAAGCAATGCGTGGTGAAGGCGCTTATCTTCGTTTACCTGATGGAGAACGCTTCATGCTCCGTTTCGATGATCGTGCTGAGTTAGCACCACGCGATATTGTAGCTCGAGCTATCGACTACGAAATTAAACGATTAGGTATACGACATGTCTGGCTAGATATTACCCACAAAACCCCTGAGTTCATTAAAGAGCACTTCCCCACGTTGTATGCTCGCCTACTCGAGCTGGGTATTGATATCACCAAAGATATGATCCCAGTTGTGCCAGCAGCGCACTACACCTGTGGTGGTGTCGTAGTCGATGAACATAGTCAAACGGACATTCAAGGTCTATATGCGATTGGTGAGACGTCTTATACGGGTTTACATGGCGCTAACCGTATGGCAAGTAACTCACTTTTAGAATGTTTTGTATATGGCATGAGTGCAGCGAAGCATATTCAAGATCAGCATCAAAATATTATAGATCACTATGAAGTCCCTGAATGGGATGCTTCTCAAGTCATGAATCCTGATGAAGACGTTGTCATTTTACAAAACTGGGATGAGTTACGTCAGACCATGTGGAACTATGTAGGTATTGTACGAACGACCAAACGTTTAGAACGTGCATTACATCGCGTTGAAATGCTGAAACATGAAATCACCGAATATTATCAAGATTATCATGTCAGTAAAAATCTAATTGAGCTTCGTAACCTTGTACTCGTTTCTGAGATGATTATTCGTTGTGCGATGCAAAGAAAAGAATCACGCGGATTACATTACACTCTGGACTATCCTGAGCCTTCGCAAGAATTACGAAAAACCGTACTCACCCCACCAAATTTTGAAGTGGAAACACCTTTAGTTGAGGTTTAAGTTCAAAATAAAAAAAGCGAGTTCATACTCGCTTTTTTATGCCCTTTTGGGAGGAATTGAGTAAGTCCCAGTAACGTGAGCTATCGGCTCATCATCCCCAACAGAGTACAAGTAAACCTCTCCGACAACTAGAGCTTTGCCAACTTTCATTAATTTACAAACACCCTTGATGTCACAACCACCTTTCGGTTTTTTAAGAAAGTTTATATTCATATTGGTCGTCACTGTAAGACCTACAATACCAATTTCTCCCAGTATTGCGATATACAATCCATAATCGGCAGCTGTCATCATAGTCGGACCTGAAACTGTCCCTCCAGGTCTTAAATCATTTTCATCAACATGATAAATGACTGTAGCACCACGTGGCTCTACTGACACTATTTCACATTTTTGGAGACTTTGTGGAAATTCGGTTTGTAGGAATTTGAATATTTCTTCTTTATTACTGATCATATTGAGTCTAATCGTTTTTCCATAAACAATGACTCAATATAAATCATATTTGCTTTTTTAATTAGCACTTATGCTCAGCTTTCCATGAACTAATTCGTTCAATTGCATCATTAAATACTTGCTCAGGACTTTGTGTTGCATCAATACGCTTAACACGATTGGGTTCTAACTGATGTAATTCAGCAAATCCTGCGCGTACTTTTTCAAAAAAAGCTGCTTTTTCTTGTTCAAACCGATCCAATGCTCCACGCGCACGCGCTCGTTGCATTCCGAGTTCAGTCGGAGCATCCAACCAAAATGTCAGGTCAGGCATTTTTAGAACAAAGTTTTGGTTTAATAGCGCTAATTTTTCACGGCTTAACCCACGACCTGCACACTGATACGCGAAACTGCTATCACAAAAACGGTCGCATAACACGATCGAACTATTTTCAAGTGCAGGCATTATGACTTGTTGCAAATGTTGCGCTCGAGCTGCGTACATCAATAATAGTTCAGTATCATTATTCATTCTTTCTTCATGATTCACTGTCAGAAGTACGGAACGAATTTGCTCAGCGAGCGGAGTACCACCTGGTTCACGAGTTAGAACAACTTGCTTTGATTGCTCAAGGAAGTAGTCACGAATTTTATGGATCAATGTCGTTTTACCAACGCCTTCTGTGCCTTCAAAGCTAATAAACACGTCTATTTTACCCCTTATTTTTTAGATCGAATCACAGCAAGATATTCTTGAACAGCGCGATTATGGTCATCTAGATTGGTACTGAATTTGTGACCTCCATTTCCAGTCGCCACAAAATAAATATAGTCAGAATGATCTGGATGCATTGCCGCTTCGATCGCTTTATCACTTGGTAATGCGATCGGTGTTGGTGGCAATCCGTAAATCGTATACGTGTTATATGGTGTTGGCGTTCTTAAATCTTTACGGGTAATGTTGCCCGTATATTGATCGCCCATACCATAAATTACGGTTGGATCAGTTTGTAAACGCATACCTATTTTTAATCGGCGAACGAATACGCCCGAGACTTTATCTAACTCATGATCAACATTGGTTTCTTTCTCAATAATTGATGCCATGATGAGCGCTTCATATTTATTTTTATAAGGCAAATCAGAAGCTCGATTTTCCCAGGCTTTATCTAGTGCCTTCATCTGATGTTGATACAAATCAGTTAAAATTTTACGATCTGTTTCACCCTTCGCAAAAAAATAAGTATTAGGCGCAAATAAACCTTCTGGATGTGAAAATGGAATATTCAATTCCTTTAATATTTCTGCATCACTCAAATGAACCAGCTCTTTCGTCACCAATTCATCATTTTTGAGTGCATTTTTTAACTGCTTAAATGTTGTACCCTCAATGACCAAAATTCGATTCAATTGTGCATTTTCAGAATTCGAAATCATGTCTAGAACTTGACGAACACTCATTCCCTCTTTGACCTCATAGACTCCAGCTTTCATGCTGTCATGAATCATGAAACGTTGATAAATCTTTAAAATGATGGGAAATGAAACTTGTTTATTTTGAGCTAAACGATCAATAAACTGTGAGTAAGTATCACCATGATTAATCGCAAGCATTTGCTTTTTACCCTCTACAGGATAATCCTTCCATAGACTCGCAGATAGAATCATGGTTGCAAGCAACATTAGACCTGCAATAATGAATAAAAGCGCTTTAGGTTTAAAGGATGTCTTGCTGTTCTTTTTCTTTGTTGATTTCTGAGGAGAGGACATAAGCTTTAAATCTGATTAAGTTGAAGGTGGTGAAAAAGATCAATACACGCTTGTGTATCTAATCGACGATCATCAAGGCAAGAGGCAATTTTCATTGGGTGGAGCGCATTACAATAAAATACACTTTGAATGTGAAGAAGTTCATTCAAATCAATTACTCTTTTTTGGAACGTTATACCATAATGATTCATACGCTCCAAAATTTCAGCACGCATCACCCCATGAACGCCATTATAACGAAGTTCAGGACAAATCCACGTATCATTCAATCGTATAAAGCAGTTACTGCTGATTCCTTCAACAATATAGCCTTGAACATCTGTAACTAAGGCTTCTTGAAAACCCTTCTCATCGGCTTCCTGCTTTAGTAACACTTGTTCTAACCGATTAAGTGATTTAATTCCCACCAATTGTGGCATGGTTAAACCCATCGCTCGCTCAAGTAAACCACTCACAATGACTTCATAGTGATGATCAGTCACGTTTTGCGGATAATAATACAACCAAAGATCTGCTGAATGATGAGGTAAACTGTATCCTCGTTGCCCCTCGCCTCGACTCAGTACAATTTTAATGGTCCCGTTTAATTGATCATACTTTTGCTGTAAATACTGGATAGACTCAGCAATATAGTCAAGATTAGCTTGAAGTGACAATCGCTCAATGGCGGTATTCAATCTTTTTAAATGACGTTCAAATAATTCAATTTTATTATTTCGAATTCTCGCAGTGGTAAAACAGCCATCTCCATAATGGAAGCCTCGATCAAAAATAGATATTGCATCCATTGGCTTGGCATTTTTTAAACAGATCATTTCAAGCAACCTCATTCCTTTCTCATAGTGTAAAAAGTCACTCACAAAATGAATAGCTGTTTTGATCATAACTTTTTCATTTCTTCTTATTTTTTTATTTTAAAAAATTTCCCTATGCTCAAATCATCAAAAAACGACAAACACATAGGAATAATGATGCGTTCTTTTAAAATTGGGGTCATTGCAGCTTTACTTTCAGTCACTTCTGTTTCTACACTCGCAAAAGATTTTTTAAATGTTTCATATGATCCAACTCGCGAACTTTATGACAACTTTAATAAAGAGTTTGGAGCATATTGGAAAAAGCAGACTGGTCAAGATTTGAATTTTAAACAATCTCATGGTGGATCTGGTAAACAAGCGCGTGCGGTCATTGATGGCCTAGATGCAGACGTCGTGACTCTCGCACTCGCAGCAGATATTGATGCGATTGCTGAAAAAACCAATTTATTACCAAAAGACTGGCAGAAAAAATTCCCACAGAACTCTACACCCTATACCTCAACCATCGTGTTTTTAGTCAAAAAAGGCAATCCCAAAGGGATCAAAGACTGGGGAGACTTGATTAAAAATGATGTTGGAATTATTACGCCAAACCCTAAGACATCAGGTGGTGCGCGTTGGAATTACTTAGCAGCATGGGCTTGGGCAAAACACCAACCCGGCGGTAACGATGCTAAAGCACAAGAATTTGTACGAAAAATTTATAAAAATACTAAAGTGCTAGACTCTGGTGCACGTGGTGCAACAACAACTTTTGCAGAGCGTGGCATTGGAGATGTACTCCTGGCTTGGGAGAATGAAGCGCATTTAGCACTTCGTGAACAACCTGGAAAATTTGAAATCATTACACCAACACTTTCCATTCTTGCTGAGCCCCCTGTAGCAATTGTTGAGAAAAAAGCGCAAAAAGATGGCAACCTCAATGTAGCAAAAGCCTACTTGAATTATCTGTATTCTCCAGCTGGTCAAACCATTGCTGCCAAAAACTTTTATCGACCACGAAATGCAACGGTACTTTCAAAATATCAATCCGTGTTTAAACCTTTAAAATTAGTCACGATTGATAAAGAGTTTGGAGGTTGGACAAAAGTCCAAAAACAACATTTTGATAATGGCGGGATATTCGATCAAATTGTCAAAGCAAACAGTAATAAATAAATTAAGATTTAAGCTTTAACTTATGGCTTGCCGATCATATTCATGATCGGCATTTTTTTAACAACACACCTAAATCTTTTTTTTTCATATAAAATTCATTTTTAATTATTTTTTATGCATAAAGATTGGATTTATTCTAGCGCCATGTAACAGAATATTTTCTTTTGAGGTTGCCATGCGCTTTTCAGCTAAATTAAAACTTGGGGTTATCGCAGCTTTTGTTTCAGCTGCTTCGCTTAGCGCTTCCGCTAAAGATTTATTAAACGTCTCTTACGATCCTACTCGTGAACTCTACGTAGAAGTAAATAAAGAATTTGGTGCATATTGGAAATCTCGGACTGGACAAAATGTCAATTTTCGTCAGTCACATGGCGGCTCAGGTAAACAAGCGCGTGCAGTCATTGATGGTTTAAATGCAGATGTTGTGACTCTAGCACTTGCAGCTGACATTGATGCGATTGCTGAAAAAACCAATTTATTACCAAAGGATTGGCAGAAGAAATTCCCACATAACTCGACACCCTACACTTCCACAATTGTTTTCCTCGTCAAAAAAGGAAATCCAAAAAATATTAAAGACTGGGGTGATTTAGTAAAACCGGGTGTGGAAATTATTACACCAAACCCTAAGACGTCAGGTGGTGCACGTTGGAATTATTTAGCGGCTTGGGCGTGGGCTAAACACCAACCAGGTGGAAATGACGCCAAAGCACAACAATTTGTTCAACAAATTTATAAACAAACCAAGGTCTTAGATTCGGGCGCTCGTGGCTCAACTACAACTTTTGCTGAACGTGGTATTGGCGATGTTTTGCTTGCTTGGGAAAATGAAGCTCATTTAGCACTGCGTGAACAACCAGGTAAATTTGAAATTGTGACGCCAACACTTTCTATACTTGCTGAACCACCTGTAGCGATCGTTGAAAAAAATGCAGAAAAATCAGGCAATAAATATTTGGCGCAAGGTTATTTGAATTTCCTTTACTCACCTAAAGGACAACATATTGCCGCGAAAAATTTCTATCGTCCGCGTAATCAAGCTGTATTAAAACAATATTCATCAACATTTAAGCCACTGAAATTGGTCACAATTGATCAAGAGTTTGGTGGCTGGGCGAAAGTACAAAAAGCTCATTTTGAGAATAATGGTATTTTTGACCAAATTACCAAAGCCAATAACACAAAAAAATAATCAGTGGAGCGTGACATGATACATACACTCATTGTACCCGGCGTCGGCGGAAGTGATGAAAATCATTGGCAATCATGGTTGCAACGTCAAGTCATGCCATGCTCACGTGTTCAACAAGATGATTGGAACTTTCCCTTACTTTCAGATTGGATCAATCGTTTTGTAGAAAAAATTTCGCAGATAGATGCACCCGTACAGATTGTTGCACATAGTTTTGGCTGTTTAACGTCAGTCGCTGCTCTGCATCAGCACCCAGAAATAGCACAGAAAGTTAAACAACTGGTTTTAGTTGCACCAGCCAATCCAAGTCGTTTTGGTGAGAATGGTTTTGCTCGTTTGAGTTTGACTGATTATAGTTTTTACTTTCATCAAATTAAGATTAGCGTTCCCACAAAAATGATCATCAGTGAAAATGATCCGTGGTTAGGTTTTGATGATGCAAAAAAACTAGCAAAATCATGGGGTGTAAAGCCGATTAACTTAGGTCAAGTCGGTCATATTAATCTCGATTCAGGATTTGGACCATTTCCAGAGATCTTCGATTTTTTGATTCATGAAAAGTTGTCGAACTATATCAATAGTATTGATAATGGCAAGTTGTATTACAAATTTGCAATTTAAAGTTCGCCACTTATTCTTGATAAATTTTCCAATTCAATTGCTTACTGATTTCGGTAAGCTTTTTCTCTCATTTGAGGAGTAGTCATGTCGCAGCGATCCCGAGTGCTGCCAGGATTTGGTCTATCTCTAGGCTTTACCCTAGCGTATTTATCTTTAATCGTGCTCATACCATTGTCGGCTGTTTTCATTAAATCTTTAGGTATTGGCTGGGAAGGTTTGTGGGAGATTTTAAGTTCTGAGCGTATCTTAAAATCATTACAACTAAGTTTCAGTGCTGCACTCATTGCTGCCTTCATTAATGTTGTATTTGGCTTATTACTCGCTTGGTGTCTCGTGCGCTATAGCTTCCCTGGTAAACGAATTGTTGATGCATTGGTTGATTTACCCTTTGCGTTACCAACAGCTGTTGCTGGTATTGCATTAACGTCTTTATATGCACCTACAGGCTGGATTGGTCAATATCTTGAACCCTTAGGAATTAAAGTCGCTTATAGCCCTATTGGGATTACATTAGCGCTGATATTTATTGGCTTACCTTTTGTGGTTCGTACAGTACAACCTGTACTGAGTGACTTAGAGACTGAACTTGAAGAAGCAGCTTCAGCATTGGGTGCAAATCGACTACAAATTGTAACCAAAGTGATTTTACCAATTCTTTTCCCTGCTTTAATCACAGGATTTGCTCTCGCTTTTGCCCGTGGCGTGGGTGAATATGGTTCAGTTATCTTTATTGCAGGTAACCAACCCTTCGAAACTGAAATTGCGCCATTAATGATTATTTCTCGATTGGAAGAATATGACTATGCAGGTGCAACGACGATCGCCGTTGTCATGCTCCTTATTTCATTCGCTATCTTGTTCTTGATTAACTTGTTACAAGCATGGGCGAGTCGTCGTACAGGGAGAACTGCACAATGAGTTTGAATACAAATAGCAATGCTTTAGCGGAAAAATTGCAATCTCGTGATGCGACGCGAGAACCGACTTGGGTTCGTTATACACTCATTGTCATTGCCATGATTTTCTTCCTCAGTTGCTTAATTCTGCCTTTGATTTTAGTTTTTGTTGAAGCATTCAAACAGGGTATCGGCGTTTATGCGCAAGCTTTAGTTCATCCAGATACATTGTCGGCTGTAAAGCTCACCTTACTAACAGCTGCAATTGCTGTACCGCTCAACGTAGTATTTGGTGTGGCGGCGGCTTGGTCTGTTGCGAAATTTAATTTCCGTGGTAAATCCTTATTAACCACGATTATTGATATGCCTTTCTCTGTGTCACCTGTAATCGCAGGTTTGATGTTGGTATTGATGTTTGGTACTCAAGGTTGGTTCGGTGGATGGTTGATGGACAACGACATAAAGATTCTATATGCCGTTCCAGCAATTGTTCTCGCAACCATCTTTATTACAGTTCCTTTTGTGGCGCGTGAGCTCATCCCACTGATGGAAGCTCAAGGCACAGAAGAAGAGGAAGCGGCAATCGTTTTAGGTGCTTCAGGCTGGCAAACTTTTTGGAAAATCACGATTCCAAATATCAAATGGGGCTTGATATACGGGGTTATTCTTTGTAACGCACGTGCAATGGGTGAATTCGGGGCGGTCTCTGTAGTGTCGGGCCATATTCGTGGGGAAACCAACACATTGCCACTGCATGTAGAGATTCTCTACAACGAATATACCTTTAGTGCAGCATTTGCTGTTTCATCCCTCTTGGCTTTATTGGCGATTCTGACATTGATTCTTAAAACATGGGTCGAAATTCGCCAAGAGAAATTAAGCAAACGTAATGAAGATTCTACAGTTTAAAGGAAGTATCCGATGAGTATTCAAGTTAAAAATATTGAAAAACACTTTGGTGCTTTCCATGCACTAAACAATATCTCCCTAGATTTTCCTGATGGTCAACTCGTTGCATTGTTAGGACCTTCAGGCTGCGGTAAAACGACTTTACTTCGCATTATTGCTGGTCTTGAATCTGCCGACAGCGGTCAAGTGATCCTTGAAGGTCAAGACTCAACGAATGTTCATGTTCGTGAACGTCAAGTCGGTTTCGTATTCCAACATTATGCTTTATTCCGTCATATGACAGTATTTGACAATATTGCTTTTGGTTTACGTGTTCGTCCACGTTCAACACGCCCTTCAGAATCTGAAATCAAAAAACGAGTTACACGACTACTTGATTTAGTTCAATTAGGATTCTTAGCAGATCGTTATCCAGCACAATTGTCAGGTGGACAGCGTCAACGTATTGCGCTTGCACGTGCGCTTGCAGTTGAACCTCGTGTACTACTTCTGGATGAGCCATTTGGCGCACTTGATGCAAAAGTTCGTAAAGAGTTACGTCGCTGGCTGAGAACTTTACACGATGAACTTCACATCACCTCGATTTTTGTAACCCACGATCAAGAAGAAGCGCTTGAAGTTGCAGATCAAATCATTGTTATGAATAAAGGCAATGTCGAACAAATTGGCTCACCTCGTGAAGTTTATGAAAAACCAGCGACGCCTTTTGTATTTGACTTCTTAGGTCAAGCCAATAAGTTCGAAGGCCATAATCAAGCGGGAATCGTACAGATCGGAAATGATCGTATTCAACTGCCTTTAGCTAAAGATGCACCTGAAGGCAAAGTGATTGCCTTCATTCGACCAGATGAGTTCCAAATCCATGCTCAACCTACAGACAATGCAATTCAAGCAACGTTCTTACGTGAAGTTTGGATTGCAGGAAAAGTGGTTGCCGAACTGCAAGGTCAAGATGGCAATCTCATCGAAATTTTACTTACTCCAGATGAAGCTAAACTTCATCAATTCCGTCCAAATCAATCGGTTTGGTTAACGACAAATACATTGCACTTATTTGCACAAGAAAACGCATAAAAATGTGTAGATGGGGCTTTTATAAAGCCCCATCATTTTAAAGGTAATAAAGACTATGAACTTTCAACAATTAAGAATTATTCGAGAAACCGTCAGACAAAATTTTAATTTAACGGAAGCTTCCGCTGCCCTTTACACGTCTCAATCTGGCGTAAGTAAGCATATTAAAGATTTAGAAGATGAATTAGGTGTTCAATTATTTATACGTAAAGGTAAACGTTTATTAGGGTTAACTGAGCCTGGTCAAGCTTTGCTCGGTATTGTAGAGCGCATGCTGGTCGATGCAGACAATATTAAAAGATTAGCCGACGATTTCAACCGTGTGGATGAAGGCACATTAACCATCGCAACAACACATACTCAAGCGCGATATGTATTACCACCGATCGTTAATTCATTTAAAAAATTGTTTCCGAAAGTTCATTTGATTTTGCAACAAGCAAGCCCAACTGAAATCACTGAAATGTTACTTTTAGGCGATGCTGATATTGGTATTGCGACTGAGAATCTGACTACTGAAGAAAACTTAGCGAGTGTTCCTTTTTATAACTGGAAACACAGTATTATTACGCCTCAAGGTCATCCACTTACTCAAATAGCAGCGAGAGAGATTAGCTTAGAACATTTGGCAGAGTATCCGATTATTACCTATCACGGTGGTTTTACGGGACGTTCAAAGATCGATAAAGCCTTTGAAGACTCAGGACTTGATGTTGATTTAGTGATGTCTGCGCTTGATGCTGATGTAATCAAAACTTATGTGGAATTAGGTATGGGTGTCGGGATTGTCAACGATGTTGCCTACGATACAGAACGAGATCATCGCTTAAAACAAATTGATACTGATTTATTCGGGGTGAATACCACTTGGATTGCTGTACGTAAAGGTCATTTGTTACGTGGATACGGTTACGAGTTTATTTCGCTATGTGCACCTAGTGCTGATATCAAAGCATTAAAACGTGTGGCTTACCCAGAAGATTAATAAGCTACAAATAACAAAGGCGCCATAAGCGCCTTTATTATTTGCATTTACTTGCATAAAAAAACGAGCCGAAGCTCGTTTTTTAATTTGATCTTACCAGTGGAAGCTCACACCCACTTTACCGACTGGAAGCCACTCATATTTGTCTTTAGATTCAATTTTCGCTTCTAAAGCTTCAGCTGCATCAGCACCAGTACCAGTACCACCGACTTCAGCTAAACCTACTGAAGTAATATTTGCAGAAGGGTTACCAGTGTAATAAGCACCTACTTCACCAAATACACCGAAGTTTTTATTGATTTTAGGAGCAAAACCAAAACCTACGTATGGAGCAAAGTCATTTTTGTATGACATTTTACCATCGATGAAACCTTGACCAGATGGAGCGTTGTAATTTTTGCCATCAATCTTAACAACATCATTCGTATTGTTTAAGCGCTTAGTAACATCGTATTCATTATCGATATATGCTACACCAGCAGCCATATATAGACCTTGAGCCCATGGATTTTGACTCGCGCCCCAAGGACGAATCTCAGCATTTAAGTATGCCAAACTATTATCCATATCTAAATCGTACTTAGTACCGTCAATAGATAAATCATCAGACCAAGAGATATCACCACCGTTGTAACCTAAAGCAAGACCAACGTATGGGTTAGCAGTCCAAAGTAATGCACCACCGTAACCAGTTGTACCAACTTCAGCACGAACACCAGTAGGGATTAATTGATTAGCTTCAAATACATTACCTGTACGTACAACTTGAGTGTCCGCCATAGCGAAGCCTGAAACAGATAATGCTGTTGTAACAGCGAGTAATTTTAACACTTTCATTTTTTTCTCCTCAAAGAAATGAGTTGTTCTTTAATCATTAATGTGTTCGACTCGGAAGCATATTAATTGAGATTTCAAAGCTGGTTAATATTCAAATTGATGCTTTTTTGTTATTTTTTGATACAATTTTGATTTAGTTGTTGTTTTATAAATAATTTGCACTTAAGTCTTTTATTAACTTTTATTAACATACTTATAAAGAATAGTCATTATTGTCGGACATTTTTTCAGGATTAATTGTAATTTTTATAATCAATTTAGTGTAAAATCTTGGAAATTTTTTTTGGAAGAGAAGATTATGTCTCAGCTTTCGTCAATCATCGAACAAGCGTTTGAAGATCGTGCAAACTTCACAGCTACAGATTGCCCTGCTGAAATTCGCCAAGCAGTCGAGGAAGCAATTGCTGGCTTAGATAATGGTTCATTACGTGTTGCTGAAAAGATTGATGGTGAATGGGTTGTTCATCAATGGTTAAAAAAAGCTGTTCTATTGTCATTCAAACTCAATGATAATAAACCAATCGAATCATGCGATCTCCAATTCTATGACAAAGTAGACACTAAATTTACGGGTTGGACTGAAGAGCAATTTAAAGCAGCTGGTGTACGTGTTGTACCGCCTGCAGTTGCACGCAAAGGTTCTTACCAAGCTAAGAATGTTGTGCTTATGCCATCTTATGTCAATATTGGCGCTTATGTTGATGAAGGTACGATGGTTGATACATGGGCGACTGTAGGTTCATGTGCGCAAATTGGTAAAAATGTTCACCTTTCTGGTGGTGTTGGGATTGGCGGTGTACTTGAGCCTCTTCAAGCGAACCCTACGATCATTGAAGACAATTGTTTTATCGGTGCACGTTCTGAAATCGTTGAAGGTGTAATCGTTGAAGAAGGCTCAGTGATTTCAATGGGTGTTTACATTGGTCAATCAACTAAGATTTATGACCGTGAAACAGGTGAAATTCACTACGGTCGTGTTCCAGCAGGTTCAGTGGTAGTTTCTGGTAGCCTTCCTTCTAAATGCGGTAAATACAGCTTGTATGCTGCAATTATCGTGAAAAAAGTCGATGCTCAGACTCGTGCTAAAACAAGTTTGAACGACTTATTACGCGCTGACTAATTTTTTATACTTTATAATATTTGGAGTTACACTCCACATCTCTACGGTTAGTAATAATCGTAGAGATTTTTCTTTTATATAATCTCTATTTTAGTTTGGTTTTGTCGATATGAGTAATTTGCGATCTTCCGCTATTCCTGTTTCTGATCCGTCTGCGGGGTTACGTATTACGGAGATCTTCTATTCATTACAAGGTGAAGCCAACACTTCAGGCTTACCTACAGTGTTTATACGCTTAACAGGTTGTCCACTGCGTTGTACTTATTGTGATACCACCTATTCTTTTGAAGGCGGTGAACGTCAGTCTTTAGAGGATATTATCCAGACCACGCTCGATTTTAAGACACCTTATATTTGTGTTACTGGTGGTGAACCATTAGCTCAACCCAATGCATTACCGCTCATGGAGCGTCTAGCAGATTTAGGCTGTGAAGTTTCCCTTGAAACGAGTGGAGCGCTAGATGTTTCAAAAGTGGATCGTAGAGTTTCTAAAGTCCTAGATTTAAAAACACCAACTTCAGGTGAAGACTCACGTAATTTAATGAGTAATTTAGACCATTTAACTCAACATGATCAGATTAAATTTGTCATATGCAATCGTGAAGATTATGAATGGTCTAAACAACAAGTGAATCAATATGAGTTGCACAAGCGTGTAAGTACAGTTTGGTTCTCACCTGCTTTTGCTGTTGAAAAAGGCGCTGCGAAGTTACCGCAACTTGCGCGTGATTTAGCACAATGGATCTTAGAGGATCACTTACCAGTTCGTTTCCAGCTTCAATTACATAAGTTGCTCTGGAATGACGAAACAGGTCGTTAAAACCTAAAAAAATAGCTCAAATTAAAACAGTACAGCACTTTTCTGTACTGTTGTTTGAGACAAAATGATCTTTTAGTGTGCTGACACTTTAATGGTCGTGCCATTCAAATTAATCCCTTTCATTGAAATATCCCCAATCTTATTATTTATGGTTGATGCATCCCCAACGCCTACCCCCCATAACATGGCATTAAAACCATTTTGATCTCCAAGACGATTTATTTTGAGTTCCAGTCCATCTGTACGTATCGAACCTGCAACATCAAAATCAAGATTATTGATGCCAAAACGCCCTGGTTGAGTATTTTTTAAATTAATAAATTCTATTCCAAATGCGCCACCACCATCATGATCGTGGACTTTAAAGCCTTCTAAACGTAAGCCATCTTTAAATATTCCATTCAGTTTTAAAAGACTGCCTTGAGGTGCTGAACCGAGCTGAATATTGGTAGAGAGATTGGATACATAAAATTTCATATTATCCATAATTTTAACGGGATCACTATAGCCTCTTCCGGTTGGACTAACTTGACCCGATTTACCCACCCAAATATCACCAGTATTAATAATAATATCTTCAGGAACAAATACACCTAAATTCAGAAAAGGCCCTGTAGTACTACTACCTCCTTGAGCATCGATTTTTAAGGTAATACTAATATCTGCCGAACCAGAAGAAAGTGATAATGGATTCTTACTACGTCCATTCGCTGTACCGAAAATTAAGGCACCTGCTTTAGTGTTTCCTTCGTTGTAATCTGGCCCGAATCCACTGTTATCGTGCCAAATTAAATCAGCTTGAATGGGTCCACCTGGTAAAAGGCTAATCGTAATACCATCTTGTGCTGCATATGTGGACAATTCTTGATCTGAAAGCTCCTCAAATGCAAGAGAATTTGTACTGATCAACACAGCAGTGGTTAAAATTAAGGTATTAATTTGATTCATTTTCATTCCGTAAAAATTTTTTTGTAAGTTTTAATCAAGTATTTGTTAAATTATATTTAATATTTAAACAAAAACAACAACTGTTTAAACTTTATTCGACTCAAAAGAGAGTTTTATCTCATCTTCTAAAACGAACATTTCACGTTCTTTATAATGATCTCAGTTAGTTTTGTGACTTCTGCAGATCTATATATTCAAAAAATTTATACCCCATTATTCTTTATATAATCAGTTATAATTCATTTTTTATTTACTTTAATTTTTTGGAGTTCTCCTATGCGCCCTCGTGCCATTGTATTGTTATCAGGTGGTTTAGACTCAACGACTTGCTTGGCTTGGGCGCAAGCACGCTATGAATGTATCGCTTTAAGTTTTATGTATGGTCAACGCTCAACAACTGAATTGGATGCTGCACGTAAACTGACACAACAAGCAGGCGTTGAACATCGCGTGATTAATATAGATTTGGGTAATTTAGGTGGTTCTGCATTAACCGATCATTCCATTGACATTCCTGATCAAGAACAAGAAGGCATCCCTGTCACTTATGTTCCAGCACGTAATACGATTTTCCTGTCTTATGCACTTGCAGCAGCAGAAGTATTTGACGCAGAAGCCATCGTAATTGGAATTAATGCGGTGGATTATTCAGGTTATCCAGATTGTCGACCAGAATTTATTGATGCATTTGCCAATATGGCAAGATTAGCGACAAAAGTAGGTGTAGAAGGAAAACCTCTTAAATTTGAAACACCTTTACTACAATTATCCAAAGCAAATATTATTCGCTTAGGCATCGAACATGGCGTAGACTACAGTCAAACGGTGTCATGCTATCAAGCAGATGACCAAGGACGAGCTTGTGGAAAATGCGACAGCTGTCGTTTGCGTAAACAAGGTTTTGCAGATGCTGGTGTTGAAGACCCAACTCGTTATATACCGTAATAACAGGGTGCCATTTATGAAAAATTTAAAATCAAACATTATTCTTTCGGCAATTGTTTCTGCTGCAGCACTCTTTGGTTCTGCTGCTCAAGCAAATGAGCCGAATAATAAAATGCAGCAAGCCTACAAAAGTACTAACGTAAAATCTGCACTGATTAATGTTTGTAAGGAAGAAACTGCTAAAGGGAATAAGCTTTCTGCTGCTGAAGTCAGCAAATATTGTACTTGTGCAATTGAAGCAGACGGCAAGCTAACTAATGCTCAAAAATGGGAAATCCAAAGTGCGATTAACCAAAAGAAAAGCCCTTCTACTTTAGCTATTGTTAAGAAACAGAATACTGATCTTCAAGCATGCTTCGGCCCACAGTTAACGTCTAAGCTACAGTCGTTAACAGAGGAAGCAATGAAAGCAGCACAAGCTAAAAAATAATTGCAGCTTGTATAAGGTATAAGATAGCCACCTCGTGTGGCTATTTTTTTGAATTCCCCTATAAATGTAGTGACAACTTTTGAGGAAATTATAATGTCTATGGAAACGATTAGTTTACCCAATCAAACATTCCCAACGACTACAGGTTCTGTGAATTTAACTGAGTTGAATACAGATTGGCTCATCATTTATTTTTATCCAAAAGATTCAACACCTGGGTGTACAACGCAAGCTGTTGGTTTTTCATGTTTGAAAGATCAGTTTGATGCGCTTCATACCACTATTTTCGGTGTTTCTAGAGACTCAGTAAAAGCCCATCAAAACTTCACCGAAAAGCAAGCTTTAACAATCGATTTGATTAGCGATAAAGAAGAAGTGCTTTGCCAACACTTTGATGTGATTAAAGAGAAAAATATGTATGGAAAAAAAGTAATGGGGATTGAGCGCTCAACTTTTATTTTTCATCAAGGCAAACTCGTTAAAGAATATCGTAAAGTCAAAGCTGCAGGGCATGCTGAACAAGTGCTTGAAGATTTAAAAGCTTTGCAAAACTAATAAAAAAAACCCACGATTGACGTGGGTTTCATCTACTTATAATTCTTTTTAACTACAATTAGAAATCAAAAGTTACACCAAGCTTATAAGTGCGTCCTGCACCCAATGTCGTAAAACCACTGTTAAATACACCCGCCCAGTATTTTTCATCCGTAACATTATCAACATTGGCGCGGAATGTGGTATTTACACCGCCAAGATTGGTCTTATATTTTGCACCTACATCAAGCAGCGTGTAACTAGGAATCTCTAAAGTATTGGTATTGTTAAGATATTGTTTATCAACATAATTAGCACGTGCATTTACGCTCAGCCCTTCAACAGGAAGTTTATAGTCAATTCCTAGGCCTGCTGTGAATTCAGGTTGTCCTTCAACGGTATTTCCTACCAGTTGTGCATTGGTGTTTTTGCTATATTCCACATCAATATAAGCTAAGTTCCCCCAAATAATCACATCATCTGTAACATTACCTGAGAAACCATACTCAACTCCCCTTGATGTTGTTTCAGCTCCGTCTGTTGTAATTTGTGTATAACCATTCGGATTATCTTTTAACTGTTCAGTCATGGTACTTGGCTTATCAATCTGATAAGCCGCTAAAGTATGCAACCAAGAACCATGTTGATATTTAGCACCTAGTTCATATTGTGCAGTCTGAAATGGTGCAAAAGTTTTACCAAAATTAACATCACCTTCGGTAGTGACGGTACTGCCTTGAGATA
This sequence comes from Acinetobacter sp. YH12239, assembly GCF_013417635.1. Classification (NCBI taxonomy): domain Bacteria; kingdom Pseudomonadati; phylum Pseudomonadota; class Gammaproteobacteria; order Moraxellales; family Moraxellaceae; genus Acinetobacter; species Acinetobacter sp. YH12239. The sequence goes on along the minus strand of NZ_VPDP01000001.1, from coordinate 348,758 downwards.
AGCCTTCGACATAACTTGCATAAAGTGATAGATCTTCACCCCAAGGTTTGACAACGATGCCTAAACTTGGCGATAATTTGTTTTCACTATAATTATTCTTCGGATTTGTTGGATTATTAATATCAATCTCTTGATAACGTGCACCTAGAATAAATTGCAGTTTATCATTTAGCATTGAGATCTGATCTGTTAATGAATAACTGATGTAATCATTATCAGCAGTTTGAGAAATTGTTGGCGCAGATGGCATCGATTCAGTATTGCTCGGGTTATACAAGTTCGTAAAGAAGGTAGTTTGACCTGCTTTATTGTGCATATCCGTATCTCGATGTAAATAATCCGCTCTAAGACCGACAGTATGGTGAATATCTCCTGTATAAAATGCGCCTTCCAAACCTAAGTTTGCAGTAGTATTTCGTTGGTTCATTTTCACATGATAGTACTGAGAATTTGCATTGCCAGTTTCATCTGTAACAACCAAACGCGTCCCAAATAAATGTCCTTGGTACTTCTGTTCAGCAGTGCCAATCCCTGCAATAACTTTTAGATTTTCAAGTAATTTATATTCACTTGATAAGCCCACGTAATTCGCAGATTGTTTACCCCAAAGATTGGGTAAATAGTTACTACGTCCATCAGGTGCATCCAATACTTTACCTAAGGTGGCAAATGAGACCATAGCGGGCGAGCCACCTTGACGATCATCTTTAGTAGAATAAGCATCTAAGTTAATTTTTGCTTTATCGGTTGTCCAATCTAGACCCAAGACCGCTGAAATTGTTTCATCTTCTAGGCCATCCACCACATGCTCACCTTGACCATAATTGGCACTTAGACGTGCGCCAAATTCTTGATCTTGGCCAAAGCGGCGTGCAACATCGAAACCAGACTTATAAAAGCCTTCCTCTTCAAAATTCGCGGTGACACGAGTTAATTCTTTTTCTGCACGCTTAGTGTTGGCGATAATCACACCACCGACACTACCGCCCGGTGCCATACCAGCAATTAATGCATTCGGCCCTTTTAGTACCGTAACTGAACTCAAAATATCAGTAGATACTCGACCTGAAGGCGCCATACCATAAGCCCCATTTAAATTCAGATCATCCCAATTGACATTGAAACCACGGATATTAAAGTTTTCATTGAGATGCCCACTATTGGTCGTAGTACGAACACTTGGATCAATTTTGAGTACATCCATCACCGTATGTGCATGTGAATCTTGAATGGCTTGATCGCTGTAGTTACGGATGGTAAACGGCGTGTCTAACACATCCTTTTCACCTAAAATATTGAGTGTAGCTTTTTTTTTCAGTTTACCTGTGACATCGGTTTCTTGTGAGTCTGCTTTTACTACAATGGTTGCCAATTGTGTTGGTTCTTGCGCAACTGCAAAACATGGTATAGAAACTAAAGACAAAAATAATAGATTTCTTTTCACGTGGATGCCCTCTTATATACGGTTTCGGGCACATCATACACAATTTAAATGATAATGATTTTTATTTATAATTAATTTATCATTAATATTTACTTTTGTTTTTAACTAATTCACAGTTATATTCGATCATATTACAACCTTAGAAAAGTATCTCGTCCAACTTATTCAGAGCGACTTAGTTTGAAAATTTAAGTAAGCATAAATATCAAGTTATCGATCGAAGCACAGTGAATCTAGACATGAATAATCTAAGACAATATTTATTAAAATTTTAAATATGATCAAAAATTATGAGGTAGTTCTTAGAGTTACAGATGCTGTGATCAAACATTTGGAAAATAAAAGTTGTCTTTTAAAAGCTTTTTTGCACAACTCCATGTTTTAATTTCTAGTTAACTAATTAAGTGATAGGCGATGTACCACATGATTAAAGCAATCAAAATATCCAAGACTTGCCATGCGCGGGGATTGTGAAAGTAAGCTGATAAATATTGCGCACCAAAACCCAAACTAAAGAAAAATAACCATGATGCCGTGATCGCACCAATAGCAAACGATAACAAGTGATCTTCAAATTGCGTCGATATCGCACCTACAAGCACGATAGTATCTAGATATACATGGGGATTCAGCCATGTGAATGCCAAGCAAATGAGAATAATTTTAAACCATGAAACATTAGTGTGATGATCAAGACACATCGATTTTTTGGTCGAAAATGCTTGATAAAAATGATGGGCACCATATACCACTAGAAATGCAGCACCACCCCATTGTGCATACGTCATTATTTGTGGATGGCCTGAGATAAACTTCCCAAATCCAAATACGCCAGCCAAAATTAGAAGTGAGTCTGAAAAGGCACAAATGAGGCAAATGGATAAAACATATTCTTTTTTTAAGCCCTGTTTAAGCACAAAAGCATTCTGAGCACCTATCGCCATAATCAAACTTAAACTCGTTACAAAGCCATTAAACAGTACGGATAAAGACATAAAACACCTAATATTTATCATCAGGCGGATTATGAACAATTCAATCTTAAATTGAGTATTATTAAATTAATATTAAGTTCATTAATTTTTATTAAATCATGATCTTCAATTATAAAGACTGTGTCGCGTTTATTACTGTGGCGGAAACTGGAAGTTTTGATCTGGCTGCTAAAAAGCTTTGTCTCTCTGCCGCCGCAATTACTCTTCGTGTCCAACAATTGGAACGGCAGATTGGTCAAACATTAATCCTGAGAGAACGACCTTGTCGTGTGACACATTCAGGTGAAATATTGCTTGAACATTTATTACGGCAAAAGCGTCAAGAAGAAAATGTTCTGCAGCTTATTCAGGGAAAAAATCAAAATTCTGAGTTTTATAAAATTATCATTGGAACGAATGCAGATTCATTAGAAACTTGGCTTTTGCCTGCGATTGCTGAACAATTAATAGAGCATAAAATCACAATACAACTTCGAATAGATGATCAGGATCATACGCATCAATTAATGGAATCTGGCTATGTAAATGCGTGTATAAGCGCTGAGTCCCAACCTATGACAGGTTGCCACTCAGAATTTTTGTTCACGATGCGTTATCAAATGGTGTGTACGCCAGAATTCAAATTAGCATGGTTTAAAAACGGACTAAATCGCGATTCCTTTCGCCGTGCGCCTGCGGTCATCTTTAATGATAAAGATCATTTACATGAAACGGTTCTACTGAATCAATTTGGATTACCGCAATCTAGTTATCCATATCATTATGTCCCCTCCTCAAAGTCATTTGTCGATGCAATCCATCTTGGCTTAGGCTATGGCATGGTGCCTGAACTGCAAATTCAAGATTTACTCGATCAAGGACAATTGATTTGTTTGTTGCCTGAGGCAACACAAGACGTTGATCTATATTGGCATCATTGGAAACAACAGTCGCCACAACTCAAACATATTACTGACATACTCATGACATTAAAAAAGCAGTGATTGAATCACTGCTTTCTTTTCATCGATTTAGTTGGCTTTCCACTGCCCTTCAAGCTTGATATTCACTTTTTCGCCAATTCCACCAATCGCTTTGCGCATACCGAAATCACTACGGTTGATGACTGTTGAAGATTGTACATTCAACTCATTTGGATTCAATGCATTTGGAGTTAAAGTTGTATCAAATGAAACTGGGCGTGTCACACCACGCATGGTGAGTTGACCATCAAATTTGTATTTATTATTTCCTAAAGCACGAATTTGATTACTTTGAAAGGTCACAGTTTTATATTTGCTTGCATGGAAGAAACTGTCACCAAAGACCATATCCTTTAAAGAGTTTTTGCTCAGTTTAAGGCTATTCACATCCATCACAAATTTAGCTGAACCTTGATTAGGCTGTGCCGGATCGAAATTCATCTGTGATTGATACTTTTGAAATTGCCCATTTACAATCGACATTCCTGCAGATCGGATATCAAAGCTGATCTTACTGCTAGGTGATAGTGTCCATGTTTGCGCTTGAGCAAAAACAGAAGCAGACAATAGCACTATGGCCAAACTCATTTGTGTAATAGTACGCACGATTTCCCTCGGTTTTCTTGTGTTAAACACAATCATTCAATTGATGCACTCAAACTTGTACTGTCTTGACGTTGGTATTTAGTTTTCAGTTGTTGGTAAATTTCTGAGTTTTGAAACGCTTGTAAAAATTGAATGGTTCCGTGGGGAAGTTCTTTTTCCATAATTTCCCCCCGATAGTATGCTTCGCGAAGTGGTGTTGCAGAAATTGCACCTTTTAAACTATCGAGTTCCAACATCTCCCATTCTGGGAAAAATTTGAGGTAATAGGATGAGTCATCTTTAAAGTGACCGATTAAGCCGACTTGATTACTTGGCTGTGCTACACCCGCCACTAAAGATTTGACCAATTTTTGCCATTTTTCATCATTATAAACATCAATAACGTGTACAAATTTGATTCTTGCCTGTTGATCAGGAGTAAAGTTAGACAAAATCATCTGTTCACGTTCAATGGCTAAAAATGGATTTTTTATATTCCGCTCTATTTGAGCAGAACCAAGCGCTAAAATAACGTTCTGGCTATGCGTCAGCGCAATTTTAATGGTTTCCATATGTGCCAAATGAAAAGGCTGAAAACGTCCGATATAAACCAAATAATCAAATTTATAATTCATCGCCAAGTCACGTTTATGAACTGATCAGTTATGTCACTCTTCGCCAGAATACGACATAATAGATTTCATAAAATCTATATTAATTGAAAGCAAGGATAGTACGATGTCATTAAGTTGTATTCAACAACCTCATGAGCATTTAAATGCAAAATTAGAAGATGGTGTGCTGACCTTGGCGATTAATCGTCCTAAAGCCAAAAATGCATTATACGGCGAATTATACCTCTGGATCGCCAAAGCCCTTGATGAAGCAGACAAAGATCAAGCTGTTCGTGTGGTCATTTTACGTGGCGAAGATGCGGATTTCAGTGCTGGTAATGATATGCAAGACTTCATGAAATCTGCGGCGATGAAAGATCAAATTCGTCCAGAAGATGGTCCTCCTTTCGTACTGTTAAAATCTGCTGCTAAATTTTCCAAACCCTTGATTGCTGCGGTACGTGGTGTAGCAATTGGTATTGGCGTAACGATCTTATTGCATTGTGACTTAGTTTATGCAGATAACACTGCTTTGTTCCAAATTCCATTTGTAAGCTTAGGTCTTTCACCTGAAGGCGCATCTAGTAAATTACTAGCACGTCAAGCAGGTCATGTGAAAGCAGCAGAACTTTTATTAACTGCTGATAAATTCGACAGTGAAAAAGCATTGGCTGCAAACTTGATCAACAGTATTGAATCTGACGTTTATGCAACTGCTACTCAAAAAGCCACTCAACTGGCTTCACTACCACTTGCTTCTCTCGTGCAATCTAAAGCCTTAATGAAACATGATGTTGATGAGATCGTGTCCTGGATTGATCATGAAGCAGTAATCTTTATGGGGCGCGTCGGCTCTCCAGAAATGATGGAAGCTGTACAAGCTTTTATGCAAAAACGTAAACCTGATTTCACACAATTTAATTAAGCTAAAAGATCCGAGTCTCACGACTCGGTGAATACTCTCTATCTAAGGAATGGATCATGACGACTGAAAAAAAACGCTACTACGAACCTGCACCACAAGACATTGATGTTGAAAATTTCAAAAAGGTCGTGACCAGTCGTCGATCTGTTCGGAAGTTTACAGAAAAACCTATACCGTCTGATATCCTCGATCAATGTTTAGATTTAGCACTCTTGGCCCCTAATTCATCTAACTTACAACCTTGGACTTTTTATGTTGTCCAAAATCCTGAAAAGAAACAAAAGATTGTAAAAGCATGTCTAAATCAATGGGCTGCGCGCACAGCGGCTGAATTGATTGTCTGTGTCGCACGTACAGATCGAATTAATGAAATGGCAAAACTGAATATTCAAGAATTTCCATTTCCTGAGATTCCTCCACTCGTCAAAAAATATTACACCTATATTCCACTGAATTATAAAACGGGTTACTTAAATACAATTGGTAACTTTAAGAAAGTAACTTTCAAAGTAGCACGTACTTTTGACAAACAAATGCCTGTTACCGCTTTTACACCTGCGGATGCCAAACTTTGGGCAGCGAAGACAACTGCTTTAGCCTGTGAAAATCTTGTACTTGCGCTCAGAGCTTATGGATTCGACAGTTGTATGATGGAAGGTTTTGACGAACCTTTAGTATGTAAAACATTGGGGCTCAATACTAAAGAGTTTCCAATTATGGTCATTGGTGCGGGAGAGCGTGCTGAAGATGGTGTGTTCTTCCCACAATACCGTTTCGATCGAGACTTATTTATTCAAAAGATTTGATTGATCAAATTGAATTTTGTTTTAAAAGACGGTCGATGAATTTTCATTGAGACTTAAATAAATGAATGAAGCTCAAAAAATAATGAGGATTTCAGAATTAGCTCTCAAATGCTTTTCAGAAAATTTTGAGAGCTATGGAAAAATAATGCATTTTCCCAAGAACTATTGTGAAGAAGCTTCATCGATTCTTCTGCTATTTTTGAGAAATGATGGAATTGATCACTTCGAATTAATTAAAGGTACCGACCTTCTAAATAACCATCATTTTTGGTTACAATCTCATGATTATATTATCGATTTAACTGCCCACCAATTTGAAGGCATTGAATTTCCCTATATTTTTTTAAAGCGAACCGATTATCCATTAACAAATAAATTTGTTGTACAAAAAAATGTATCGATTGATGATAACTGACAATACTTAAAAACCTTAACGAATAGAATTAAGAAAATATTTTATGAAAAATATTATGCCTAAGATCTATAAAGTTCTGAATCATGAATACTTTTTATGTATTCATTATCGATCAATCCATCATAGGTCTAACAGCTGAATAAACTCATAAGCTGGTTCTTCATAAGGATGACTGGCTTTTAATGCACATGCCACTTCTATGGCTTTATCTTCAGGCACAATAGTTTCTACACGCCACTCTTCAACTTGTTCAAGCTCTCCGACTTGACCTATAAATGGTTGAGCCCCATTGACAGGTTTAAATTGACCTAAGCCCTTGACCTGCCAAGCACATTGCTCATAATCACCAATTCCGCCTGCACCTGCTTCAAATACTGCCTGCTTCGTCAACTCTAGATGTGATTCTGGTACAAAATAGATCAGTTTAAGCATGAATAACCTCTTCCACTCTTTTCCCCTCTGTTGTCATTTGCATAAGTGCTTGAGTAATCATTTTCAATGCAATATTGTTTGAATGACGATGATAATTCGCATATAGACCAAGCTGTGGTAAATGCTCATCTGTTTTCACAATTTTAATATTATGATTTAAAAACTTTAGGAGGTATTCGGGAGCAAAACTAAAGCCCATTCCCAAATTAATCAGATTGATATGCTGTAATACATTAGTCACCCACAGCATTTGATCATCCATCTTTTCGAAGGGAACTAGAACATTTAATTTGTCATAGAATATTGGTGAAGCATTTTGTTCACACATAATCACTGATGAATTTTTTAATTCTTGTAGTTTCAATGTCCGTTCTGAAGGATGAAGATTGTCTGCAGCCACCAAATAAATTTGTTCTGTCAGAATATGGATATCTTCATAATCTGAATGATCCATTTTGTATCGAGTAAAACATATATCAAGTTCAGCATTTCTAAGTTTTTGTATTTGCTCAGTACAGGTCAAACTGTGTAAATGAATTTTAAGATTAGGAATATTCTTTCTTAACTGCGCCAGAATGCTAGGCATCAATTTCAGTTCAGCCACATTCAAAAATCCAATATGAATCTGATTATTCTTTTGCTGAGCAACCTGTCTAGCAGCAGCTACAGCTTGCTTGGCATTGTCCAGCGTCAAAGCTGCATATTTTAAAAATGCTTCCCCTTCATCAGTCAGTTTGACTTTACGAGTGGTCCGATCAAATAAAGTAACACCGACTTCGTGTTCAAGATCTTTAATTTGCTGACTGAGTGATGGTTGTGCGGTATAGAGCTTTTCGGCAGCTTTAGTAAAGCTTTGCTCTTGAGCAACAGTCATAAAATACCGTAAATGTCGTAATTCCATATCTCAATCAGCCCATCGTGCATAAGTGCACGTTCATTACTTTGAATTTTATATAGATCGATAGTTTATATGAATACGACTATAGATCACTGCACTTTTTTTCTAGACTGACTCAATTCAAAAACTCTCCCCATGTATTCAATTCATATAGGAAAAAGCATGTCTCAACATTTTGACACTGATGTTCTTGTCATTGGTACTGGTCCTGCTGGTTCAACTCTGGGGCTTGCCCTTGCCAATTATGGCGTCAAAGTTCAATTGTTTACCCAGTTTAATTGGTTAGCCAACAGTCCTCGTGCACATATTACTAATCAACGTGCCATGGAAGTCCTCCGTGATTTAGGTATCGAAGAACAGGTGAAGGAAATCGCAACACCTTGGGAACACATGGGTGAAAGCCTGATCACAACCAGTTTAGTCGGCGAAGAAATTGCCCGTATCAGTGCTTGGGGCACAGGTGATGAGCGTCATGGCGATTATATCAAAGGAAGTCCATGCCCTTTAGTGGATCTTATCCAACCTAAAATGGAAGCGCTGCTCGTTAAAAATGCGGCAGAGCGTGGCGCTATTTTTAACTTCAATACTGAATATTTATCTCACGTACAAGATGAACACGGCGTGACTGCAACATTCCTCAATCATATTACCAATACCGAATTTAGTTTACGTGCAAAATACTTGGTGGGAATGGACGGTGCACGTTCAAAAGTTGTTGAACAATTGGGATTACCACTTGAAGGCGTTATGGCACGGGCAGGTACAGTGTATGTGACCTTTAAGGCGGACTTATCTAAATACGTACAGCATCGCCCTGCGATTTTGCAATGGATTGTCAATCCTGAAGCAAGTTTTGGTGATTTAGGTATGGGGCTATTGCGTGCCATCACCCCATGGAATGAGTGGATAATGGGTTGGGGCTTCGATATTTCCAAAGGCGAGCCTCAAGTGACTGCAGAGCAAGTTCGTGCACATTTAGATGCTTTCGTGGGTGAGCATGTTGAAGATGTTGAAATTCAAAAATTGTCTTATTGGTATGTGAACCAAACATGGGCAACTGAATATTCGAAAGGTCGTGTATTCTGTGGTGGTGATGCGGTGCATCGTCACCCACCATCAAGTGGTTTAGGCTCAAACACCTGCATGCAAGATGCCTTTAATCTCGGTTGGAAACTTGCATATGCAGTTAAAGGTTGGTCTCAACCTACGCTTCTCGATTCTTATACCGTTGAACGTGCGCCTGTAGGTAAGCAAATTGTTGCACGTGCCAACCAATCACGATTTGATTATAAACACCTCAAAGAAGTTTTTGGTTTTGATCAAGGTGTAACAACCCAAAAGCAAATGCTGGAGCGTATTTTTGCTGAAAATGAACAAGGCGCTGAAATACGTACAAAACTCTACAATGCATTAGCAATTAAAAGTTTTGAATTTAATGCTCAAGGTGTTGAACTGAATCAGCGTTATAGCTCAAATGCTGTCATCTCTGAATCAGAACCTGAAGTCTTTAAACAAGATGATCAACTTTACCTACAAGCCACTACACGGCCTGGAGCAAAAGTACCGCATACTTGGCTCATCAATGCTAAAGGTCAAAAAGTTTCAACTTTAGATATTACGGGCAAAGGTCGTTTTACCTTACTCACAGGCCTCTCAGGCAAAGGCTGGAAACAAGCTGCTGAACAGCTTAATCTTGGGTATTTAGATGTTATTCAAATCGGTTCAAGAGATTACCGTGATGTCTATGGTACATGGAATGCGAAGTCTGAAATTCATGAATCTGGTGCTGTTTTAGTACGTCCAGATGGCTATGTCGCTTGGCGTTATCAAGACAGTACCAATGAATCTTTTGATTTTGAAAATACTCTGAGAGCAGTTCTAAAACAGATTCAACTTACTGTTTAAATAATAAAAGCCACCCTAAGGTGGCTTTTTTTACGCTGTTAAGAAATAACCTGCAATTAAAAATAGGATTTGAAGACTGGCCACAAAAGCGAATAGCTTCCAGCCTTTTTGCCTCAACTCGTGTTTGTTCAGTATCATCATTGTTTTGGTCATATCGTCACCTCATACCTGAGTTAAAAACGAACCGCATTAAATTCTTACTTATTATGGTTAGCTATATGTCCAAAAAACACACTTGTCCTAACCTCTATATAAAAGCAAAAACCAAACCAAGTCCAGTGGGAGAAAGATTTTGAAACCAAATCTATAAAAACAAAAAACCACCAAAATGGTGGCTGAATAAGCTCATGTTAGCGAATCTAAATTTATTTTTCCATAAGGTAAATTTAAGATACTATTTAACAATGTTTTTTATTAATAAATTTATTCATTATTTTTCTTTTAAGCTCCACGTGGAAAATAAAAAAACTGACATTGTTCCAGCTAAATTGACTGCCAATTCAGCATGACGCGATGCAGGCTTAAAATTCTTTTTGCCCTGACCATGTGCATCCCCTACTTTGTTTCTCAATGATCCTAAGCCTTCAATCACTGAACTACATCCTCCAAGAATCTGTTTAAAAGTTTGTTCTGTGTGTTGAGAAGGTGCTAAATTTAATTCTTTACTGACTAATCTATATAGTTGATTAATATCAGGCGCATTTCCGTAGTCAATTTGATGTTCATCAAGAATATATTTACAAGTCGACTCTAAAAGTGTCCTTGCTAATGTAATAGCACCATCAGGATCAGTTACTCTCCGCTCTAATGCTTTCTGCCATATTTGATGAATATAATCAGAACTTAATTCGTTAATTCTCAACTCCACTACTTGATCTAAGGGAGAAGTATTTCTTCTTTCTAAAACATTCAATAACTCTTTAAATTCTGAATAAATATAATTCTCACGCTCCACATAAGATTTAAAATCCCATTTAATTCTCGCTTCAAACTCATCTAAGGTATTTGTATCTTTAACAATAAATGGAATATACCCATAAAGGTTTTTTTTATCAGCAATTCTTTTCTAAGCTCTTTAAATGCCTCTGAGGCACCTTTTTCATAACTATCTGTAGCCCTAGCTATTAGCAATTCACGCAAGTGTAATATTTTTTCAATTAAACCAGACATTTGAGAACTCTTTATTTGTTTTCAACTCAATTTTACATCTTCAAAACAATAATTTACTTATGAAAAAGCCACCTTACTGGTGGCTTTTTCAATCTATTGATTTAATCAACCAATAAATTTACGAGCATTACGGAACATACGTAACCAAGCACCATCTTGATCCCAATCTTCAGGTTTCCAAGAATGCTGAATCGCACGGAAGTTACGCTCTGGATGAGGCATCATAATCGTTGCACGACCATCAGTTGAAGTCACACCTGTAATTGCTTCAGGTGAGCCGTTCGGGTTCAATGGGTAATGTTGAGTTGGATTACCTTGGCTATCAACATAACGTAAAGTCACTTGATTACCCGCATTCAATGTAGCAATAGAGCTGTCCGCTGCAACAACGCGACCTTCACCATGCGCCACAGCAATTGGTAAAATCGAACCTTCCATACCTTCTAACAGTACAGATTTAGATTTTTCAACACGAACGTTTACTGCTCGCGCTTCAAACATTTCTGATACGTTACGATGGAAACGTGGCCAGTTTTCAGCACCTGGAATGAGTGGAGCCAATTGTGACAACATTTGGCAACCGTTACAGATACCGAGTGAGAATGTTTCTTGACGGTTAAAGAATTTCTCAAATTGATCACGAAGTTTAGGATTGAACAATACTGACTTCGCCCAACCACCACCAGCGCCTAAAACGTCACCGTAAGAGAAACCACCACATGCAACTAAACCTTCAAATTCATCAAGGCTTACACGACCAGCGAGTAGGTCACTCATATGGACATCAATCGTATTGAAACCGACTTTGTCGAATGCAGCTGCCATCTCGACATGACCGTTTACACCCTGCTCACGCAAGATTGCCATATTCGGACGACGTGTATTGATATACGGTGCTTCAATTTCTTCATTCAAATCGAATGTCGCTTTTGCAATAAGACCTTTATGATCTTTATTCGCAATTAAACTATATTCTTGATCTGCAGTATCCACGTTGTCACGTAAACGTTGAATCTGATGTGACACTTCAGTCCACGCTTGTTGCAGTTTAACACGATCAAGCGTTAAACCATTGATCGTTAGCGTATCAGTAGTATTCACTGTACCAACGACACTGATCGCATCTTTTAAGCTAGATGCTGCAACTTCAGCCTGTAGTGCATCCCAATCTGTTTTAGCAATTTGTAATACCGCACCAATTTCTTCAGCAAATAAGCTTGCTACAGACTGATCTTCTAAAGCCACACCTAAGCGTGAAGCGAACATCATCTCTGCAACAGTTGCGATTAAACCACCATCACCGATGTCATGGTAAGCTTTAATTAGACCACGGTTATTCCAATCTTGTACCAATGCAAAGAATGCTTTGAAGTCATCGAAGCTATCTACATCTGGTGTAACCGAACCAATTGCTTTATACACTTGCGCCAAGATCGAACCACCTAGACGGAATTGACCTTTAGACAAATCAATACGCACAAGTACTGAATCTAAGTTTTTCAATTCTGGTGTTAATGTCTTACGCACATCAGTCACTGGTGCAAATGCTGTGATCACACCTGACATTGGAGAAGTTACAGACTTATCTTCACCTTCATCATTCCAAGTCGTACGCATCGATAAAGAATCTTTACCTACAGGAATTGCGATACCAAGCGCAGGACACATTTCCATACCGATGGCTTTAACACCTTCAAATAATGCTTGATCTTCGCCTACTTGACCTGCTGCAGCCATCCAGTTCGCAGACAATTTAATGTCGCTGATTTTCTCGATTTTTGCAGACATGATGTTCGTGATTGACTCAGCCACTGCTAAACGCGCAGATGCCGCAGGATTTAACAATGCTACAGGTGGACGTTCACCCATTGCCATTGCTTCACCTGTGTAACCCACAAGGCTTGTCGTTGTTACTGCAGCATCCGCCACAGGCACTTGCCATGGACCAACCATTTGGTCACGTGCAACCATACCTGTAATTGAACGGTCCCCAATGGTAATTAAGAATGACTTAGAAGCAACTGTTGGGTTCTTAATCACACGGTAAATCGCATCTTTAAGATCAGTCACTTTAGCCGCATCAAAGTCATCACCGTGACGTTCGATACAGTCATACGCACGGCTCATACGTGGCGTACCACCTAAGATCACTTGCATTGGTACATCAACTGGGTTGTTACCAAACAATGGATCTTCAACCGTTAAATGACGCGCTTCAGTCGCTTCACCTAATACGGCAAACGGACAGCGTTCACGCGCACAGATTGATTCAAATAATTCTAATGAAGATGGACGGATCGCCAATACATAACGCTCTTGTGCTTCATTTGACCAAATTTCCATTGGCGCCATACCTGGCTCCAATGATGGTACTTTACGAAGATCAAGTTTTGCACCTAATTCGTGGTCATTTACCAGTTCAGGCATCGCATTTGAAATACCACCCGCACCTACGTCATGTACAGACACGATTGGGTTGTGATCTTCCATGCGCCAGCAGGTATCAATGACTTCTTGGCAACGACGTTCCATTTCTGGGTTTTCACGTTGTACAGAAGCAAAATCTAAGCTCTCGCCCATTGTACCGCTATCTACAGAAGATGCCGCACCACCGCCAAGACCGATCAACATCGCAGGACCACCAAGCACGATGAGTAAATCGCCCGGTTGGATCGCATCTTTTTCAACGTGGTCAGGACGGATGTTACCGTAACCACCAGCAATCATAATTGGCTTATGGAAACCTTTTACATCACCATTTACATTTTGCTCGAATGTACGGAAGTAACCATTTAACGCAGGACGACCAAATTCGTTGTTAAACGCAGCACCACCCAATGGACCTTCAATCATAATTTGAAGCGGAGATGCCATACGAGATGGTTTACCGTAGTTTTCTTCCCATGGCTGTTCAAAGCCTGGAATATTCAAGTTAGATGTAGTGAAACCTGTTAAGCCTGCTTTTGGCTTACCACCACGACCTGTTGCACCTTCATCACGGATTTCACCGCCCGAACCTGTTGCCGCACCTGCAAATGGTGCAATCGCTGTAGGATGGTTGTGGGTTTCCACTTTCATTAAGATGTGGGCAGCTTGGCTCTTATATTTATAAACATAATGACCGTTTTCATCTTTTTTCGGATAAAAACGTTGCGTATCAAAACCAACAATCACTGATGCGTTGTCTTTATATGCTGACAATACATCTGTAGGTGATTCTTTATAGGTATTTTTAATCATTTGGAACAATGACAATGGTTGGACTTCACCATCAATTGTCCATTCTGAACCAAAGATTTTATGACGACAATGCTCAGAGTTCGCTTGTGCAAACATCATGAGTTCAATGTCATGCGGATTGCGACCCAACTTGATAAATGCATCAGTTAAGTAATCAATTTCTTCATCCGATAAAGCAAAACCAAATTCAGAGTTTGCTTTTACGAGCGCTTCTTTACCTTGACCTAGAATATCAATCGAGTTCAGTGGTTTTGGCTCAGTTTCAGTGAATAAAGCAGCAGCATCGTCAATTTGATTGAAAACACTTTCTGTCATTCGGTCATGCAGAATTTGCTTAATTTCATTTGAAACGTCTTTTACACCCTTCAAAGTAAACAAAACACCGCGTTCAAGACGATGAACCGGTGTGTTGCAGTTCGCGAAAATATCGGTCGCTTTTGAAGACCACGGCGAAATTGTGCCTACGCGTGGAGTGACTAAGATTTGAATCTCATCTGTGGCTGCTTGGCGTAATTCAAATGACGCACCATCATTTAGAAGCTGTAAAGCGGATTGCTGTTGTTGCTCGTTGAGCGCTTGGTCGAATAAATAAACCCATTGACTTTCTATTGATTGAACCGAACTAATTGACTGTAAACGAGTTAATAGTTGCGTTTGCTTAAAAGAAGAGTGTGCTGGTGCACCGGCCACGATAAACATGCTGATTTTGGCTCCACGGGATGGTCTTTTGAACCATGCCACAATGTGACTTGAAGAGAGCGCATATTCTACTGCGTATTGCAAAATTCAGCTAGATAGCAAAACTGCTTTAGAACATATTTTCGATCGAGTTTACGGATAAATCTTTTTTATTCAGCAAAAAAAATTGAATTGCACCCTTCGATGCAATTCAAATGAGATGTGTCTAAATAATTCTTAAGTCATCTCAACTATTGAGTATTGGTGACTTTTAACAGATGTTGAATCGCCTCTAGAGCCATAATCATAGATTTTGGATCGACTAAATCCTTGATATCACAGGCTTGGTGATAACATGGTGCAAAATCTAAAATTATCTCCCCCTCGTTTGCACCTGGACGTTCTTGTTCATTAAATAAAATGATCGATGTGACTGGCACTTTTCCTAAGAATGGTGCTGTGTCACTTGCTGTTAAAGTGGTAATGTCTTCTTTGATGGTTAAGTTCTTTGCTTTAAAGAATGATTTTAAATGCTCTTCAAGCGCAGTATCCCCTTGATGACTAGGTAAAGACTTTAAACCATCAATCATTGGTTTATAGTCAGATTCAGATAATCCAGCAGACTTAAACTGGGCTTCTAAATCTTTTAATGAAGATTTATCTACATCAGCAATCAAAATATTCGGATTTTTTGTACCGACCATATCAACATTGATATAAGCCTTTATTCCCTTCAGCTGTTCAGGTGTCATTTTAGCAACAAAATCTTGCGAACCTCCGATACCATCTTCTTCAGAATCCCAAAATGCAAGGTAAATTGTATTTTGAGGATGATTTTCAGATTTTGAATAATGTTGTAATAGCTCTAATAGAACGGCTACACCTGTACCATTATCATTGATCCCAGGCCCTGTGGTCACAGAATCATAATGTGCACCGATTATCGTAGCTAAATCAGGATTTTTACCTTTGATTTCGATAATAAGATTCTGACCTACAATCTTATTGCGATTTTCAAACGGCAACATCTGAGCGTGCAAACCAGCTTTTTTTGCCTCTTTAATAATATAGGTTGCAGTTGCCTTACCACCATCCGTTCCAACTGCGCGATTACCGCCATGAGCTGCTGCAATATCTTCTAAGGTACTAAGATGACTCATGAGACGTTGTTCGATCAAATTCGAAGTATTGATTTGCGTGGTTACTTGTTGATTTTGATTTGGTGTATGTGAGCAAGCACTCAACATAAAAATACTGGTCATTAATGCTGTTAAACAAAGTATTTTTTTCATTGTCATGTGGATATCAGTTTATTAAGGATTCCATTTTAGAGAATAACCTTATTACATCCACAGATTTTTGTAATAAAAAAAGAGCCCGAAGACTCTTTTTATTTATGTTTCTAAATTTTTAATTAACCAAATCGACCCGTAATATATGCCTCAGTCAATTGATGATCAGGTTGAGTAAAGACTTTTTCTGTCGAATTCACTTCAATCAAATCACCTAAATGGAAATAGGCAGTACGGTCTGATACACGTGCAGCTTGTTGCATTGAGTGCGTAACAATTGCAATAGTATATTGTGTTGAAAGCTCAGCGATTAACTCTTCAACTTTAGCCGTCGCAATCGGGTCAAGTGCTGAACAAGGTTCGTCCATTAAAATCACTTCTGGCGAAACTGCAATAGTACGAGCAATACATAGACGTTGCTGTTGACCGCCTGATAAACCAGTTCCAGGCTGATTCAAACGATCCTTAACTTCATCCCACAAGCCCGCTTTACGTAAACTATTTTCAACGATCTCTTCTAAATCATATTTGTCACGTGCTAAACCATGGAGTTTAGGTCCGTATGCAACGTTTTCAAAAATTGATTTTGGGAATGGGTTTGGCTTTTGGAACACCATACCCACTTGCGCACGCAGTAATACTACGTCGAGATTAGGATCATAGATATCTTGATTATCCAACATGACTTTACCCGTTACCCGACAACTATCTATCGTGTCGTTCATACGATTTAAAGTACGTAGGAATGTTGACTTACCACATCCAGATGGACCAATAAAAGCAATCACTTCATTTTGGTAAATATTAAGATCAATGCCTTTAATCGCTTCAGATTCACCGTAATAAACGTGAACATCAGTTGTGCTCAATTTTACAACATCCGATTTTGCTTCTTTTTTATTTTCGCTTTGCGTGTCAAATTGTGAAACAAACGAAGTTGACGTTTTTTGATTTGCATCTTGAGATGTAAATTGTGTTTGATCTGAATTCACTGATTGATCCTTATTTAAGGAATTTTGAGTTACTTGCGAAGTTACTGTATTCATATTTTGCTCCGACTACCAACGGACTTCAAATTTCTTACGTAACCAGATCGCTAAACTATTTAAGCTAATCATCATCGCAAGGAGAACAATAATGGCTGCAGCAGTACGACCTTCGAAGAAGTTACGAAGTTCATTACCCTGCCACAAGAAAATCTGTACAGGCAGCGCTGTAGATTGATCGAATGGGCTTGCTGGAACACTGGCTACAAAAGCACTCATACCAATCAGCAATAACGGCGCTGTCTCACCCAATGCTTGAGCCACACCAATAATTGCACCTGTTAAAATACCTGGTAATGCCAAAGGCAGGACGTGATGAAAAACAGTTTGCAGTCTTGATGCACCCAATCCTAATGCAGCTTGGCGAATCGAAGGTGGAACGGCTTTTAAAGAAGCTCGTGTCGTAATAATCACCGTTGGCAATGTCATTAAACTTAACACAAGACCACCCACCAAAGGGGCAGATAATGGTAAATGCATCCAACCAATAAAAATTGCAGCACCAAGCAAACCGAATACAATCGATGGAACAGCAGCCAAATTATTGATGTTGACTTCTACAATATCTGTAATCCAGTTCTTTGGTGCGAACTCTTCAAGATAGATCGCAGATGCAACGCCGATTGGAATCGAAATAAAGATTACAATCAACATCATGAACAATGAGCCCATGAATGCACCAGCTAAACCAGATGTCGCTGGTGAACTACGAGAGTCAGGACTCGTGAAAATATTCGTGTTAAATGAATTTTCGATGACACCTTTAGCCTTGAGTTCATCAGCAATTTGACGAATCTCGGGACTAAGTTGTTGCTGTTCATCTGGCAAAGAACGATCAATATTACCTGCAAGCCACACATCAACATTTGCATCAGCAAGGACTTTTACGTCCACTGTTTTACCAACCAAGCTTGGATCATTCATCACCATATCACGGATACGATATGCTTCAGAGCTCGTATAGATATAGCTTAAATCATCACGTTGGGCTTCCAGTTGAGGATCTTGTTTGATCATGGCATTGATGATCAATGCATCCCAATCCACCATGCCAACTTCAGTCTGCCACTCAATAAAGCGTTCTTCATACTGAGCTGGATTCTCATCTTCAGCCAGTACAGGCTTTGGACCAACTTCAACAATCTTTGGATCGAAATAGATTGGCAAATTCATGCTACTTTGCCAAAAAGCAGGCAAGCCTTTCGCTAAAATACTACCGAATAGCAATACTACGAAGAATAAGCCAGCAATCACTGCTGAAAAACCGAAGAAACGGAACGTCTTTTCTTTACGATGACGTTTAGCTAAAGAATTCTGAATAGTCTTCTTACGCTTTTCTCTAAGCTGCTCAGCTGTTGCTGAATCAACTGTCTCGAGAGTATTAGGATTAGAAGTACTCATTAGTCGTATTGCTCACGGTATTTACGCACGATGTAAAGTGCAACAATGTTCAAACCTAAAGTAATCACAAACAATGTAAGTCCTAGTGCGAAAGCGACTAATGCTTGCGGACTTGCAAAGTCAGTATCACCTGTTAATTGATTAACAATCGTAATCGTTACGGTCGAAACAGCTTCTAATGGATTTGCGTGTAAAAGAGGACTGTTACCAGCTGCTAGAACTACGATCATAGTTTCGCCAATTGCACGGGAAGCAGCCAATAAAAATGCACCAATAATGCCAGGCAACGCTGCTGGAATGACCACTTTACGAATCGTTTCAGATTTGGTCGCCCCTAATCCTAAAGATCCATCACGTAATGCTCGAGGCACTTGAGTAATAATGTCATCAGATAAAGAAGACACAAAAGGAATGATCATGATTCCCATGACAAAACCTGCAGTGAGCGCACTCGTTGCGTTGATATCAATACCAACCATTGCCCCTACAGTTTTAATAAATGGGCCAATAATCATAAGGGCAAATACACCATAAACGATCGTTGGAATACCCGCTAAAACTTCAATGGTCGGTTTTGCCCAAGAACGGAAGCGAGGAGAAGCATATTCAGCCAAATAAATCGCGATCATTAAACCTACTGGTACAGCAACCAATAGTGCGATCCCACTGACCATAAGCGTACCCCACAACAATGGAAGTAAACCATAGCTTCCTTCTGCACTTCCCGAAGTACTGAAACCCGGGTTCCACTCTGTTCCAAAGAAGAAATCAAAAGGATTAACAAAGCTGAAGAAGCGCATCGCTTCTCCAAACATCGACATTACAATCCCTAGTGTTGTAAGAATCGCGACACCAGAACATAAAGCTAAGCCAACATTGATGACTTTCTCGACTTGATTACGCGCTCTAAAATCTTGGCTAATTCTTTTTTTAGCCCATACCAAACCTGCCAATGCAGCGCAAATAACAACTGCTAATTTTGCAAAAGAACCAATAGTTGAAAATTTACTCAGTTGCTCTGCAGCAGCAACTTCATATGCCGTTGCCGTGTCACTGACACCAAATCCGGACGCAATCGCTTGAACACGATCAACAACTACGTTTAGGCTTGCTGGATCTAGACTCGCTTTAATATCCTGTGGCAAATGATTAAGCACCACCTGCTCCAAGATCGTTGGCTCAACCAAATTCCAAACAATCAAAATTAAAAATGCAGGGATACCACACCACAACGCAACTAATGCCCCATAGTAACCAGGACGTGAATGCAAAGCGGCAGAGTTATTTCCCTGACCTGCTAAGTTACGGCTTTTGCGTAATCCGATTTGATAGGCAATGGCGATGATCGCCAATAACACACCTATAAGTAGCAGATTCATGTATTCTCCACTGTCTTTTCAATTTTCATGGTTTGAAAAAACTTTTCAATGAAAAAACCAATGGCAGGATAATTCCTGCCATTAGTTTGTCGTTTGATTACTTAACAGCTTTACCTGCTTTAAAGTTTGCCAAAATTGATGCGCGTTCTTTGTCAGAGAGTGAAATTAAGCCCGCTTTTTCTAACTTAGAACCTTTACCTGAAACACGCTTATTTAAGAAATATTCAGTAAACTGTGGTAAACCTTTGATTGATTTCAAATGCTCACCTTTTACGTAGAAGAATAAAGGGCGTGATACAGGGTAAGAACCATTTAAAATCGTGTTTTCAGACGGTGCCACATTGTTCACAGTTGCAACGCGTAAACGGTCACGGTTTTGATCATAGAAACCTAAACCAAACACACCAACAGCACTTGGAGAAGTTTTTAAGCGTGCAAGTGTTTCTGTATAGTCACCCGCAATTTCGACAACACGACCATCTTTACGGAATGTTGTACAAGCTTTCTTTTTCGCATCTTTATCTAAAGCTTTAATAGCAGCATACGATTCACAACCAGCGTCCACCATTTTCTCCTGGAAGACTTCACGTGTACCATGATTCGAAGCAGGGATTACAAGCGTGATCGGCTCATTTGGTAATGATTTATCAATTTGATTCCAACGTGTATATGGGTTTTTTACCATTTTACCGTTTGAAGGTAATTCAGCTGCCAAAGCTGCAAATACATGTTGCGGACGTAATTTATAAGCTGCTTTGTTAGCATTTGAAGCAAATACGATACCGTCGTAACCGATTTTAATTTCTAATACTTGGTTAACGCCATTTTTCTTACATTCGGCTAATTCGCTTGATTTGATTGCACGAGATGAGTTAGCAATATCGATTGTGTTGTCACCAACACCATTACAAAATTGTTTTAGACCACCAGACGAACCGCCTGAACCAACTACTGGTGTTTTGAATTGAGGGAAATTATTACCGAATTCTTCAGCCACAATACTTGCATATGGCAATACTGTAGAAGAACCCGCAATTTGAATTGTGTCACGTGCTGCATTTGCGGTTGTTGCTACAGCTGCCCCAGAAAGTGCTAATGCAATTGCAATATTTGTAAAGCGCATCATGTTATCTCTCAATTTATGCAAATTTGGAGTACGCTACTTTTTATTGAAGTATTGTACTTATTTCGATACATGCATTTTGATTTGATAATATGACAATAAGGTTACAGCTTTATTACGATTTTATTATTTTTATTACACCAACCTGCTTATTTATTTTTTAATTATATTTCAACAACTTATAATAATTACGATTAAATACTGATATTTTTATTACATACTTATTCTTTAATAATTATCCCCCTTAATTCTGCATAAAGATTTTTTAATCATGATCTAAAAATATGTCTAAGTTATGAATTTTTGATATCAAAAAAGCGCTCAATTGAGCGCTTTTTTCACAAACAATCTATTAATCGATTGGTGGCGTATATGTACCATCAGCAATTGAAGCTTTGATACGATCAGACTCAGCAAGTACAAGCGCAAGCAAGTTCTTCACATTGTCTAAAGTTGCCACTGGACTTAAAGTTGTCATTTTCAATGATTGAACCTGACCGACTTTAGTCACTCCAATATTCGCTTCACCACGTGCAAACAATTCATCCGCAACGTTTTGATTCAGTGTATCGAGTAATTCTGTTGGATAACCTTCAGGAATTACACGGAACAAGACTGATGCAAATTGTGGCTCAACCAATAACTCTAAACCGTCCGTTGCTTTAATATAATCTGCAACATCACGCGTTAAAGTCACACCGTGGTCAATCATAGAACCGTAAAGCTCTTCACCGAGTGCTTCAATCGTCATCCACAATTTCAACGCATCAAAACGACGTGTTGTTTGTAGCGATTTAGACACTAAGTTTGGTACACCATGCTCTTCATCATATGCAGAGTTTAAATACTCAGCTTCATAATGCATGAAACGATAGTTCGCTTCATCTTTTAACAAGAATGCGCCACATGAAATGGTTTGGAAATAATGCTTATGGAAATCAAGAGTGATTGAGTCAGAAAGCTCGATACCATCTAACAAATCACGGTGATTATTAGATAGGATTAAAGCACCACCCCATGCTGCATCGATATGCATCCACGCGCCGTACTTGTTGGTGATTTCACGGACTTTCTTCAATGGATCAATTGCACCCGCATCGGTAGTACCTGCAGTTGCAACCACACATGCCACAATTTTGCCTTCATTTTGAAGGTGTGCCATGGTTTTCTCTAGTGCATCCATGTCCATACGCGCATTTTCGTCAACAGGCACAGTCACTACAGATTGGAAGCCCATTCCCATCATCGCCATGTTCTTTTGCACAGAGAAGTGAGCATTTTCAGAACAAATGACTTTAACGTTACGCATCGCTTCCGCAGGTACGCCATCACGCTGAACAGACCACGGATTGCCGTTTTCGTCTTTCCAGTTTTTCGCGATACATGCATCACGTGCAAGCAATACACCCATCAAGTTTGACTGCGTACCGCCAGAGGTGAACACACCTGCTTGACCTGCACCATAACCAACTTTTTGACGAAGCCAATCTATCAATTGAACTTCCATCAATGAACCTGCAGGGCTTTGATCCCATGAGTCCATCGATTGGTTGGTTGCATTAATCAGCACTTCCGCAATTTGGCTTGTCACCATGGTTGGGCAGTGCAAATGTGCTAAAGAATGCGGATGATGGACTTTTAAGCTCTTGTTGAGGAATAGTTCAACCATACGCTCTAATGACTTTTCCACACCCAATCCCTCTTTAGAAGGATTAAATGCAATTGCACTGCGAAGCTCTTTGATGCTACCGCCTGTGTACATTTTGTCATTTTGTAACCAAGCTGCTACTGCTTGAGTTGCCTGATCCATTGCTGACGTATAGTCAGCAATAGATGCAGCATCATTACAGAGCAAAGCTTTACGGTGTTCTGCAAAATCTACCATGAATTAAGCGCCTCGTACCGCAACTAATGCTTCAGAAATTGCTTTCTTAAAGCGCACAATTACTTCTTCACATTCAGCTTGGTTAATAATGAGTGGGCAAAGTAAACGAATCACTGTACCGTTACGCCCACCCTTTTCTAACAACAATTTGTTGTTGAAACACGCTGCTTGGATTGCAGCAGCCAATTGACCATCTGCAGGAAGTGAACCCATATGGTCAGCAGGTTTACGCTCATCAACAATTTCGACACCGATCATTAAACCGCGACCACGTACATTACCGATACATGGGAATTCTGCGGCTAATTTCTTCAATTCAGCTTGAAGGAAATCACCGCGCTCTTGTGCGTTTTGTGCAAGATTTTGTTCTTTGATCGTTTTGATCGTAGCAAGACCAGTACCCATAGCCAATTGGTTACCACGGAAAGTACCCGTGTGACCTGCAGGCTGCCAAGCATCAAACTTACGCTTAATACCAAGTACAGCAAGTGGTAAGCTTCCACCTACTGCTTTCGACATCACTACAACATCAGGTTCGATACCCGCGTGTTCAAAGGCAAACATTTTTCCAGAACGTGCGAAACCAGCTTGAACTTCATCAAGAATTAAAACGATGTTGTGCTTTTCAGTCACTTCACGAATTTTTTTCAACCATTTCACAGGTGCTGTAACCACACCACCCTCACCTTGAATGGCTTCAAGAATAACTGCAGCAGGCTTAGTCACACCGCTTTCAACATCTTCGATGAAGTTTTCAAAGAAATAAGTAAGCGCGTCAACACCAGCTTCACCGCCTAAACCTAGTGGGCAACGGTATTCATGTGGATACGGCATGAATTGAACGCCTGGCATTAAACCATTAACAGCGTTTTTAGCAGACAAATTACCTGTCATTGCTAATGAGCCGTGAGTCATACCATGGTAGCCACCAGAGAAGCTGATCACAGTGCCACGGCCAGTATATGTTTTTGCAAGTTTAATTGCTGCTTCTGTACCATCTGCACCAGATGGACCACAGAACTGTAGGCAGTACTCTTCTTTACCACCCGGTAATTCAGCAAGTAAAGCTTCAGTAAAAGCATCTTTTAAAGGTGTCGTTAAATCCAAAGTATGTAATGGAAGACCACTCGCTAAAGTGTCTTGAATACTTTGAATGACCGCAGGATGATTATGGCCCAAAGCCAATGTTCCTGCCCCAGCTAAACAATCGAGGTACTCTGTACCTTCAACATCAGTAACCCAGCAACCTTGTGCTTTTGCTATCGCTAACGGCAATTTACGTGGATAGCTACGAACATTAGATTCCATCTGACTTTGGCGAGTCAAATAGTATTCGTTAGTAGAATTAGGTGCAGGATTTACAGAAGAAACGCTCATATCGAATTACCATCTCTGATATGGGTTAATAGAAATAAGTCGGGTGACTTGCGGTCCTTTGACTCGGTGCTTTATAGAGTTCTAGTTAGCCTATTGTGTAGAGTTATAACTAGAGGGCGCGATGATAACGAATTTTGAAATAAAATAAATAGATTTCTATCGTTTTCACCAGCAGATTTTAAAATATTAATGTGACAAATTGATAACTTGTATAGATTTCAAACTGTACCACTTCTATTTTAGATAAGTTTGAACTTGAGCTAAAGTAAAACAGTCCAAATTATGCAAAAAATGTTCAATTTTTTTGCTGATTTGAACTGACTTTTTCAGTATTCCTAAATTCGAGCTTGGGCTAAAGCAGAGTTTTGTAACATTATGAATCTTATATATTCATGTAGTTGTAGGTGTGTGATTAAAACCACTTTTTTCACTCATTTTTTAAGAATAGTTTCAAGAGCTCTCGATTAAAATACATCAGCAATCCCATCATCACAACGACAATCCCCCACAAGGCTTCATTATGAATAATTTCATTATTTAAGGATGCCCCCAAAACTAGGGCGATGACTGGCGTCATGACATTACTCAAAGACACTGTCGACGCTGCTAAACGGCGGATTAACCAAAAATAGCACAGCATCGCAACAATTGATGACATGATCATTGTGAATAAAAAACCCACCATCGCTTGCGTACTTGGTAGCACTGTTGGGATTTGTTGCCAAATGAATGGAATGATTAAGAGTGATCCTAGAGCTGAAACGATTAATGAACCAGTCGCCTGACTCATGGGGCTTAAAGGTGCATTAATTTGTTTGACCCAAAAAATAGAACTGATATACGACACCATACTGATCAGCATCAAAACCACACCCCAAGGATTGACTCGCTCATCTGCAGATTCTGCAAAAACAAATGTGAGACCTAATACGGCAATGACCATTCCACTCCATTGTAAAATAGACAGCTTATGTGTTTTTAGAATGAGATGTCCAATGAGACCTGCAATCAATGGCGAAAATCCGAAGATCAGTGCCATTAAGCCTGACGTTAAATAATTCGCTGCCAAATAGATAAATAACTGCGCACCTATTAAATTTAGGCTACCAGCCACATAACTTTTCAGCGATACATGATCAAACGGAAGTGAATCACGCATCATTTTGAGCAACGCCAAAGCAATTATAGATGCACCAAAGTATCGAATGATGAGCACCCACATTGGATGAATTTCTGCAACACTCCATACAATGGCAAGTGGTGTTGCAGCCCATATCAATACCAATAAGGCATATATACTCGCAACAACCATTATATTCGCGGAACTAGAATTCATAATTTGCTCAAAATTGAATCAATATTTTCTTAGGCACATAAAAAACAGACCTAAGTTACCCTAGGTCTGTTGCACAATCATGCCGAGTTTACTTCACAAGTTTACGAAGGTCTTGGCTAAGATCTAAATATTTATCTGCTTCAAATGCAGCTTGTTTGCTAATTAATTTTTTAAGATGACGCATTTCTTTGGCCGCATTTACAGTAATGCCACCCACGATGATGCCATCAGTCACACCGAACAATACAAATGATGATTCAGCGCGAAGCTCAGGATTGATTTCACCACGAACGAGCCATTCAGCCGCTGCCATATCACCTACGAATTGGTAGTTAATGTCCAACTGATCTGTCCAGAACCATGCTGGATTAGGAGTAGGATGTTCTACACCCATCACATGGCGTGCAAAGATACCTGCTTGAAGATTGGCATTTTCCCAAGTCTCAACACGACGGTGGTTACCACAGTCACGAAGTTGAGTTGCCACATCACCTGCCGCATAAATATCAGCATTCGAGGTTTGGCAATTTTCGTTTACTTTGATCGCGAGATTAACGTCAAGACCAGCGTCAACTGCCAACTGCGCATTTGGCACAATACCGATACCATAAACCACAGCATCCGCACGAAGTTCTTGGCCATCAGCCAAAGTCACCACGATTTCTTCGCCATCAAGCTTGCACTCTGCAATTGAGGTTGAAAGACGGACATCCACACCTGCCAATTTTTGCTGTTCAAGCAAGAATTCACTCAAAATGCGTGGCGATGAACGACCCATCACCATTGGACCCATTTCAATGACAGTGACTTCACATTCTTTGAAACGCGCAGATGATGCAAGCTCAAGACCGATTACACCACCACCAATCAGGATGATACGTTGACCTTTTTGTAACACTGGTACAAGGGCTTGTGAATCTTCAAGATTACGCAGCGTGTAAACATGTTTGCCAAGTGCATCGAAGTTTGGAAGACGACGTGCTGCACCGCCAGTTGCAAGCAGCAATTTGTCATAAGCAACAACATCACCATTTTGAAGTTCGACAGTTTTGGCTTCAGCGTTGATTTTAACGACACCATTACCACGAATTGCTGTCACACCAAGATCTGCTAATTTCTCTTCAGATAAAATTTCAATCTTGGTTTCTTCAGGTTTTAAAATGACATCTTTTGATAAGGGTGGACGCTCGTAAGGAAGATGCGTTTCATCACCAATTAATGTGATTTTACCTTCATATTTGTTTGCACGAAGCTCAAGGATCGCACTTGCGCCTGCTTGCCCCGCACCAACGATGACGATGTTGTTTACATTGCTCATGGGATTAACCTTTTAATTCCGCAGATACGATACCGAAGCCCGCAATCCACTCACTAATGTCTTCATAGCAGTGAGTTGTCATTTCATACTCACCAACTTCACTCAGTGCAGCAAATGCTGCCATCCAGCAACGCACTTCTTGACCACCACGACCACCTTCGACACGAATTTCAGCCTCAGTCATCGCTTCCATTGCAGCAAAATCTGCTTGTTTGAATTTCTCAAGCAATGCGATATCCCACTCAGGACTCAGCGGTATTGCAACTGATGTATCTCCAGCAGCGAGTTTCTGACCAACTGCAATAATTTTCGCTTGACGCGCATTACGTGCTTCTTCAGTTGGATTACGACCAGCAATTAAAAACTCTTCAACTTCTGGTGGCACTGAACCCATTTGAGGTGTTGGTGGATCATGAGACAAACCGCCTGTACCCAATACAAGTACACGCTCATTTTCAAGATTAAGTGACTTAATATATTGTCCAACCGCACGACCTAAAGCAATGGTACGCTTTGTGGTTGGCATTGGTGCTGCAGCGCCATTAATAAATATTGGAATCGTTTTATAACGATCAAGTTTACCATCACAAAGGAAGTGTAATGGTTGAGTCACACCATGGTCAGCCTGCATACGATATGAGTATGCAATATCAACACCCTCATCTAGAACTTGACGCACAAGCGCCAAAGCCTTGTCTTCAGGAACATCGATTTTATTGTCAATTTTACCGTAATCCCAGTCACCAGCAGCCGTAGCACGGATACCGACACAGAAACTTGGCATAAAGTCGTAGAAAAAACCGTTAAAATGGTCTGGACCAAAAGTAATGATCAGTGTTGGATCGTACGCTTTTACTTCAGCAGATAATTGTTCAAAAGCAGCACGTACTTTTTGCTCTTTTGACTGATCTTGAGGTGAAGCAAACTCCATTAAAGGACTGTGCGAAGCACAAATAAGTTTAACGGCCATGAGAGACTCCTTAAAAGGAAGGCAGCCTTAGAACAGGCTGCCGATAAGTCCATTTTTTAGACTAGATTTTATTCGTCAAAGAAACCAGCACGTGGTTGACGTAGACCACGAATACCCAAACCACATTCTGCATTGATCAGAACACCTGTTAAAGGTCGGTTATTTTGACGAGATGCCAAGAGCACATATGAACCTGTCATTTCTTCAGGCTCAGGTAAGAAGTTCAACGGCATACCACGCGCGATTTTCTCAGGATCACGCGCATCTAAAAGACCTAGATTTTCTTGGCCTAATGATGCAGCACCTTTAATGTTTACATTCATACCTGACGGCGCAACAGCATTCACACGAACTTTCGGTGCAAGCTCATACGCCAATTCCTTCATGATGCCTACGCCAGCATGCTTAGATGCCGTGTAAACTGGACCACCGCCCGCAGAATATAATGCTGAGTTAGATAGTGTGAAGATTATCGAACCTTCAGATTTTACTAACTCATCAAGTGCAGCCTTAGCACCTAGAATTAATGCTTTCGTATTAATTCCCATGATTTCGTCAAACGCTTTATCAAGTTGCTCACCTGAAGTATTGACGATATCCGCGTAGTGATCCCAGACTCCTGCATTACCAATAAAGCAATCAAGCTTACCAAAACGCTCAACAGTTGCTTTTACAGCACGGACATTGTCTTCATAGTTGGCAACATCACCAGCGATTGCAACAATTTGATCACCAAAGCGTTCTTTTAAAGCATCGACTTTAGATTGTGAACGTTGTAACACACCAACGTGCGCACCTTCTTCAAGGAAGCGTTCAACTAAAGCCCAACCTAAACCAGAACCACCACCTGTGATCAGTGCAACTTCGCCTTTAAGCCAACCCATGATTACTCTCCTGCCATCTCAACGTATAACGCACCATCTTCAACAATCACTGGGAATGTTTGAATTGGATCTGTCGCTGGTAAACATAATGCTTGACCAGTTTTTAAACAGAAGCGAGCTGAATGCAATGGGCATTCGACAGTGCCATCGTCTTCAAGATAACCTTCTGACATTGAAGCATTACCATGAGAACAACGGTCATTCATTGCGAAGAACTCACCACCATTGTTAAACACTGCAAGCGCATCGATACCGTTAACGCCGCAATCTACTTTCAACGCTTCGCCTTCGTCTAATTTGTCAACTTGGCAAACAAAAATCTTATTCATTAGAAGAACACACTCAGGTTGTGAGAGTTATAGGTAACTTGATCAAGCGTGATCTTACGGTTGAAAATTTGGAAGCCTAAGCCGCCTTCAACTTTACGGATCTTGTCATGACGTTTACCACAGTAAATCGTGACATCTTTCTCTTTTTGTGTACGGTACAAAAGATATGTAACGTATACATCGTATTCGCCTTCAACTTCAGTAGCTTCTACGATCACGTTGCTCACCATATGAGTTGTACGTGATGGAGGCTCTTCAGCCCAAGCCATACCTGTTTCAAGACGAGCAACACGACGCTCTAAAAGATCTTTCGTATCATTGAACACCCAAGTTGTAGGTGGTTCAATTGAACGACGACGGTCACGTGTTTGAGCATTTGGTGTTGTACGTAGCGTGTAAGAAATATCTTCAGCTAACGTATCTAACCAGTCGCGGAATTTCCAATCGTCAAGCAATTTCGCTTCACGATAGAGGAATTGGCTAACTTGATGGTGAAGTTCTAAACTCACTTGACTCATTTCATAAGCTCCTTCTCATATTCGTCAGCTGCTTTCTCAACATCTTCCCATTTTTCATGGATGAGCAAATCTGCCCAACGACGGTACATGCCGCGTGCCGCAGTTTCAGAGAAAATGTAGTTGGTGATACCAGGGATACCATCTTCACGAATTTTCTCGTTGCCAAGCCCCATTTCCATAATGAGTTTGTTTTGACGCGCTTTGTAACCACGTAAGACTTTTTGAATTTCGATCCAGTTTTCAGAGTCATCTTGCTCTAGGAAACCAGCTGGACCAAATGCACGTGTTGCAGAACGTTCAAACGCTTCTTTCACTTCTTGTGATGCTTCAGCATCCGCAATACAGAACGCCCATACTTCAGTTTTGTTTGGACCACGTGGATGCCATACGCGAAGTGTTGCTGTACCGTTTAACCAAGACAATGTTGGGAACATGGTGTTATGACCCGCAAGACGTAACGCACGGATTTCACCAAGACGCTCTTTAACTTCTTCGTAAGTTTCGCGGAAATAGTTTGCCACTTCACCATCAACCCATACGTTTGCATCTGGTTTCTCTGTAAAAAAGAAGCCTGAACCGTGACCACGCGAACCATATTGGATTGCGTCTTTCGCAGTTTCCCATACAGGACGTGCAGTTTGCGCAGCACCTAGTTTCTTCGAAGATTCGTCATCAGGTTTAGCACCTAATACTTGAATCGCAGATGCGTGAGAGAACAATGCATGATATTGGTCAGATGCAAACTGTTCAGCCGCAAATTTCCAGTTACATTCGATTTCCCACTTATGAACACCACCGATGATCTCAGTACCACCTGGACGACGATCTAATACGCCATCTAAGTACCAAGCGATATCACCCATGTATTCTTCAAGGTCTGGAGTTGTTTCATCCCAGCAACCGAAGATTAAGCCTTTATAAGACTTCACACGGTTTACTTCGATCAAGCTCCACTTCTCTTTACATGCACCTTGAGGGAATGCACGATCTTCAAGAGGAATATCTTTAAGAGAGCCGTCTACGCCATAAGACCAACCATGGTATGGACACGTAAACGCACGAGTGTTACCGCAGTCAGCAAAGCTCACGCGCATTGAACGGTGACGACATTGGTTTAACAATGCTTTGATTGAACCGTCTTTTTGACGTACCACGATGATCGGATCTTCACCCATATAGGTATTGAAGAAATCACCAGCCTTTGGAATTTGGCTTTCATGGCAAAGGAATAACCATGTACGACCGAACACACGTTCAAGTTCTAGTTCATAGATATCTGGATCTGTATAAATAGATGGCGTGATACGTCCATTTTGTGCATCGACTAAAGCATCGATTTCGCGCACATCAATTTTCCCACTCATGAAAAGCTCTCCTGTGACTAAATTAGACACAAACTAATAGACTCAACTTTGCAGAGATAATGAGTTTTGAACGAGTTTTGGGGAAATATTTTTTTTGTTTGAATCAAGATGTTTTATCGATAAATTAATCAATCGCTCAATACGTGAATTTTACGATATTTTAATAATAACGTTGATATTTCAATATGCTCAGCCCCACTTCACCGAATATCCATTTGTGAACTATACTCGCACTTGATCATATTTAGACATTATATGAATCAATCTTTGGATGATTTTTTATGGAACTACGACACCTACGATATTTCATTGCTGTGGCAGAAGAACTCAACTTCACCAAAGCAGCCTTGCGCCTTTATACTGCTCAGCCATCATTGAGCCAGCAGATTAAAGATCTTGAAGATGAAATTGGCGTCCCTTTGCTTTATCGTACAAAACGTAAGGTAGAACTCACTGAGGAGGGGCAAGTCTTCCTTGAACAAGCTCGCCTCACGATAGCCCAAGCAGACAAAGCAGTCGCAATGACTCGTCAGATTGCCAAATCTAAACAGCAATTGTTACGTATCGGCTTTGTTCCTGTCGTTGAAATGAAAATTTTTCCTTACGTTCTCCCTAATCTTCGTGTTCAAAACCGGGATTTAAAGATTGAATTGTTAAGCTTAAACAATTCGGATCAGTCAAAAATGTTAAAAAAAGGCGAAATTGATATCGCTTTTACTCGTCAAAATCTATTTAGTGATGAAATCGAAAGTCAATTTGTTTTACGAGAACCTTTGATTTTCTTACTCCCCAAAGATCATCCACTCGCTAAATACGATCGCATTCCAGTAAAAGAGCTCGATGGAATCGATTTCATTATTCCTTCTGAACAGCAATCTCAAACACTAAATAAGATCATTCTAGATTTTGCAAAATACCATCAAATCAATTTAAATATTGTTCAAACTGCAGACAATATCCTCTTTAACATTAATTCTATTGGCATGAACCTGGGCTGTACTTTTCTACCTGGATATATCGCACCACTGACGATGAACAACACCGTGATTCGCCCGCTAGACGTGGAATTACCATCAATCGATTTATTTGCAAGCTATAGAAAAAGTACTAACTCAGAAGGCGTCAAAAAATTTATGGACTTACTGAGCTCTGTTTTTTACCTTGATATTAATCGTAATTAATTAATTTTTTTTCAAATTAATGATCACCGTTAAACATAGCGGTGATTTTTATTTTTTATTTCAACCATCAGTCTTAGACTTTAGTCTAATAAAGTTTTACGCATATCATCATAAATTCTATGAATTCAGGCTTTATATTAGACTAATTTTTAAACAATCCATTAACTAACTAGACTTGCTCTACCACTTAAGTCTAATGAATTAAAACAGATCAATGCTCAATATTGATTATCAATATGCAGATTTAAACGTATTAAACACATGTTCTGTATTTTCAGTTTTAAAAAAGAGGATGATTAAATCATCCTCTTTTTTATTTTTTTAGGATCTTAAATTATTTAACACCATGAACTGCTAGATAATTTTTGATCACCGTATTAAATTCTTCTGCTTTTTCAACTTGCGACCAGTGACCGCACTGACTGAAAATATGTGCATCAGCATTAGGAACGATATTTAAAATGTCCCAAGTACGAGACACAGGAATCACCACATCTTGAGTACCATGAATCAATAATACAGGAACTGTAATATCTTTCATTTTTTCAAAGTCTAATGGGAACTCGAAACGATCACGGTCACGCGCACCCACAACATCCATTAAACGATCAGATGCGTAGTCATTCGCCGCAGAATCAAAACGTACTTTTACCAGCTCATCTGTAATTAAGTCTTTATTTACAACGAACATTGAAAGTGTCTTACGAATACCTTCTTCTGTTAAAACTGGGTTTGCATGCGCTTTTAGGGCTGCAGTTTGTTTTGCACCACCTGTACCCATTGAAACAATACCGAGTACACGCTCTGGATAATCAAGTGCCAATTGGAATGCTAACCAACCACCTAGAGAATTACCTACTAACCATGTTTTTTCAATACCAAGTGCATCAAGAGTACGAATTGCATGATCAACCCATGCACGGATACCGTATTGAGTTCCTGGTGCAACGACAGTTTGACCATAACCAATGGTATCAATTGCGATACAACGCGCTTGCTCACCAATTGCAGGTAAATTCAACCACCAGTTAGCAGCTGCTGATACACCAGTACCAGAACCATGAAGGAATAAAATAGGCGTGCCTTCACCAATTTCATGATAATGGGTTAACTCACCTTCAGCAGTTTCGATCCATTTATCTTCTAAACCAAAGAATGAATCCGTTTTATATTCTGGAATTTGAACAGTGCTCATCATAGTCCTCTAACTGTCTATAACTGATCATATATTTGTGAAACAATCATCAGTTGATGTTTACAAATGATAGTTTTACAGGCTTATATTAACTGCTCTGTACCTTTCAACTGATACAAATTTACGATTGCATCCTTCTTTTTACCAATTAAATAAATTACTGTTTTTCCTTATTTTTTTAAAATCAATATTCACCCTCTGAATATGACTTGATAAGATCTCGATATGATCCTTGCTCATCATATCGAGATCAATTTCATTTTTTAGAATTTATAACTATAACTTAACGCCACACGATGCTCTTCTAAATCACTCAAGGTGCCTGGAACATTGATGTTGTTATAATTAGTATCAATAAACATATAGTTGAAACCAAGACCTTTATACTTACCTTCTGGCACAACATAGTTCACGATGATGTTATTTTCATTCTCGCGACCTCGACCTGGTGTTGCCGTATCAATATTCCAACCTTGGAAATGACGTACAGTTGCAGATAATCCTGGTACACCCATTTCTTTAAAATTATAGGTATAACCTACGCTCCAAGATTTCTCATCCTTACGGATAAAACTCGCGACCGACCAGTTATCTAAATAAGGTTGTGGCACCCAACCACCCAATGTTGGGAATAGTGTCGCTTTATCTCCATGCTCGCCGAACATCTCTTGATAACCCAATTGAACAGTATGCATACCATGGTTTACTTTCGCCCCCATAGAAATTGCTTGGCTATCAATTTCACCAAAAAGTTTATCGCCAGTTTCACTGTTATCAAAGTAACGAATATGTGCATCTAAATTCGTTTTTTCATCAAGTTTAGTTTTATAGCTTGCAGCAACATAATGTTGCTTGAAGATGTCAGTTAAATTAGCGAACCAATAACTACCACCAATCTTTGATGTAAACTGGTGATCAACACCAACAATATACATTCCATCATCAGTTGTGAGACCTTGAGCTTCTGCCTTCGCAAAATCATTGTTTGGGAATAAGGTCAAATCTTGATACTGATTATCGTAACGCGCATTAATACCATCAATATATGCCAAGGTTAATTTAGTATCCTGAATATCTTTCGACTCTAACCATGCACCACTATAAGTAGTTAATAATTGGCGTGATGGATCGAAGAAAATAACTGGTGACATCGGCAATAAATCACCTACTTTAAGTTCAGTTTCAGAAACTTTAACTTTCAAAGTCGCACCAAATTTAGCATTATCACGTTCTGTACGACCTTGACTGTTATCATATGGCATATGAATGTCATTTACAGAATCACGCGATTTCAATCCAATTGCATATTGAGCCAAGAGATCTGCACCAACTTGAATGCCTGCAACAATATCGTGATAACCCGATTTAGCATCTAAAGTAATTGCTTGCGTCCAGTTACCATAATCTAGATTTGGTGCTGTATCGTAATTACGTTCTAAATAGAAATTTTTAAATTTAAGCTGAACATTTGAATCAGCCACAAAATTCGCGTGAGCAGAAGTTGTCCCTAGAGTTGTTGCAGCAATCATTGCTAGCCATAATTTTTGATGACGCATGGCTTCATCCTATACTCAAATCAGCGTTGATGAGCATATTGCTAAATTGTACACTCTGAAGAAATCAGACTAGAGTCTAAAAAAAATTTAGACTTTTCCGATGAAAAACAATACTTTAAAAAATCTCATTGTTATAAACAATTAATAATAGCTCAGTAACTAAGCAAATTAACTTTTACTATGGATAATTTATTATATTTTAATATCTTACAAATTAACCCAGAAGCATTTTGCCATTTTATTTAATCGTTTTTAAGTTTAACAATTACGACACGTTCTACGCCAAATCACTCAATATAAGCACCCAAACATCTCACGCAATTGTTTTTTTATATGTATCTTTTCTAAATTCATAAAAAAAAAGCACTCCTAAGAGTGCTCCTTCGAATCACTTTTAAATTATGCGTTAAGTTCTTTTGCTTTA
Source organism: Acinetobacter sp. YH12239 (assembly GCF_013417635.1). NCBI lineage: Bacteria > Pseudomonadati > Pseudomonadota > Gammaproteobacteria > Moraxellales > Moraxellaceae > Acinetobacter > Acinetobacter sp. YH12239. The sequence goes on along the minus strand of NZ_VPDP01000001.1, from coordinate 313,111 downwards.
GCCATAGTCAAAGCTAGATCTTCAATCATGTCTTCCTGACCACCAACAGTACCACGGCGACCAAGCTCCATTAAGATTTCACGCGCAGATACGCCATATTTCGCTTCAGCACGTTTAGCGAACAATAGGAATGAAGAGTAAACACCCGCATAACCTAAAGTAGCTGCATCACGGTCTGCACGAATTGGGTTGTGCATCATTGGAATCACTAGATCTTCAGCAACATCTTGTACTTTGAACAAGTCAACGCCAGTGTCCATACCCATACGGTTAGCAACAGCAATAAACAATTCAAGTGGCGTGTTACCTGCACCAGCACCAAGACCTGCAGACGCCAAGTCTACACGTACTGCACCTGCTTCAACCGCAGCAACAGTATTTGATACACCCATACCTAAGTTGTGGTGACCGTGGAAACCTAACTCAATGCTTGGGTCCAAGTGTTGACGTAAGTGACCAACGCGATCGATTACATCTTGAGGAAGCATATAACCTGCTGAGTCTGTAACATAAATACAGTTTGCACCGTAAGACACCATCTTCTTCGCTTCTTCTAAAAGGCGCTCAGGAGTTGCCATGTGAGCCAACATTAAGAAGCCCACTGTGTCCATTTCTAATTTACGCGCAGCGGTGATGTGCTGTTCAGAACAGTCAGCTTCAGTACAGTGAGTTGCAACACGAATCGTTGATACACCGATTTCATGCGCCATTTTTAAATGGTCAACTGTACCGATACCAGGAAGAAGAAGTGCAGAAACTTTTGCATTCTTCATACGCGGTACAACAGCAGACAAGTATTCTTCGTCAGTCGCAGCAGCAAAACCGTAGTTTACTGATGAACCACCAAGGCCGTCACCGTGAGTGACTTCAATTAATGGTACGCCTGCATCATCAAGTGCTGTTGAAATTGCAATCATTTGCTCAACAGTCGTTTGATGGCGCTGCGGATGCATACCATCACGTAAAGTCATATCATGAACAATAATCTTAGACATGCGGTTGCTCCTTAAGCTTCTTCTTTGTTGAATACGTGTTCAGCAAACATTTCTGCTGTACGAGCAGCTGCAGCTGTCATAATGTCGAGGTTACCTGCATATTTCGGCAAGAAATCACCCAAACCTTCTACTTCCAAGAAGATAGAAACACGGTTACCATCAAAAATTGGACCATTTACAAGTTTGTAACCTGGTACATATTTTTGCACTTCTTTAATCATCGCGTGAACTGATTCAGTGATCGCAGCTTGATCTGGCTCACCTTCAACAAGACAGTGTACTGTGTCACGCATCATAAGTGGTGGCTCAGCAGGGTTAATTATGATGATCGCTTTACCTTTTTTCGCACCACCAACTTTCTCAATAGCACCCGCAGTTGTACGTGTGAATTCGTCGATGTTTTTACGTGTACCAGGACCTACAGATTTTGTAGACACAGTCGCGATGATCTCACCATATTCAACAGGTTGAACACGTGAAACTGCTGCAACCATAGGAATTGTTGCCTGACCACCACACGTTACCATATTCACGTTAGGCACTTCACCTTCTGCAAGTAAAGCTTCTAAGTTCACAGGTGGAACACAGAAAGGACCAATTGCAGCAGGTGTTAAGTCAATCATGAGCACGCCAAGCTCATTTAACTTGCGGCTGTTCTCCGCATGTACATATGCAGACGTTGCATCAAAAGCAATTTTGATATCATCATCAATGACATGAGGAAGAAGACCATCAACCCCTTCTGCAGTGGTTTTTAAACCCATTTTCGCAGCACGAGCAAGACCTTCAGAAGTAGGATCGATACCCACCATCCAAACTGGCTCTAACCATTCGCTACGTTGAAGTTTGTAAAGCAAATCAGTACCTATATTACCTGGTCCGATCATTGCACATTTAATCTTTTTCATTAACGTACTCTCTCAAAATTCCGACTTATTCAGCAGCGAAAGCAGCAGTCACTGAACCAAAGCCTTCAATCTCAACTTTGAATTCATCACCTGGGTTTGCTACAACCATAGGGCCTAATGCACCTGTTAAAATAATGTCACCAGCTAACAATGGACGACCACGACGTACCATTTCATCAGCAAGCCAGACAGCTGCATTTAAAGGGTTTGCTAAGCAAGCCTTACCAACACCTTGAGACACGACTTCTTCACCACGTGTCATGATCATTTTACAATTCACTAGATCAAGGTTATCGAGTTTTACAGGACGTGAACCCAATACAAATGCAGCTGAAGATGCATTATCTGCGACAGTGTCAATCAAACTGATCTTCCAGTTTTCGATTCGACTATCCACCACCTCTACAGCAGGAAGTGCATAATCAGTCGCGCTGATAATGTCAGCATAAGTGTGTTTTTCTTTCGTTAAATCTTGATTGATCACCAAAGCGATTTCCGCTTCTACTTTAGGTTGGATCAATAGACCTGCAGGAATCGCCTCTCCATCACCATAAGCCATGTCTGCAAACAGCATACCGAAGTCAGGTTGATCTACACCGAGTTGTGCTTGAACCACTTTTGATGTCAAACCGATTTTACGCCCAACTAAACGACGACCTTCTGATAAGGCACGCGCTGTATTCACTTCTTGTACAGCGTAAGCGATATCTACATCAGCAGCTTCACCACCCAACGTTGGGCGAATTGGTGCGATTGCACTTTGTGATAATTCAGCAGTTCGTAACGCTTGTGCTACTGATTCAACTACAGCAGAATTAGACATCAAGACTTCCTTCAACTTCATTCGATGATCTATTTGACCTTAGGAAAATTGCTTGAAAACAACCTTCTGAGGGACAAATTCTTTTAGAGAGATACCTGCATCTCTGATGAGAGCTAGAATGGAAAAATCTTGACCTATATGCCAATACTTATTTTCTTTATGACAATAGTTTCAGACTATAAATAATTTATCAAATAAAGGCTCTATCTTATTGTTTTACATGTTTTTAAAATTTTATTATTTAAATATACAGAATGTTTAATCTATTTCTAATACTACTTATTAGACCATTGATAATAAAATTATCTATGGATTACAAATTATTAATCACTAATCCAAAGACAAGTTATATTCTTTTATTGTTCAACTACAATTCAATTAAAATACATTTTAAAAGCCTTGTTAAGGCGACTTAAGTCGTAAAATCGGTGTTGAATATTACAATTGCTACTATCTAATCACCAAATAATCACATTTTCTCTCCATCAAAAAAGATTAGAATATTCTGTAGAATATTCATCAGGTGAAGATACAGAGATAACAATGAAATTATTAAAACTGCCACTATTGATCTTAGCTACTGGCATTAGCTTTTCGGTACTTGCTGACACAGAACCTAAAACTAATATTATTAATCTTCAAGCAGATGCTTCTAAACAAGTCTCTAATGATGAAATGCACGCCATTTTATTTATTGAAAAAAGTAATAAGCAGCCTGCACAACTTTCAACACAAATGACCCAATTGATGAATCAGGCCATCAGCATCAGTAAAAAATACCCCCAAGTAAAGGTCGAAACGGGTTCTCAGACCACTTATCCTGTCTATGACAACAACAATTCAACAAAACTGAAGGAATGGCGTGGCCGTGCTGAAGTAAATATTGAGAGCAAAGATTTTAAAGCAGCGAGCCAGTTAATTAGCGAGTTACAACAAGATTTTCAAACACAATCGATTAATTTCACTGTTTCCACTGAAAAACGAAAGCAGGTTGAAAATGAGTTATTGACTGAAGCCACGCAAAATTTCCAACAGCGCGCTCAGGTTCTCACTAAAGCCTGGAATCGTTCTAGTTATAACTTGGTTAACTTGAATATGAACACCAATAATTATTCACCAAGACCATTAGCCATGGCACGTGCCGCAATGGTTGTAGAGAGTGCACCCGTTCCAGACTCACAAAATATGGCTGCTGGAGAATCAACAATCACAGTCAATGCAAATGGATCAATTCAATTAAAATAGTTTGCTATTAAAATTCAAAAAGCCACTCAATGAGTGGCTTTTTTTGTTTCTTACTTTTTAAATGGGAAAGCATATTTCACAATACGTCCCAAAACCTGACCATATTGTTTAAATAAACTCGCATTATTGTAATTCAAGCCGTATTTTTCACACACAGCTTTCACTTTAGGCCCCATTTGACGGTAACGTCGAGCAGGAATATCTGGATAAAGATGATGCTCAATCTGATGACTCAGATGCCCCGTCAGAATATGAAATCCTTCTGAACCTGTGAGGTTAGAAGACCCACGAATTTGACGCATATACCAATGGCCACGGCTTTCATTTTCTAAAACTGACTTGGGGAAAACTTCCACATCTTTGGTGAAATGACCGCAGAAAATAATACTGAATGTCCAAATATTACGAATACCATTAGCGACTAAATTACCTGTTAAAACGGGTAATGCTGCAGGACCAGCGATGAGTGGGAAGAAAACATAATCTTTAAATAACTGTTTCCCCATTTTCTTTTTCATTGGGTTCAAACGTTGTTGAAATTCTTCTTTGGTCATGCGCCCTTTTAAGCGCTTACCAATTTCTAAGTTCTGAATCGCTACACCCCACTGGAATAACAAACAGAATGGAATACTGTAAAGTGGTTGTAATAAATATCCTTTTTTCCAGCGTTGCTCTGGGAACAAACGAAGAATTCCATAACCAATATCATCATCCATACCTTTAATATTGGTATAGGTATGGTGTTTGTAGTTGTGGGTTTGGCGCCAATCATCAGATGTGCCTACGATATCCCATTCGTAAGTTGTCCCTTTAAATTTAGGGTCGTTCATCCAATCATATTGACCATGCATCACATTATGGCCCAACTCCATGTTTTCCATGATTTTGGCAAAACCAAGTAAGCCTGTGCCTAAAAGCCATGCTGGAGGAAACCAGCCAGCAAATAAGCATGCACGTCCAAGGATTGAACTGTAGCGAATCGCTGCATACACTCGCTTAATATACTTTTCGTCTTTTTCACCTAAATCATCAAGAACTTCCTGCTTAATTGCATCAAGTTCACGTGCGAGTTCATCAAGTTGTGCATCAGTGAGTTCACGATTTTTTGGGTTTTTGAAATATTGTGCTTGAACTGGCATATTCATGATTATTCTCGCTTATAGGTCGATAGTGAGATCAGACTGAGCTGAATTGATACAGATTTTGAGCAAATTTCCAGGCTCAGTGTTTTCTGCACCATTGACGAGGTTTTTAGTTGCACCTTGCGCTTTATGGCATGCACATTTATTACATACCCCCATGCGGCAACCGTGCTGTGGGCGAATATTTTGCTGCTCTAAACTTGCAAGTATTGATTGTCCCTTTGGAATCGTGACGACCTTATTTGATCTCGTAAGTGTGACCTGAACAAAACCAGTCTCATCACTAATGAATGGTTCAACACTGAATGCTTCACCTTTAAATTTATGAACACGAGTATCAGTTAGTTGTTCAGCAACTTGCACAAACCCTGCTGGACCGCATGCATAAACCGTATATTGATCTAAGGATTCGATAGCCGTTAAATGAGAATCTTCTAAGCGAGAATCAGCCACTTCATCTTGAGTGGTAAAAAATTCAACATTAAAATTTGAGTGTTGATTCGCCAAAGCAATCAACTCTTTTTGAAATGCTAAATCTTCTGTTTTTTTTGCCCAGTACATCAATTTAACTGGCTGAACTAATTTTTTTTCTTGCTGTAATAATGCCTTGATCAAGCTGTACATTGGAGTAATGCCACTCCCTGCAGCCAGCATTAACAGAGGTGTATTTACACTTTCAAGTGTCATATCTCCATAGGGTGCACCAAATTCAACGATATCCCCTACCTGAGCTATATCGTTAATCCAAGAACTGACTACACCCTGATCGACTTTCTTAGCAGTCAACAATACATGTTGAGTGTCGATTTTGGTCAAACTATAGGTACGTTCAAAACAACGACCATGTGTCGTGACAATAACTGGATGATGTTGTCCTGCTTCACCAAACTGAAATTTCCGATTAACCGCAATTTTTAAGCTGACCGTATCATTTGCAACTTGTGTACGTTCAACAATTTTGCCTAATGATTGATTCACCGACCAAATTGGATCGATCTTTTGCAACCAAAAATTGGCAGCATTCGGATCAAATACAGCATTTACTGCAGATCTAATCAAATTTTTAGGTTGCTTAACTGCTTGCATTATGGGCTCATCACAGTGGGTTTAGAATTATTATACACATGTATATATATTTGTATAGACACTTGTATATCATCTAGTGATTTCCATATCCTGACACAGAGCGATATAATGCAACTCTAACTGTAAACTTCTGATATTTATGAGCAGCTCTACGATTACTCTTTCTCCTCTACATGCCAGTGAATCCGTATCCATTTTGGAGCATCCAACTGCACGTACAGTCGGAAGAAAAGCCACAATCACGAAAGAAGAATTATTCCAAGCTGCTCTCAACCTTATCGGACCTCAAAAAAGCATCGCATCTTTAAGCTTGCGCGAAGTTGCCCGTGAAGCAGGAATTGCGCCAAACAGTTTTTATAGACATTTTAAAGATATCGACGAACTTGCCATTGAATTGATTGATCGCTCAGGTATTGTTTTACGTCAAATCTTGCATCAAGCTCGCTTAAAAGCAGTTCGCAATTCAAGTATTGTGCGTAGTTCAGTTGAAGTATTTATTGAACAGTTAGATGCTGACGAAGGTAATCTGAGCCTGTTGTTACGTGAAGGTTATACTGGTTCTGCCTCTTATAAAGAGGCGGTTGAAAAACAGCTCAATTACTTTCAGCAAGAACTCATGGATGATCTTGTTCGTCTTGAGCAAAATAACCCTCATAAAATCAAGCATCCAGAATTGGCTGCAAAAGCGATTACTCAATTGGTATTCACTATGGGTGCTAAATTAATCAACATGCCACACGATGAAAGAAAAGTTGTAGCTGAACAAACGATGACGATGATCCGAATGATTTTAGAAGGCGCACGTCATCTGAAAGAATAAATACTGAGTGTAAAAAAAGCCCTTCAGTTGAAGGGCTTTTTTATTACTTTTCCCAAATAACTTCTTTATTTTGAGCAACCCAAGTTGGAATAAGGGTTTCGTACTTCGCCTCAATTTTATTACGCTTAATCTTCATAGTCGGCGTCAACATATCGTTATCCATCGTCCACAAATCCATAATGACCACGAAGAATGCTATTTTTTCATGTGGCTCAAGCTTTTCATTAATTTCATTCTTCAACTCAATTAATTTTGCTTCGATATCATCACGTTTATTATCTTGTTGCAATTTATTGCGAATTTCTTCTGCCAACATCACAAAGGCGATCGGCTGTTTATGGCTTGCACCACCAACACAGACAGATTCAATCATTTGGTTATTACCAATCTTTTGTTCAATTGGTACAGGCATCACATACTTACCTTTCTGAGTTTTAAAGATGTCCTTTACACGTCCAGTAATTTTTAGACGGCCAGTCGCATCAATTTCACCCATGTCACCTGTTCTTAAATAACCATCCTCAGTCAAATCTTCAGCTGTTTTTTCTGGGTTTTTGTAATAACCCAACATTGTTCCTGGGCTTCTGACTAAAATCTCACCATTCTCATCAATCTTGCAGTCTACTCGTGCTTGAACATGTCCGACATATCCACTCATATATTCACCCATACGTGTGATATGCGAGTATCCACAGTTTTCTGTCATTCCATAAACTTCAAGCAACTCTAAGCCCAAATTACGATACCATTTAATAATATCTACGGGTAAAGGTGCAGAACCCGTTAAAGCATAACGAACATGATTCAAACCCAATTTTGCCAAGAGTTTTTGCTTAATCTTATTGCCCAAGAATGGGATTTTAAACAACACGTTTTGTACATTAAGTGGAATTTTTTCATTAATCCCCAAATAAAATTTAGTCCATAAACGTGGCACAGAAAAGAAGATCGTTGGTTTTGCACGATTAAGATCTTCAATAAATGTATCTAATGAATTGGCAAAATAAACGGTAAAACCACAAATCATCACGGATGATTGAATAAATACACGCTCTGCAACATGAGCTAGCGGCAAGTAAGATAAAGCACGATCTTTTTCTGAAACACCAAACGTAGATTTCAACTCACTCGCAGGTGAGAGCAAGGTCTTATAACTTTGCATAACGCCCTTAGGTAGACCTGTACTGCCCGAGGTATAAATAATGGTCGCAAGCTCATCCTCGTTTGGAAAATAAGGCTCACTGGTTGGTGCTGTTTTCGCAGTGATTTCATCCCATGTCGGCGCATTATAGTCAGGCGCCAATGGCAATTTAATACAATGCATATCTTGCGGGATGATTTGGTTTACATCGTTCCAACTGTCTCCAATACCATCCAACTTACCGATAAACAGAGCCTTAGTTTCACTATGATCTAGAACATATTTGGTGCCTTCACCATTGAGAGTCGTATATAAGGGAACCGACACGTGCCCTGCCATCCAAATGGCAAGATCTGCCATAATCCAATGCGCACTATTTTTACCAAAAATTGCAATCTGAGAACGACCAGGCAAATTCAAAGATTGTAAATAAGCAGCCATTTTTTTGACTTGACTGGCCACTTCTCCCCAGGTGTATTTAATCACCTGACCATTTGGTAAAGGCTGAACCAAGAAATCTTGGTTTGGCGATTTCTTTTCCCAATACATTAAGTAGTGAATATGAGTCGGTAAAAACTCAAATTGGTTGTTGTGCTGATTTACTTCCATGTGAAATGACTCCCAATAACGCATCATTGTTGTTATGTAATGACTCATAACCGAAAGCTGATTTAATTGTTTTAAACTCGTCCTGAGTTCCTGATTGCCGAGTAAAAACTACAGCTTTACGCTTTAAATTTTCGAATTATTTTCTATTTTCTATCATGAATTATGATCAAAATCCAACCATTATTTTACTCAATTTTATTGCGCTATATTTTTGATAAAATTGTAATTTAAGACCAATGTGTTGATGATTATCGCCAATGTACTTCGACAATGATTGACCTATAACTAAATCAAACTCATGGATAGAGATTGATCGTTATGGCTCAGATTGCCACTATTTTACGTGCAAAAACTCAACTCTTGGCTGTCAAAGCCCTCACTCTTGCAATCCCAGTATCACATCCTCTCGTATTTGCGGGTGAAGATTCATCAATGCAATTGTGTGGCAATATTGCTCAGCTCGGCATGAAAAAAGTGATGATTGTGACTGATGCAGTATTGGTCAAATTAGGTGTCATACAACCCATTCAAGATCAATTACAGCACAATGGGATTGAAGTTGTCATTTTCTCTGATGTAAAACCTGATCCAACTTGTGAAATTGTCGAAAAATCTCTAGCACTGTTTAAAAATACCGGATGCGATAGCGTATTGGGTATAGGGGGTGGTTCGACGATTGATACAGCAAAAGTATTAGCGCTCGCAGCCGCAAACAATAAATCGCCTAAACAAGTTTTTGGAATTTTAAAAAGCCGTAAACCTGCATATCCATTGTTCGTGATTCCGACCACCGCAGGTACAGGTTCTGAAGTTACCATTGCCGCAGTTATTTCAGACAGTGAAACTCATATTAAAGGCTTAGTTATTGATCCCAAAGTCGTTCCATTAGCAACTGCTTTAGATCCCGTCATCATGAAAGGCATGCCACCTGCTATCACTGCTGACACTGGCATAGATGCCCTTACTCATGCAATTGAATCGTGGGTAAGCGGATTCGCCAACAAACAATCAAATTATTACGCCAGTGCAGCCATGAAATTGATCATGGAGAATTTAAAAAAAGCATTTGAAGATGGTCAGAATATTGCAGCACGTGAAGCAATGGCGCTCGGTTCTCATTATGCTGGTTTGGCAATGAATAGTGCTGGAATTGGCTATGTACATGCTTTGGCGCATCAATTAGGGACTCAATATCAAATCCCACACGGACGCGCTAATGCCATTATCTTGCCTCATGTTCTAGAATTTAATCGTAAAGCATCAGAAAAACGCTTAGCACTAGCAGCGAAGAAAATTGGTTTAAGCTCGTCACACACTTCGGATGAACAAGCCGCAAATATATTCATTCAAAGCGTAAAGCAATTACTCAAAGATTTGAAAATCAATACTGAGATTCCGAATTTAAAAAAGCAAGATTTCCCAGAGATGATTAAATCTGCTTTTACTGAAGCCCATGGAATTTATGCCGTACCAAAATACATGAATTATTCAGATGCTGAGCAAATTTTAAATCGACTTTAATGCCAATAAGGCACGAATAAAAGCTCAGTATACAATCGTGTCTACTGAGCTTTTTTAATTTGCGACAAGGAATGCCGCCATGTTAAAAAATTTAGATCAACTGAATCCGTTTATTCATATCACGATCGAGCAAAGAATTCTGACCATCAAAATTGATCGCCCCGAGCAAAAAAATGCCTTGAACGGAGAAATGTACACTGACATTGCAACAATATTGGATGCGGCAGATCAATCTCAACAAGTGAATGTTGTGATTTTACAGGGTAACGAACAGGATTTTACCGCAGGAAATGATCTGAAAGATTTTATGTCTGCCGCTCAAAAATATGTTGGTTTAGCCGCTGATGCTACACCACCATTTGTCTTCCTAAAAGCGATCGCAAGATTTTCTAAACCTATTATTGCTGCGGTACGTGGCTGCACTATAGGCGTTGGCGTCACTATGCTATTTCACTGTGACATGGTATACGCTCACCCCGATACAGAATTTCAAATTCCATTTGTAAGTTTGGGATTATCTGTAGAAGGTGGCACCAGCCTTCTTTTCACTGAGTTGGCTGGTTATCATATGGCTGCCGAATTATTGCTCACAGGTCGAAAATTTTCAGCGGAAGAGGCGCTAAAATGTCGAATCATCAATCAGATTTGCGAGCAACCTGAACAATTAGCTTTACAGCAGGCTCAACAGATGAGTCAACTGCCAATGACCACGCTAAAAATTATTAAAAAACAAATTCGACCCGAGCAAGATCAAATTCAGAATTGTATTGTTCAGGAAGCTGAGGTTGTTGCAGAACGTTTAACATCGCCTGAAATGATTGAAGCCGTGATGGCTTTCTTACAAAAAAGAAAACCTGACTTCAATCAATTTCTGCAGTCCTAAAAAAGCACCCTAGGGTGCTTTTTTTTTATTTTATGGCTTTACCACCACCAAGACTCGAATCGCTTCAGGCGTTACAGCTAAACCTTCTAAAAGGCTTAAACCTTCTTTTTGAAGCTTCTGTAAACGCGCAATTTCATCTTCGCGAATACTTGGGTTAAATTGTTTCAAATAACTTAAACGATCAATTTCATATTGCCATTTATTGCTATAGATTTCTTTCGCTTGCTGTTTTAATTCAGGTAAAGCACCTTTTGCAATGTCTAAAGCTTGTGCATAACGTTGTTCAACGACATCACGACGTGCTTTCACCACTTGGCGACAACTATTACCGTCAAGATGATGTAAGTAAGGTTTCAAAATATCTGGTGCAATTTTAGCTGATAAATCTTGACCTTTTTCACTTAATAACACACGAATCAATTGTGTTGGTAAACTCGCTGGCAGGTTCAATGCTTTCGGTGCAATCACATCCACTTTGAACCACACCTCAACTAAAACTGAACCTTGTGGTAAAGCTGCAGACTTCAATAACGCCACATTGGTACTACCAAACGATTGCGTATTGATCATTTCCATGACACTTTCAGTAAAAGGATGCTCAAGCGTTATGTATTGCGCATCTTCACGGATCTGAGCCTGATCACGATAGAACGTCACGGTCATGCCTTCCTCATCCAAAGTCAGACCTTGGACTTGCATTTGATCCGTAGGCTTAATAATCACCGTGCCATTACTTTGCTCATCAAAATCAATATTGGTTGACGCCATGAAGCGTTTCATAAACATTGGCAAAGTCGTATTGTCATCATACTCTTCAAGCGCTTGCACAATTTCTTGCGCAACCATTGGGCGACAAGAATTGTATTCCAATAAACGATCACGTCCTGCTTGTAGCTCTTGCTCTAAAGCTTCACGTTGTACACTTACGGCTTCAAGCAGATCTTCAAACGCTTGACCTTTATCAGCCAACAAGCAATCTTTAAGATCAATAATAAAGTTTTCTTGTAAGGTTTGTGCGGTCGGAGAAATATTGCTGAAAATATTTAATGCTTCATTGTACCAACGGAACATACGCTCTTGTGCAGTGCCCACCAAATATGGCACATGAATCTGAATACGGTTTTCTTGACCAATACGATCCAGTCGACCGATACGCTGTTCAAGCACATCAGGGTTTGCTGGCAAATCAAATAGGATTAAATCTGAAGCAAACTGGAAGTTACGACCTTCTGAACCAATTTCTGAACACAATAAAATCTGAGCACCATAGGAATCTTCTGCAAAATAAGCAGCTGCTTGGTCACGCTCTAATAGACTCATGCCTTCATGGAACATTGCTGTACGAATCCCTGCATGGATACGTAATGCATTTTCTAAAGCTTCAACTACAGGCCCACTACGCGCAATGAGTAAGACTTTTTTATGCTTTAACTGAGTACGGAGCATTTCCATAATCCAAGTTACACGCGGATCAGTTTCCATCCAAGCACCGTCCAATTGCGCTTCTTCTGGCCACATTTGTTCACGAAGTTTACCATCCATCGACCATCCTTCTGGCGCAGGTAATGGTGCAGGCTGACAATCACGACCAGGGAAGCCTTGAATCGCTTCACGTGTATTACGGAATAGTACACGTCCCGTACCGTGACGATCTAACAATTCATGAATTGCACGGAAACGCTGTTCTGGCTCATCTTCAATCTTGTGACCGAGTAACTGCTCAATTGCTTGGAAATGATCAGCTTCAAGGGGTTGATCCGACATCAGCACTTCTGCAATTTGAGCTGTTTGCTGATATTTTTCCTCTTCATCTAAGAAACGATCAAGCGAACTAAAACGTTGCGGATCGAGTAAACGTAAACGGGCAAAATGAGACTCGACCCCTAACTGTTCAGGCGTTGCAGTCAGTAAAAGTACGCCTGCAGTTTTTTCAGCAAATTCTTCAACAAGGTCATAGCGGTCATTACCACCTTCTTCTTCTGACCACATCAAATGATGTGCTTCATCCACCACAAGCAAATCAAAACCTGCTTCGAGCGCTTGCTCACGTAAATCTTCATGGTCGATCATGAGATCAACAGACGCAATGATGCACTGTTCAGTTAAGAACGGATTCAATTCTGGATCATGTTCTTTGATCGAAGCAGTACGCGTTAAATCAAATAGGGAGAAATTCAAATTGAAACGGCGACGCATTTCAATCATCCACTGATATTGCAGTGAATCAGGAACTAAAACGAGGATGCGTTCAGAACGTCCTGTTTTCAGTTGCTGGTGTATAATTAAACCTGCTTCAATGGTTTTACCTAGACCAACTTCATCCGCCAACAAGACTCGTGGAGCAAAGCGCTTACCTACTTCATGCGCGATATAAAATTGGTGAGGAATCAATCCAACACGAGCACCCACCATGCCACGTAATGGACTATTTTGCATATTAGCTTGCATTTGTAATGCTTCAATACGCAGGTCATACCATTCTTTATAATCAATTTGGCTTGCCAATAAACGATCAAGTGGTTTAGACAATTGAATCGTCGCGCCAACACGAGTTTCATTTAATGATTTACGTTCATCAGTACCATCTTGTAACTGATGAATGACGTTGTAACGAATAACGCCACCACGCTCTTCTAATGATTCGACTTTCCAGACGATGCCCTCTTGGTCTTGAAGCTCATCATTCACATTGAACACAATTCGAGATAAAGGTGCGTTACTACGTGCATAGACACGGGTTTCGTCACTTTTAGGAAAGAGGATACTAATTGATCGTTCATTTACATCAATCAAAACCCCTAAACCTAACTCTGTCTCTGTGTCTGATAACCAACGTTGACCAATAGCAAACTGCTGCAATTTTTCCACCTTATCTCAAGTTAGGACTGAAAACTTATGCTCAAACAGGAGATGATTTGAGCAAAATTTAACGTCTATAAGCAATATATTTTGACATAAAGCCCACCAAAAAGTGAGCAATATTTAGCAACGATCTATTTAATTGATCATAACCAAGATTTCATCATGATCAGATCATAAAATATTCGTATGCTGATTTAAAAAATGTGTAATTAAAACGGGACTGGGCAATGAAAGCTCAGTCGTTCACCGGTAACAGGATGATTAAAGCTTAACTGCTCTGCATGCAAACAGAGTCGATCTTTCAAAGCTTGTTGCGCTGGTGTTGCATACAAAGTATCCCCTACAATGGGATGTCCTAAATGCTGCATATGAACGCGAAGTTGATGTGCTCGACCTGTGATTGGCGTTAATTTTACGCGTGTCACCCACTGATCTTGAATTTGAAATTTTTCAACTGCTTCCCAATGCGTTAACGCTGCTTTATTGTGATGCGCATCTACGATATGCAATGGCGGACGCGATGGGTCGTAAATCACAGGAATGTCTACAGTTCCTTGACCTTCTACACATCCCGCGACTAGTGCTTGATAAGTTTTATCCGTTTCACGTTCTTGAAATTGGCGCGAGATCGATTTTTGACCTGCTTTGCTGAGTCCAAATACCAATAAGCCTGATGTATCGCGATCTAAACGATGAATAAGAAGTGTACGCGGTTCTTCTTGAAGAAGACGATTGATAACGCAATCTTGAAGGTCAGGCGTTTTGCCCGGAACAGAAAGTAATCCAGCTGGTTTGTGAATCACCATAAAATCTTGATCACGATGAATGAGATGTTCCTGAAGAAAATGACTCAAATTTCTATTCCTAGCAGATCGTGAAAACAAGGCGGCAATAATAGAAAGCTTAGCGATAAATTACAATCTTGAAATAGACAAACTGTGATGATTTTTCCGATATCTGATAGAAATTAAATCAATCTAACGATTCAAATGAATTAAGTTTTGTTTTTGACTTCTAGCAATCTTTTCTCAGGATAGGAAGCAATTGGGAAAGTGTGCAATTTTGCCCAAATGATTCAAAATCTATATGTGCGCCATTGGCTCTCCACAAGCCAATCAAACTCACCATTGCGACTGAATCTAAGCCATAGTTCCGTAAATCTTGAAATGGATCAATTTCTAAAATATCGAATTCGAGGTATTCAGCAATAGACAGTAATATGCCCTTTTCAGAAAGAATAAATGAGGTCGGCGCACTCAATTCCAGCATTCGAATCATGGCAGAGGTATTCATATGATGAATACCTTGTTCTACACAGTTCTCAATCCACTGTAAATGTTGGCTCTTCGTTTCTACATGAACAGCATCGTTCACCACACAGACTTGAGGAGTAATCGAAATGATATGCTGTAAAAGATGCTTTATAGGTGAATTGATCATGCCAGACACAATGAGTTGTTTCTTTTCTGCGAGTAATTCACCCAACTGCGCTACTTTAGAAAATGATTGCTGCTCTTCAATTTCAATCACTACAATATCTAAAGCCTGAGCTTTTTTAATTAAGCGATTTAAATGAATCAATAATTCTTGATGTTGGTCATTGCTATATTCAGCTAAACGTTGAAATCCAAAAACCATCAAGACGCATTGTTCAGCTTGAATGGACCACTTTGCCAAACTCGCGCTGAGTTCAATTTTTTTGGGTGGTGTATAAAAATATGACATTGCCACTTTAATCTGCTAAAGCCAAGAAAACTTCTATGGCATGCAGCGCAATTTCAGCATCTTCAAAAGATTTAGCACCTGAAACACCCACGGCTCCCACCAATTGCCCTTGATAAATGATGGGTTCTGCACCTTCTAGCATTCCCGACAATGAGTGAACAGTCAGAAAACCCAATTGCCCATCTTTGATCAGCTCTTCAAAAATTTGAGATGGGTGGCGGCTCAAAGCTGAACATTTTGCTTTTTCAGCTGACAAATTCGCAGTCATCGGAGAGGCACCATCCATACGTTTCATTGCAAGTAAACTTCCAGTTTCATCTACAACAGAAATACTGACATTCAACTTTTTATCAATCGCATATTGTTGCGCACGCGTCAGTAAAAACTCCGCGTCTTCTAAAGTTAAATAATGTTTTAATTTCATTTCTATTTTAAGTCCGTGAATTTTATACGTGCAAAAAAGCCTACAGTATTTACACTGTAGGCTTATGTTAATAGATTTTCAAAAAAATTCTATTTTAAACGCGCAAATACATTCTTAGCTGCTTGAATAGTGAACGCAATATCTTCATCGGAATGCGCACTTGAGATAAATCCAGCTTCAAAAGCAGAAGGCGCTAAATTTACACCTTCATCCAACATGCCATGGAAGAATTTACGGAACATGTCAACATCGCATTTCAACATTGAATCAAAGCTTGTGATGTCTTCTTGATCAGTGAAATATAATCCAAACATCCCTCCAACCTGTTGAGTCTTAAATGGTATACCCGCTTCATCAGCGGCAGTCTGTAAACCAGTCAATAACTTTTCGAGCTGTGCGGTTAGATTTTCATAGAAACCTGGTTGACGAAGATGTTTAAACATCTCAATCCCAGCTCTCATTGCCAGCGGGTTACCTGACAAAGTTCCTGCTTGGTAAACTTTACCTAGAGGCGCAATACATTCCATCACCTCCCGCTTACCGCCAAATGCACCTACAGGCAGACCTGCACCAATAATTTTACCTAGCGTAGTTAAATCAGGTGTAACGCCGTAGTGTGCTTGAGCTCCACCTAATCCCACACGGAATCCAGTCATCACTTCATCAATAATGAAGACTGAACCATGCTCATCACACACATCTCGAATGGCTTGCAAGAATCCATCAATTGGTTTAACCAAGTTCATGTTACCTGCAACAGGTTCAACAATAACACCCGCAATTTCGGAACCAAACTTAGCAAAGCATTCTTTTAAAGTCGCAATATCATTGTATGGAAGCGTCAAAGTATGTTTTGCAAAATCAGCAGGAACACCCGCTGATGTCGCCTCGCCTTCACCACTTGTGAGTAGACCAGAACCTGCTTTCACTAAAAGTGAGTCTGAGTGACCATGGTAACAGCCCTCAAACTTAACAATCTTGTCACGACCTGTATACCCACGTGCAAGACGAATCGCAGTCATTGTTGCTTCTGTCCCTGAGTTGGTCATACGTACCAATTCAATCGACGGCATAATTTCACAGATAATATCTGCCAATGTCGTTTCATGCACTGTAGGTGCACCAAAACTTAGACCATCAACAGCGGCGTCTTGAACAGCTTTAATAATCGCAGGGTGTGCATGTCCTAAAATCATTGGTCCCCATGAACCCACATAATCTACATAGCGTTTGCCATCTACATCATACAGGTAGGCACCTTGAGCTTTTTCAATAAATACCGGCGTACCGCCTACACCATTAAAAGCACGTACTGGCGAATTCACACCACCAGGAATATGTTTGCTGGCTTGTTTAAATAGTTGTTCTTGCTTAGGAGATAAACTCATGAAAATCACTCAACTCAAAAAAGTAAAAAATTTAAGCTTGTTTAGCAAATAGCTCTGACCAATCATAAACACGTTGACCTACGGTTGACATCGAACGACCCAATACATCGCTAATGACAGCACAAAGATCTGCTCCAGCAGCAATCACTTCAGCGCCATTTTCAACCGTCAAACCACCAATCGCGCAAATAGGTACATTTAATTTTGCTTTTGCAGCTTTTAATGTTTCTAAACCAATATTACCTGCTTCAGGTTTGCTTTCTGTCGCATAAATTGCGCCAAATGCTACATAATTTGCGCCGTCTGCGATCGCTTGCTCAGCTAGTTCAATAGAATTATTACAACTACGTCCAATTAAGACGTTTTTTGGCAATCTTTCCACAGCCTCTTGGATTGAACCATCATCTTGACCAAGATGCACACCCACGCCATATTTGACTGCGGCCTCTAAATCATCATTGATGACAAAAGGAACCTTATATTGATTACACATATTCTTCATGTATTCAATTTCATAAGCTTGATCTTCTTTCGCAACGTTTTTACGACGATACTGAAGTACTGCAACTTCATAAGTTGCCATCGCTCCTTCAAGCTTTGCTAATAGAAGTTCAATAGGATCATCATTGGTGATTAAATACAAACCGCGCATAAAGAATAACTCTAGGCAAATACTAAAAATTTAAAACATTATAGGACAAAGCCTTGGAAGAACACATTGATAAAATGTAGAAATTAACAAGCTCTATTGTTGACTAAGCGTGTTAAAGATATTGATTGAAATGAATTTGTGAAATTTAATCCAAGAAAATTTGACTAATCATTCGAAGCTAATTGCTGGATAGACCTTTTTGGCAAAATATGACAAAAATTGATCAAAATCGAAATTTCATCTATTTTATTTTTTTTCAAGCTCAAATTCATCCACAAGTTCTGTAGCCAACTCTTGGGATAAATATTGAGGTATAATTGAATATATTTAAAATATATAAAAGAAAAAATAGATGTTTATGAGAATTTTAATTTTATTATTAGCTAATAATTTCGCTCATGCAGAAATGATTTTTAAACATGACAAAGAAGGGTTTGTTGATCGCTCTTGGTATGAAGCTGAAAATCAAATTATTGAAAGAAAGCTTTCAGCACAAGCTCCTAGTGAAAAATTTTATGAGCTAAGACAGAGATTTAAAGTCATTGACTCAAATACGCTTGAATATATTCCATATAGTTCTTCGAAAGACACGCTTATGTACATAAAGGAAGTTTGCGAAAAAAGAGAGATGTTACCTGCGAAGGAGCCCATACCTGACATTAGTTATAGACGAATCAGTATGAAAACACCTTTTGGCATGTCATGTACAGCAAATGATTAAGTGATATCTTTTAAGATTAAGAGGAAAACAAAATATTATTAAAAATCATAAATTTAAATACAATAAATTATAGTAAGGACTTAGTAAATGTAATTATTGAAAAGTAAATAGCGATTCATCAAATTAAACCACTTTCAGCAATAGTTTTCTTACACGAATAAAGATAGTCAAATTGAATTCATTAGGTTTTAAGAAAATTCAGTAAATATTTATTTTGATTTTGAAGAAATTTCCGTTGAACTCGATGGCAAAAACATTACATCCGACTATCCAGTAAATAAACTTGAGAGCTGATGAATATTTGAATTATGCAAACCTCTTACATGTGTAAAATATGGTTAAAGAACATGGTGTTACGCTTCAAATGCTAATATAAACTTTAAGAAAAAGATGTATTAGAGCTACGATTTTACTATGTTCTAATAAAGTTCTTATTAGAACAGCAATACACCAAACAGTCGAATAATTCAGGATCTCAACTTAATATTATTTATATCCTTACCAACATTTATAGAAGAGAAAAATGGATCAATTAAAAAAAATAAATGATGATTTGCATCAAGCCGCTATATTATTAGACAGTATTCCTAGTAAGATTCAATCAGATCCATCGCTAGAAAACAGAGAAAATATCTTACTGATAGGAAAAGCACTAAGTCATATTTTTGAACTCCAAAATAATATTTATAAAATTCGACCTGATTTAAAAAAATTGGATAATCAGAAATAATTGTGATTTATAGGATTTTTCTTAAGAAACATAACAGCTTATTTGATAGCACCAATGTAATACTCTATTTTTAGCAGTTTTTCTAAATTTAACATTATGCAAATAGTCAGAATAATATCGTTAATTCATCTAACTGAATACGTTAATTTTTTTATTAAATACCACAATTTATAATTTGGATTCATTCATTGAATTTTAGCCTTCCCTACATATTATTCAATCATTGTTACAAAATTTCCTGTAGCTTTCTTAAAACATTTCATGACAAAAAAGCCCAGAATATTCTGAGCTTTTAAAAAAAATATATAAATTTAGCTATCAATTTTATCAAATTTACGGTCTCTAAGGCTCAAATTACCTCGTAAAATATCTGACAACATTCTCCAGTCTGAAATAAAGCTATACAACGGTTGTTTAAAGCTTGCTGGCTTATTTTTTTCAAAAACAAAATGCCCCACCCACGCGCATGCGTAGCCTGAAACTAATCCGTAGACTAAATATTTAGCTTTACGCTGACGAATCGCTTGAGTAAAAAAATAAATACCGATTGAGCTACCTGCTGCATGTAAACGACGACTCATAATGCTACGGTGTTCAGTCAAATAAAAACGATAAAATTCTGAGTAATTTTTGATGGGTAATTGAAATTTGGTTTCTTCTTGCGATGAAGATGGCTCTACATAAGCATTCATTGTTTTGTTCCTGTCCTTTTTTTGACCACCATAATTCAAAAAATCGCACTTGAAAAGCTTATCTTACAAATATTGTGATTAATCATTCATTCAATTAAATGTAAGTGAATTGTCAAGATTGTGGTTCTAACCGAATCAGTTACAATCCCCTTTAAATTAAAAGGCAATCAAATGTCTTACTTCTATGAAAATGATTGATCAATTAGGAAAATCACATGCTTGAAATTGAATTAAAGTTTCAGATCCCAGAAGCTCGACGAAATGCGATTTTAAAAGCAATCGATCCGAAAAAGTCTGAACTCATTCAAATGCAAGCAAAGTACTATGACACTCCTGATCGCCTACTCTCTCAGCATGGGATAGCCATTCGACAACGTCTTGAAAATACCAATTGGGTTCAGACCTTAAAAGCGACGAAAAGTAAAAGTCATTTACACCGTTTCGAACATAATCATGATTTAGGTAATCTTGAGGCTGCACCGAATTTAGATCTATCTATTTATTCAGATAATTCCGAAGCTTATAAGGTCTTAAATGACGCATTAAAAGGTGATTTTGACCAATTAGTCTTGCAGTTTGAAACAGACATTCAACGTACAGTTCGAGTGATTAGCTTTGAAGATGCTGAGATTGAAGTGAGTCTAGATATTGGCGTTGTACGATCAGGTGATCGAGAACATGAGATTCATGAAGTAGAGTTTGAACTCAAACAAGGAAAAGTTGAAACATTACTAGCGTTTAGTTTTGAGTGGGTCAAAAAATATCAACTTTGGCTAGACGTTCGAAGTAAGGCTGAGTTTGGTAATTTATTGGTTTCAAATTTAGTTGTAAGCCCAGCGCGAACTGAAAAAGAATGGATCGTTGCAAAAAAAGAAAGCGCAGAAAAAACGATTCGGATGATGATCGGTCATCATATGCAACATTTACTGCCGAATATTGCTGCGATTTCTGCGGAAGTGGCTGAACAGGAACACATCGAACAAGCACATATTGCTTTGAACTATTTGTTTTTAAGTCTATCTATTTTTAAAGACTGGACATCAAAGGGCACAGATAAATGGGCACATCAGTTATCTGCATTTAAAAGTCATTTTGAAAACCTAAAACATTATGAGCATATGCAACATACCTTAGGCGCTATTCTGCAAAACCCTAAAACTGCTGAAATGCTCAGCAAAGATGTGCTCTACGCCCGAGAAAAATTAAATAACTTAGTCAAATCTACCCAAAACGTTCAACACTATCTTGAACTTTTGAGTTTTAGTTTAGGCAATTCCAAGAAGGTGCAAACCCAAGACCTCAAAACCTATGCTCAAAATACGCTTCAACATCAGTATAAAGTTTTACAGGAATGTCTGAATGAAGCTGATCCTTCTAACTTTGAAAGTCTTGACCAATTGGCAATACATTTAAGTGAATTAAAATTCAGTTTCCCAGTCTTAACACAAATTTTTGATGTGAAGAATTTACAAAAATACGGCAAGGCGCTTAATGATGCACATTATGCAGCTGAACAATATCAAGTATTGTCTTCCTCATCATCCTACTTACAGCAAACAGAATTAGAAGCCAGTGACTGGTTCGCGTTAGGTTGGTTGACGGCAAAGCAAGAAATTTACGCTGAAAAACTTTTGGAAGCGACTGAACAATTCCTAGTCAGTCGAAAATTTATCAAGTCATAAAATTCAAGTCAGAACTTTTCGTCAATGAGAAGTTCTGACTTAAAAATAATCCCAAGTTTGCATCGCCATGTGTACAACACTTTCCAATTGTTCAAAAGTTGCTCCATCACGTGCTTGCAAGCTTAGCCCTTGTAAAATCGTCATATAATAATCTGTCATTGCCTGAATATTAGTTTGTGCACTAATTTCACCTGAGGCTTGGGCAGCTAATAATTTTTCAATTAAATTCGATTTAGATAGCTGTCTTTTTTCCGAAATTGATTGTTGTATTTGTTGATTTTGAATCGAACAGTTCATTGTCGACACGACCAACATACATCCTTTTGGTTTGTCTTCTTGCACCAGTCGTTTTAGATTTTCAATCAAATAGAGTTCCATTGCTAATTTTATGGAATGTGCCTGTTTAAAAATCATTTCCATCGAGCATGATTCGTGCCTGAGATAATAGTCAATGCAACGATTAAAGAGCTCAGATTTATCACCATACGTACTGTAAAGACTAGGTGCAGTGATTCCCATGGCGAATGTTAAATCACTCATTGACGTGGCTTCATAACCGTATTTCCAAAATAGTGTCATGGCTTTTTCAAGTGCTTGTTCTTCATTAAAACACTTAGGACGTCCACGCCCCTTAGATATTGATTTGGCACTATCCATTTGATTTATTGGCTTTGAACTTTCATGCATATTCAACCCAATTAATTTTATAATGATCATTAATAAATTAATTGACCCAGATCTTAAATTCAAATATTTTATTTTTATAACAATCATTATGAAATTATTTTCAAGGAGCGTTGGTCAATGAAATCTGAATCTCATCTGACTGAAACCGCTGTTCATTCTCCATCTCCTACAAAAAATCAAGGAAATTGGTTTGCTGTTATTACACTTTCCATCACCGCTTTTATATTAGTGACCAGTGAGTTTCTCCCTATTGGTGTGCTCAATGCAATCGCACTAGATCTCAACATTTCAGTCGGTACTGCTGGCCTGTTCATTACCCTTCCAGGCGTGATGGGTGCTTTCGCAGCACCGCTTATCTCAGTCTGGGTGAAGCAACTTGATCGACGCTATTTATTAATCGCACTCACAGCGGTCATGGTCATTGCAAATTTCATTACGAGCTATTCAGAAAGTTTCACTTGGATTCTATTGAGTCGCTTTTTCTTGGGTATCGCGATAGGCGGATTCTGGGCAACTGCAATCGCCTTAAGTGGTCGTGTTGCACCTCCTCACCTACCCATCGCCAAAGCAACAGCTATCGTCATGGCTGGCGTGACTCTGGCAACTGTGCTGGGTGTTCCGGTTGGAACATGGCTAAGTGAAATTTACGGTTGGCGTAATGCTTTTATGATCACCTCAGTGATTGGTGCCATTATTCTGTTATTTGAAATTAAATTCCTACCGAAATTACCGCCGACTTCAGCTATTCAATATAGTGATTTACCCGCATTGTTTCGAGATCCAAAAGCTCGTAAAGGGTTAATCATTGTTTTATTTATCGGATTAGCGCATTTTTCAACGTACAGTTACTTGGCGCCATTCTATAAAAATGAAGCAGGATTTGATGGTTCAACCATCAGTTCATTACTTCTTATTTATGGAGCAGCAGGCTTCTTAGGCAATGCATTCTCTGGTTATAGCAGCAATATCAATGTCCGCTATACGCTTTTTGCTGTTGCATTGTGTTTAGCGATCGTATTCCTTACATTCCCTGTTTATGCCAAATTCTTACCTAGTGCATATATTCTTACAGCATTATGGGGTTTTGCTTTTGGTGCCTTTCCTACGACAGCCAATATTTGGATGTTTTTACATGCGCCACATGCGGTTGAAAAAGGGATGCCTCTTTTTGTCAGTATGTTCCAAATCATGATTGCAGCAGGCGCATTATTTGGTGGTTTTATGGTAGATCACTTCAATACCAGCACCTTAATTTACAGTGTATTGATTTTTATCTCTTTAGCTGTAATTGCTGTATTCACACATAGTCGAGGATTAAATAATCCTAAAGCTCAGCAATGTACATCAATTAATTGAGTTGAGTTGAGTTGAGTTGAGTTGAGTTGAGTTGAGTTGAGTTGAGTTGAGTTGAGTTGAGTTGAGTTGAGTTGAGTTGAGTTGAGCGTAATTTTTTACGCTCAATCTTTCAATAATTCTATGAGATTTAAACTCACTTCGTTGGGTGAAATTAATTTAAGGAATTAACGCACTCAATTCTCAACCATCATTCAACTCGATCAATGCACCAATCTGGTGACATTTGCACAAAAATAACGAATCTTTTTCATGAAAAATCCATTAATTATCTTGTCACACTATTAACCTCACCTAAATTATATATTTATCATTATTTATTAGTTGGCATACACAATGCATTCATTATGATGAGTCTATCGTTTAACGCTAGTTATTCGATTTACTTGAAAATAAAATCAAACATGAATGGTAAATACAATGAATAATTCAAATCCAACAACTTTAAAAGAACTTACATTAAATGAAATTGAAGCAGTATCTGGTGCAGGTTTAGTGACTAATTTGCTTGGTACTGTCGGGTCTCTTGTAGGATTAAAAGATCCTTTAGTGAAAATTGGCACTGGCGTAAATGAAACACTTAATGGATCAATTGATTCATTAGGATTAGGTGTATTAAAAGGCGTTGTAGACACGCTGGTTTAATTAAAAAAAATTCCTATGATCAATAGATTTTTTAATCTTTCAAATCACTCATCAAAAGGCTCATGAATGAGCCTTTTGATTGATAACTTACAAGGTTTTTCACTTATGAGTTTCTATCATTTGATTGTTTAACTGACATCAAAATCTATCATCAAGTACATGAATCGTTGCTCGACACTAAATTTTATCAAATAAATACATATTTTTAAAAATCGCTTTTTTTTGAATGATATTCATGCCAGAACAATCATCATTTAATCCTTATTGTTAAAATTTAGAATGATGTTGAAATCAATAATTTCATCAGCAATTTCTGTCGCCATACGTTCATGAGAAATCATAATAACCGTTTCAACTCGATCTTGAATAATTTTTAAAATTTTCGAACTTGTTTTCTCATCTAAGGCTGCTGTAGGTTCATCTAAGATCAGAAGCTCTGGTTGTTTTAATAATGCACGAATGATGTTCAATCGTTGTTTTTCACCACCAGAGAAGTTTTTATAAATTTCTTGTATATCATCGTCTAACTCAATTTTATTTTTTTCCAACAAATGAAGTAAATCAAACTCTTTTAGCCAATGTTTAAGCTCCTCATCAGAATATTTGATCTCAGTATTTTGAATCAAATTTTGTCTTAATGAGCTTGAATATACGATCGGAGTTTGGCTGACCACAGCAATCTGATCAAATATCTTTTCTGAAAATACTGAAGTGATCTCTAAATTTCTAAAGAATAGTCGTCCAGATTTGATCTTTTCTATTCCCACCAAATAATTAAGAAAACTTGATTTTCCAATACCTGTTCGACCTTGAATTAAATATATTTTTCCACACACGATGTCTAAATTAAAATTTTCAATCGTCTGCTGACCTAGATCAAATGTCACATTTTGAAATGAATACCCCACCTCACTTTCTTTCTGTTCCTCAGCTGTTAGATCATTCGTACTGAATGACTCATGTTCCAATTCAAAATATTCTAGGTACTGATCAATAGCCACAATATGACCCTTCAAATGAATGATATTTTGAGACATCATCATTAAAGGAATGGTTAAACCTATAATATAGGTACTGACTAAAACAAAATCACCTGAACTAAAACTTTGATATTCAAACATATAGACTGATAAAACCATGAATACCAAAAGAAAAAATGACACAAATAACAGTTGATATATCATGAGATACTGAAGTTTTTTATAGGTATCCTGAGTCTTTATTTTATAGTCATCGATTCTGCGGCTAAACTCTTCAAATTCGTAATATTTCGAATGACTGAGTTTGATATCATAAGTTTGTTGTAGTTTTTCAATCACAAATTGATTCAGTTGATTTCGAGCACCATACATAATCGTAAAGATATCTTGTGTCTTAAAGGTAATGATGAGCGATAAAGCAACTGTACAAGCTGAGAATACGAAAAAATACACACCAAATTCAAGATTGATCGTATTTCCGAGCACATACACCATACCTAAGATTTTAAATACCGTAGGTACAATAACAAAAAATATAGTAAAAATAATTGTACCAAGTGCTTCGCTGCCACGAATTAGATTTGCATTAAATACACCGATATCTTGTTGACGTTGATCTTTTAATTTCAAATCGAGAAAATTAAATACACCAGCTTTAAGCATGGATGCATCAACATTTCTGATCATCATAGACATGGCAAAATTATTTACATTCTTCATCCCCTCATTGATAAACCAAGCGAGTGCATAAGCCACGGCGAATAAATAGAGCAGATGAATTTGAAAAAAGTCTTGAATCGAATAGTAATGATCAGGCTCACTGGTCTGGTCAATCAGCAACTTAAACAAATACGGTAAACCAACACTCGTACCAATAATTAAAATTTGAAGTATGGCTAAAACGAAGAATACACTTAATCCATTTTCATCATGTTGACGGAATAACATCCACGCCTTTTTAAATTGTTTAATCTTTTCGGTCATCATTCTTGAAATTAGTTATTTTTTGTGATGATTATTTTAAACAATACTAATCAATAAGTTTGGATATTGATCGTAGAAGCTTTGTTCTTATAAGGTAGCTAATCGTTGATTCTAATGTCTAAACTAAGTTCAATCAGCCCAACTAACGATATTTACCATAAATACGCCACGTGTTGTTATCCGCCAATGGATCGCTATATGAGTCATTTCGTTGCTTACGTGGTTTATCGCGAGCATCAACCAACTCGAAATGAGGCTCAACACTTAAGACAATACCATTTACATAAAATCGTGTTCGCGTATATTCACTTTGTCCATGCTGAAATACATAAGTTCTTAAATCTATAAATTCGCGATGCGCAACTAATGCAGCAGTGTCATCATGATCCAACCAGCGACTCATTGCTAAAACTTGTTCAGGTTCAAACTGCCCACACTTCTCTAACACACTGGCAATACCACGAAAAGTCTTTGATTCCTTTGCACGTGTTTTATTAATGCGAATTCGATCTACATGAAAATAAAACAGCGGTAAATTTAGATGACTCGGTAAATGAATGGCATCTAAAACCTCGTCTTCCATAAAAGGTTGAAATAAATCTTGTGCCCTTTCGATTAGACCTGTCCACTGCTGGTAATATGCAGCAACTTGCTCTTTGGTTCCATAATAAATGGGTAGACCTTCGACATTCGCAAGATCGACAGGTGGCCAAATATTCTGTCTCAGTAACGCAATATCACTTTTTAAAATTTGAACTGCGATAGCATCTTGCATAGAAAGGCTCATGAAAATTACTTAGGCTATTTTTAGATTAAGTGAAAGGTTTAGTTTATGCAAGCCTTTGCCTATAATAGTGCTTGAATTAAGTTATTTATTAGGAACAATTCATGGTTCAAAAGATTCAAGCGACTGATGTCACTGAAGAAGAAGCATTGAATGCGATTTTCTTCGAACGTGCTGATGAATTTATTAAGCAAGCCAATGAATTTTGCCGTGTTGAAAAAGGTTCTACTGTTAAACCAGCCGATGCTCGTGGTCAAGTCAGTGCTGCGATGCTATTTGGTACTGCTCGTTTTAACACATGGGTTGCTGCCAATAACTTTAAAGATGGCAATGAAATGCGTGATGCTAAAGAACAAGTGATATCTTATATCATGCAACAGTTTCATATGATGCTTGAAGATAATTATGACGAATACTGCGAACAGTTTGAGAACTACCTTCGCTTCCGTCGTAATGAAGAGTTTCATGCAAATAAACATGACCACGAACATTAAATAGATTTGCATTGTGTGCATTGAGCCTCCTTTAGGGGGCTTTTTTAATGCTTAAACTCTAATATTCAAACGAAAATGCAATTCAAAAATTGATCAATTTCTCGTATGTTATTCTTATTGATGACTCAACTAAGGATAGCGATGAATCAACTCAACTTTCCCATCGTCGATGCTCATATACATCAATGGGATCCTTATCACACACCGCATGCTGCCGCTTTAGCTGTTAAGCTTTTTGGAAAACATCCGAAAATATTGGATAAAGTCGTTCGTCTCGTAAAACCTAAAGATTTAATTGATACAGTAGGACTTACAGATTACATCACAGCACCCTATTTACCAGCGGATTACCACAAAGACATTGGACACTATACTGTGAGCCGTGTTGTACATGTCGAAGCCAGCTGGCATCATCAAAAAGGGACTGGCGTTGTAGAAGAAACGCAATTTATTCAGCAGCTTCCTTTTTCTCAAGAAAATATCAAATTGGCTGGAATCGTTGCAACAGCTGATCCTCGCGAAAGCAATTTCAAAAAAATTCTTAAAATGCATAAAAAGGCATCTCCGCATTTTCGTGGTATTCGAAAAATGGCTGCACATCATGAAGATCCCGGAATTCATGCTTGGAACGATGATCCCCATCTCTACACTGATCGAAAGTTTTTAAAAGGTTTTGAAGCCTTAGCCCAGTACAATTTAAGCTTCGATGCTTGGGTTTATTCTAGCCAGCTTAAAGATGTTATTGCTTTGGCAAAACGTTTTCCTGAGACTTCGATTGTCTTAGACCATTTAGGCACACCAGTAGGTTTATTCGGCCCAGTAGGTAAACACACAGGAATCACCCAAACTGCGCGAGACAATATCTATTTCCACTGGAAAGAAGATCTTGCTGAATTAGCTCAATGTCCGAATGTATATACAAAAATGTCTGGACTCTTCATGCCAGTTTTGGGTCATCAATTTCATACACGACGAACCTTAGCATCTAAACAACAAATCATTGAATTGGTCTCTCCTATGATTATTCATGCTTTACAATGTTTTGGGCCTTATCGTGTCATGTTTGCATCCAACTTCCCGATGGATAAAGTGAGCACATCACTCACAAATATCATTGATGCCTTTAGCGACATTGTCGCTGCCTATAATTCAGATGTTGTTGAACAGATATTTTGTAAAAATGCGCAGCAATTTTATAAGCTTTAAAAAAAAGGCTCATTCACGATCGAATGAGCCTTTTTGAATCGTACTTTGTGGTTCTAAGTTTTAGGCTTTGAAATCATTTCAGGTTGTGGTTTACCATACTGATCTGCCATAACTTCAACCAAAAACTCAGGCTTAATATATTTTTTGATCACTGCATCTATATCTTTCTTTGTCAGTTTTGCAAATGCCTGATCTCGCTCTAGTCTTGAAAGCTGTGTTTTATTTTGCTCAAGCTGACTGTTCAATCCACGATGAATACGGCGCTCATCCTCTAAATTCGTGACACGCTGTTTCATAATATTGGCTTTAGCCGCTTCAAGCTCTTGCTCCGTCACACCATTCTTTAATAAGTCAGTGAATACTTTATGCACACCTTGAGAAACTTGAGCTGATTTTCCTGCTGCATAATTAGCACTTACACCTAGAGCACCAGCATTGATAAAATTATCCAAACTCAAACTACTTCCAAAGCTGTAAACCAACGCATTTTTTTCACGTAACTCCATGGCAAGGCGTGATGATAATTGTGACTCGCCTAGAATATGGCTCAACACATATAATGCTTCTGCATCAGGATGATTATTACCTACTGGAATGGCAATGACCGCTTGATAATTACCAAATTGACGCTGTTCAGCCAGCGCATGAACTTTTTGAGCAGGATAATCTATATGACTGCCCTGCAAACGTTGGTATGGTTCTTTTGTCTTAGACTGACCTAAAGATGAATTCAAATATTTCAGAAGGGCTTTGTCATCAAAATCACCAGTCACCGATATTTGACCATTTTGAGTTGTAAAATACTTTTGGTACAAAGCTTTAATTTGATCATTGGTGATGGTTTCAATTTGCTGCTTTGCTAGCTCAGGTTCAAAATGATATCGCAAATCACCTGGTTCATATCGTTCTACGATTCTAGCGATAGTCAGTCCCGCAACAGTTTCAGGCTCTGTATATGGTCGATTTAATGACGATAATGTTTGTGATTTGATCAGGTCAAACTGACTTTGCTCAAATTTCGGATTATTCATAACGTCGACAATAAACTTGAAGAATTCTGGAAATTTTTCTTTCTTCGCAGATACGTTAATCACAATACCATTATCAACAGCTGAAGCAGATGCTCGTCCACCAGCCTCGATTGATTTGTCTGCAATATCTTGCAGGCTATACTGCTCAGATGCTCTCAATAGCAAATAAGACATAAAGCCTAGTGCTTCACCTTGATGCTTGAGTGATTGTGCTGTCCCAAAATTTAAAGATATCGATGCGTAAGTTTTGTCATCGCGTGTTGACGTTGGGAATAGTGCATACTGCATCCCATTTTTCAAAGTACCACGCTTGATTTTTTTCTCTAACTTTTCAACATACTGTTTGGAATTTTTTAGGTGCTCAGCCACTTCAGCTTTATACACAGCTGGGTCTTTTAAAGGCTCTTCTTGAGTTGTCACTTGATCTAAAGTTTTTGATTCTTGCTCATGAGCGTCTAGCTCGAGTGCCTTTTTTTGATCCTCAGGCGTAGGTTGTATGTCTCCCGAAATGCGATGCTCAGCAACCAAGAATTGATTTATTGCCTGATTAACCTGATCGACATTTAAACTTTGTATCTCTGCTTGATCTTTAAAATATTTTGTCCAATCCCCATTGGATGAAACCACATAATCACTAATGAAACCACCCACAGAAGAGGCATTGGTCATCATGCTCTCTTGACCATTTTTAATCATGTTTTTGACACGATTTAATTCTGTTTCATTAAATTGATGCTTTTTCTCAATTCCTTTTTCTAGAGACAGGGCAACTTTTTTCTCGTCGTGATTAGGAGCATACACTGCCCCCATAAAAACAAGATTAAAATCAGGTGTTAACCATGTCGTCGATTGAACCTGTGTAGCTGTACCTGTTTCTACAATATCTTTGTACAAATGACCACTAGGTTGCATTGTAAATAAATAAGGTGCTAAAGCGAGTGCGGTCTGTGTTTTTTGCTGGGCGCCATTGAGATAAATATTGTATTTACCTAAATCACTTCCCTTTTGCACGATAAATTGACGCTCTTTAATCCTGGTCGAATCAAGCATTGGAACTTGGGTTGACTCAGGAATTTGACGCGCAGGAATTTGATTAAAATTTTTATCCACTGCTCTCAGAATATCCGCTTTATTAAATTTACCTGCAATCACTAGAACTGCATTATTCGGTGCATACCATTGTCGGTAAAATTGATTCAGTTCCTTCATGTTGATTGACTGAAGCTCAGTTAAATCACCAATCGGTAGACGACCTAGATACTGATTTCCGTAAGCAGATTTCCAAATTTGATCCATCAATACTGAAAAAGGTTGATCCATTCGAACCTCACGCTCTCGTTTTACGATTGCGATTTCTGACGGAACAAATTTTTCCTGAAGTACGAGCTTATCCATTCGCTCTGCCTCCAGATACAACATTTCATCAATGGCTTTTTTTTCTGGACGGATGACACTCATATACTGGGTAGAATAGTAGTCAGTCATCGCATTACTCATGAGCGTATGCTGATCTAGACGACGTTGAAACTCATCTCCTTTTACATTTTCTGTGCCTTTAAACGCGAGATGCTCAAGTAAATGTGCTAAACCACCTTTACCTTGTGGGTCATTCAAAGCTCCCGTTAAATACACCATATTCATAAAAATTTTATTTTCTTTAGGTATCGGTGCCAAAATTACCCGTAAACCATTTTCTAGTTTGTATTCTTCAATATTTTGTTCAGTCTTGACCAAAATAGGTTGTGCTAAACCGCTAGAACTGACCGCAACGATCATTAAAGTAAGTGAAAGTTTTTTAAAACGAGTTAGCATTGTTCTTCCAATTATTGATATAAAAAAATTGATCACACGACTGCTAAGGGTGTGATCAATAGGGTTTATGTTTTAAAGGTAAATTTCAGCTTTCATATAAAGTTTGGCATAGCCAGAAATTTCAATTCTTTGATTCTCTTTAAGCTGGCAATACAACACGCCACCTCTTTCTGAGCTTTGAAAAGCAATAAGTTCTGTTTTATTCAATTTCTCAGCCCACAAAGGTGCTAATCCTGTATGCATAGAACCTGTTACAGGATCTTCATTGATGCCTTTATGTGGTGCAAAATAACGTGCCACATAATCATATTGTTCTGAAGCTGCAGTTATAGCAATATCGGGATGATCGGATGCTGTAATGCAGGTACTGACCTCATATGCTTCAGCAATTGCATTAATATTGGCAAAATTAGGTTTGGCATCAAGCACATCTTGTTCACTTTCCAAGACTAAAATATAAGCTTGTTGATTTAGATAAATTTCCTTGATTGGGCGATCGACCACTTCTTTTAATAATTCAGGAAACTCTTCAGTTAAATGAGGGATTCGAACTGGGAAATTCATTGTGATTTTTCCATCGTCTTGTCGCGTGATGGTAAAAATTCCTAAATCTTTAACATGAAATTTAATGTTTTTCGCTTGAGTATACTCATTAAAAAGTACATAACTGCTCGCTAAAGTGGCATGACCACAAAAATCGACTTCAACTTTAGGTGTGAACCAACGGATTTCATAATTTTCATCATCAATAATTTTAACAAAAGCCGTTTCAGCCAAATTATTTTCAAATGCAATATTTTGCATGAGTGATGTATCAAGCCATTCTTCATTGACCACTACAGCTGCAGGATTCCCCTTAAACAACGCTGTAGTAAAGGCATCAACTTGATACATTTTCATAAATACACCCTAATATTTCCAAACTTCTAATTGAGAATAATAATCTTTTATTATTTCAAATCATAGATTAATTTCACTCTTGACTATAAATTATTGCTTCACAGAGATTCGTTCATGAACTGTATATTTCTAATGATCTTCCATAAAAAAACCCTCACATGAGGGTCTTTTACTATTTACGCTTTTTGAGCGCTTTCTTTAAATCTTTTAACTTAGATTCATGTTTAGAAATTTTCTTAAGTCTCGATTTAATTTGATCTTTTAAATCTTTAATTTTTAACTTGGACTTATTCGCCATATCTTATCTTCCTCGTGTCATTCACTTTAAATTGTTAATGCTTGAATTTACTGACAAGAATGGGGTTTCATCCCTAAATTCCCATTCAATTCATGATTAATGGATTAACTATTTTGTTGATCTAAATCAGATTGCTGTTGTGATTGTTGACGGGACTGTTGCTGATTCTGCTGCTGTTGATCTTGTTGCTGTTGCTGCTGATTCGGTTGTTGTTGATGTGGCTGTTGACCTTGTTGACGTTGCTGGTGATTTTGTTGCTGTTGCTCATTTTGATCTTGATTGTATTGATTACTCATTTCATATCTCCATGATTATCAGTTTTTTGATACTGATCTTAAATTCTTTTTCACTTGAATTAGAATTAGACCAGTACAAATAACCATAAACCTTTTGCACGAAACTGCGAGCATAGAGCTGTATCAAAATACTGCATCGTAACTTCCATTGTGTAAGCTATTTAAATTTCAGAGGATTAAAATTGATATATGTTACGAGGCTTACAAGGCTCTCTAATTTGTTTACTTGTATTAACGTGACTTATTCCTCTAGTTTTAAATAAGGATATGGATTTGTAGCACCACTCGTTAAATAAATCCCATAATGTAAATGCGGAGGTGTATTGATCGCATTGCCAGTATTTCCCACATATCCTAATACTTCACCGACTTCAACCCAGTCACCTTCTTGGATGTGTGCTGCATATTCATCTAAATGTGCATAGTAATGGCGACTTAACTGAGGTCCTACCACCCAGACGACTTTACCTCCCAAACTATTTGTGCCGATACGACTTACAATACCTTGTGTTGCACTCAATACAGGCGTACCTCGTTTGGCAAAAATATCAATTCCTTGATGTGTACGACCATTTGAACGTGCCGCGCCCCAAGTATCTGCTAATTGAGTTTCTTTTACGCCTTCAACAGGTATCGCTAATGGCACTGTCAACGCTTGCTGTTGAAGTTTCCAGTATAAATATGGATATTGTATTCCTGCTGTTTCGCCTGAAGTTGGGGGCTGACAAGCAGTAAGCATCCAACTGATTGCAATGAGTGATCCGATACTCCTTTTTTTCATATACAACCCAACATCTTAAATTGATTTAAATTTTAGCATCTGATCGACGTTTGCATTGTATTGATTAAATTAAAAGCACTTGTCAGAAACCAATAAAAGCCTGCTTATACCGATTAAATCGTCAGAATTACATATTTTTTTTGATCAATACGATACTTTCTTTTTTGAATCACGCATAATAGTCACCAATTCCCCTATTTATTTTGTTTGACTTCATTGATCGAATCCTCAGATCAATTCAGGATGTTCATAAATTCTTGATAAGTCAGACCTTTCACTATTTGCACATTATTGAAGTTTTTATATGAAAATCGTCATTCTCAATAAACCTTATGGCGTTCTCTCCCAGTTTCGTAAAGACGAAGCACATATGACAATGTCTGATTTCGTTAACGATCCGACTTTACGTCTTGCTGGACGTCTAGACATGGACTCTGAAGGTCTAGTGTTTTTAACCGACCATGGTGGTTTAAATCAGTACATTACCAACCCTGCCAATAAGAAATTTAAAACTTATTTGGTTCAAGTTGATGGTGATGTGACTGAAGAGGCTTTAGAACAGCTTCGTAAAGGTGTAGAGCTTAAAGACGGTATGACTCTACCTGCAAAAGCTGTAAAAGTTGAACAGCCTGAGTGGTTATGGGATCGTGATCCTCCTGTTCGTTTCCGTGCTTCTGTACCTACTTCTTGGGTTGAAATTTCGATTTGCGAAGGTCGTAACCGCCAAGTTCGACGTATGACTGCAGCAGTGGGTTTCCCAACTTTACGTCTTATTCGTACTAAAATTGGATCAATTGACTTAGTACAGATGGGTCTTGAATCTGGCGAAACTAAAGAAATTGAACCATTACTTTATCCTGACTTTCAAAATGTTCCTGCCGAAGAGCCATACCGCTCACGCTCTTATGTGAAGAAACCAGGCGGTACAGGTGGCAAGCCGATTAATAAGAAAGTCAATAAAGATGGTACTAAGAAAAAATCGGGTACTAAACGTATTTGGCAAATGGAAGAACATGAGAAACCACGTCGTAAGACCAATGGTACTACTCGCCCAAATACAAAAGCTCCACGTGGACGCGCACGCTAAGCTCAAGCTATTGTATAAAAAGTAAAAAGGATGCGATTGCATCCTTTTTTTATACATAAATTAACTTAAATAATCTCTCGTTTTAAGTACACTTTTTCAATTATTTGCTTACTGTGAGTTGATATTTATGAAAAAATTTACACTTGCTCTTTCAGGTTTTGCATTTTCAACATTCACTTTGGCAAATCCTTTAAGTGTTCATGTGCTTAATCAAGAAACTGGTCTTCCGTCTTCTAATATTGCAGTTACACTTGAAGCGCAGCAGGGTGAAAAATGGATAAAGCTCAACGAAGCAAAAACGGATGAAAATGGTCGTATCAAGGCTCTATATCCAGCCGAAACAGATCTTCAAAAAGGTATTTACAGAGTAACTTTTAAAACTGGCGACTGGTTTAAAGCAAACAACAAGCGTACTTTCTTCCCAGAAGTGCCAGTGGTTTTTGTAATTGATGGTAGTTTAGATCATTACCATATTCCGTTGTTACTAAGTTCATATGGTTATTCAACCTATCGGGGGAACTAATGTTTTTTGTTAATCATTTATGACACAAATTTAGCTCACATTATGTGAGCTTTTTTTTTCTTTATTAATTTTAAAAGTTTAATTATCCTATTCAAAAGAATAAGGATTTCTTATGAACATAAAAAAAGCTTTCCTAAAGGCTATTACGCTTCTTTTATTTTTATCAATTCTTTACTACTTCTTTTATGCATTGAATGAAAACAAGTTATCGCACTATTGTGATAACTATATTTGTCTTGAAATCTTATCTTTAGCTGAATTTCTTGGGATAATCACAGCTTGGATCAGCCTATATTTCGTACTGAAGTCCCTAGAATCATGGAAAGATGCCTATAAATTCAATAGAACAATTGAAACTTTATCCAAGTTTGAAGAACTCAAGATTATTTCAAATCAATATCACACCATCTTATACCAATTAAAAAACTCACTCATCCGCGCTAAAGGTCATGAATTACACAGCTCATTTGATTTAGAAGAGCAAAAATACGAAGATAAATTCAATAATCTGTATTACTACGACAAATTAATAAATCTTCAACAGTGGCTTAATCAAGAAAAAAATGTGAACAAGCATAAAGATTTTAAAGAAGTTTTAAGAACTTTTGAAACTGCTATAGATTCTGCTCATAGACTTGTTTCAGAAGCTCATTTAAGTGAGGTAAATTATGGTCAAAATTACGCTACAGAAACCGACATAAACAGAAGAAAAGAATCTATAAAAAAGGTTCAAATTGCTTTTGAAAAATACACAAAAGACAAAACAATATTTGAAAAGCGTTTGGAAGTTCTAAGACGAAAACTGGAGTTATGAAAAACCCATAGCTAAGCATGGGTTTTTCATGAACTTTATAGTCTAAGTAAATTAAGCTTTAAGCCATTTCTCAACTTTAGATTGATCCGAAACCTTAAGATCTACTTCAGTGAGTTCACTAGCACCCGATTGAACTTCAAATTGCATTAATTCATCACGACGGAAAGCATGCACATTAAAAGTACCTTCCAATTTTGCATACTTGTCGAGTTGCTTAGTGGTCGCCTTTAAACCATCAACTGCGATGATAATATCATGAGCAGAAAGCCCAGCTTTAACACCAGCGCCATCACGACGAGCAGACTGAATTAATACACCTTCAGGTTTATCTACAAGTTTTAAACCAAATGGTAAAGATTTATCATGCTTTAAAACATAGTCTAAGCCAAATTCAGGGAACAATTGATCAAGCGGTAACTCATCCGTGGTATTAATCAAATGATTAATTTGTTCAGACCAATCATCACCTGTTAATTCTTGGCATAGTTCATAGATGGTACGTTCATGAACCTGTATACCCTTTTGCGCATTTTCATACAGCTTACGCATTAATGCATCAAGACTTGAACCTCTTAAACGTAAACCTAAATCTAGACACAGCGCTACTAAGCAACCCTTGTTATAGTAACTTGTGCCAGCATTGTTAGAGTTTTCATCTTGACGATAGAATTTGACCCATGCATCAAAACTTGACTCTGCAACAGTTTGAACAAAACGACCTGGATTTTGCAAATAACGATCGATCTGCGCCTTTAACAACTTCAAGTAAGATTCCTGAGAAATCACACCACTACGAAGTAGAATCAAATCATCATAGTAGGACGTAAAGCCTTCAAAAATCCATAACAAAGAGGTATAGCCTTCTTTGTCTAAATCATAATTCACAAAATTTTCAGGGCGAATAAATTTCACCAACCATGAATGAAAATATTCATGGCTACACAACCCTAAGAAACGCTGATAATCAGCGGAAGGTTCAAAAGGCTCATTGGACTTAGGTAGATCATCACGTGGAGAAATCAAACTGGTTGAGTTCGGGTGCTCTAAACCACCATAACTGTTACCCGTCGCGATGGTCATAAAAGTGTAGTTTTCAAATGGTGCTGAACCAAACATGGATATTTCTGTCGCACAGATTTTTTCAATGTCTTGTTTCATACGTTCGACATTCATCGCATGTTTGCCAGAAACCACAAACTCATGCGGAATACCATTTGCTTCAAAAGCAAAACGAGTTTGATTTGCAAGCTCAAACGGTGCATCAATCAATTCAGCGTAGTTTTTTGCCTTAAGCGTATAGCGACCACGCACTAAACTTTTAGATGCCAATCCTGTAGCGAGTTGGAAATGTTTCAATTCATCTGGCAAAAATAACTCAACTTCTACCGCTTTATCTTCTTGTCCTTCTAAACCTAAACATGCACAAGCAGGATTCACATATAAGCGTGTTTCATCAACATAAGCACCACGTACTGAGAGGTCGTATGCATAAACGTCGTACTCAACCGTAATCAGCTCAAAATCAGTATTAAATAACTGCCACTTATTTTTTTCATTTTTACGAATCTTGAGTATTCGACCATCTTCATCATAGGCACGAACAGACTCAATATGTTTAGAAAACTCTCGAATGAGATAACTTCCAGGAATCCAAGTTGGCAAGCTCAATACTTGAGTTGGTTGAGCAACGAAACGAACAGTAACGTGAATGAGATGCTGACGAAAGTCGTCAAATTCGATCTGATAATGCAACATAATGTCTTAATTGAGAAACTATAGAACCAACTTGTATTTAGATTAGCATTTTTTTACTTGGAGTTGCGCGATTCGTATTAATTGTCTACAAATCTGACTAGAGTTTCAGAAAAAAAAGGCATAGCATGCGGTGTGCTTGATGATCTATGCCATTGGATTGGCTTATATAGGTAAACCCGTTGAAACTCTACTCTGCTCTACTCATAATTTTTAGTTTTTTTATAGTAAATATCACACATGCTTCCTTGTTCGAAGTTGCACCAGAAAGTTTAGAAGCTGAAGCATGGACTGTCTTAGATCCACAATCAGGTCAAGTCATTACTGAACACAATAGCCATGTCCAACGTGCACCAGCTTCGTTAACCAAAATGATGGTGGCTTACATCGCGCTGAAAGACATTCAAGCGGGTAAAATTAGCAAAAATGAAGTTATCACTGCCACACCAGTTGTCAATGTAGTTCAATGGGATGAGTCTCAGATGTATCTGAAGCCGACTCAACAAATTACGATTGATCAGCTTTTGGCAGGCTTAATTATCATGTCTGCCAACGATGCTGCTGTCACATTGGCTGAACGAATTTCAGGATCAGTGCCTGCATTTGTTCAACGCATGAATCAAGAAGCCAAAGCACTTGGCATGAAAGATACAAACTTTGCCAATCCCGCGGGCATTACAATGGATATGCACTATTCAACAGCGCATGATTTATCCGTGCTCGCACAAGCACTCACCAATGAAACACCCGATTACCTTGACTACTCGAAACAGCAGAGTTTTACTTACAATCAGCATTTTCACCGTGCAACGAATATCTTACTTAAACAAGATGCTACTGTTGATGGTTTAAAAACAGGGTTTACTCGTGCTGCAGGCTATAACCTTGCACTTACAGCCAACCGACCAACTCAACAATTTGACCTCAATCAAAGGAGACTTATTGTTGTGGTACTCGGTGCTCAAAGTGGCTTTAAACGCGCTGAAATCGCACATCAACTTTTAAACCTATCCTATGCCTATACACGCAATGAAATTGCAATTAAAAATAAGCAACTAATTGCTGAACTCCCTGTAGTCGCATCTACCTTAAAAATGTTCAGAGTCGAAACTAAAAAGCCAAGTATCGTGACGACCTCTTTGTATAACGCGAATCAAATGATTGATATGCGTAATTTTGACAATCAAACTCATCGTTTGATTCAAGCAGATGCTTTTGGATTCACTTCAGCTCTTGAGCCTTTACAGCAAACTCAAACGCATATGAACGTCGAGCTACTAACACAATCATTAACCGCACCTATTGCGCAAATTCAGCAGTTGGCACGTATTCATATCTATCAAAATAACCGGCTCATTCAAACGGTATTGATTGAGGATGAACTTCAAATTGATGAATCATCA
The DNA here is from genome assembly GCF_013417635.1 of Acinetobacter sp. YH12239. Classification (NCBI taxonomy): domain Bacteria; kingdom Pseudomonadati; phylum Pseudomonadota; class Gammaproteobacteria; order Moraxellales; family Moraxellaceae; genus Acinetobacter; species Acinetobacter sp. YH12239. The sequence goes on along the minus strand of NZ_VPDP01000001.1, from coordinate 273,232 downwards.
TGGTTTGAAAGTATTTTGAATTGGTTTAAACAATTATTTAGTTTCGGATCTAGCAGTGCAAATCAAGCAAAAATCTATCCTTTAAACTGATTGCAGTTTTTTATTGTAAATCTGTAACTTGTAATACAAAAAGAACAATTCTTTTAAAAAAGAGATGGCATATTAAACCCCATCTCTTTTTTATTTATGACGCTATAAAAATAGGAATATTAAATGTCGAATCTTCATCATATTGTCATTGTGGGTGGTGGTGCTGGTGGCTTAGAACTAGCAACACAACTGGGTGATACGCTGGGCAAATCTAAAAAAGCAAAAATTACATTAGTTGACCAAAAGCTTACACATATTTGGAAACCACTCTTACATGAAATTGCAGCAGGTACGTTAAGCCCTAGTGATGAAGAAACAAACTATTTTGGTCATGCTGCGAAGCATCATTATGAGTTTGTATTGGGTAAATTCGAACAATTAGATCGTAAAGCCAAGACCATTCAATTGCTCAAACCTGTTGCATCGACCTATGACCAATCTACTGATCATTTAACGCTAAGTTATGACACTCTTATTCTGGCGGTTGGTTCGGTTTCCAATGATTTCAATACTTCAGGTGTGCAAGAACATTGTCACTATTTAGATAATCCGAAACAGGCTGAACAGTTCCAGCAGCATCTACTTCATCTTTATATCGAAGCTCAAAATAATAATGACCATCGTGAGCTGCATATTGGCATTATAGGTGCAGGTGCAACTGGCGTTGAGCTTGCAGCGGAATTAGTTCAAGCCAAACAAAACTTCTTTAAATACGGTCTTAATAAAATTGACCCTAAAAACGTCAAAATTTCACTAATTGAAGGCGCGGATCGTATTCTACCGGCTCTTTCTGAAAAAATGTCAGACCACAGCACTAAGCAGCTTAAGCGCATGAATGTGGATATTTTAACGTCTAAGCGTGTCGAAAAAGTGGATGCTGATCAAATTTACTTTAATGATGGAAGTTCAATTCCAGCACAATTAAAAGTTTGGGCTGCAGGCATTAAAACTCCAGCAGTGATTCAAAACCTAGAAGGCTTCGAAAAAGATCGTATGGGTCGCCTACACGTATTTGCAACACTCCAAACAAAAGCAGATCCGAATGTTTTTGCTTTCGGTGATTGCGCATACTGTATTTTAGATGCCCGTGAAACAGCTTTAGGACCGCGTGCGCAAGTTGCAAGTCAACAGGCTGCTTTCCTCGTTGATGCAATGAAAGCACGAATTTCAGGAAAATCACAACCGATGTTCAATTTTTCTGACAAAGGTTCACTTGTATCTTTAAGTGAGAATAAAGCAGTCGGTGAATTACTTGGTCAGGTCAATGTTCAAGGATTTGTGGCGAAGTCGATGTATGTATCGCTTTACCGACTGCATCAAGCCACGATTTATGGTTATGCACAGGCAGGGTTACTCACAGCCAAAGATTTTGTGACCAGAAAAATAGCACCTAAAATCAAATTGCATTGAAAAATCTCAAAGACGCCCCAATGTAATATTTAAGCGTTATAAATTATCGAAACTGCATTTTTTTTAGAAAATTGTCTACAAAAATTGGTTTTCACTTTATGATGTACCCTTAAAATATTTGAATGGATCATTAACATGACAGTTATTGCAAATGACCTTGTGGTTTTATTTAACTATAAATTGACTAATGCAGAGGGTGAAACTCTCGATCAATCTCAAGGTGAACCACTTGCATATTTGCAAGGCGCTGGCAACATTATCCCTGGCTTAGAAAAAGCAATGTTAGGTAAAACGACTGGTGACAAATTCACAGTAACGATTCCTGCTGCTGAAGCTTATGGTGAGTACAACACTGATTTAGTTCAAGAAGTACCTAAACAAATGTTCCAAGGCGTAGACAACATCGAAGCTGGTATGCAATTCCAAGCACAAACTGATGATGGCGTTCAAATTGTGACTGTTAAAGCTGTTGAAGGCGAAAACGTAATCGTTGATGCTAACTTCCCGCTTGCTGGTCAAGACTTAACATTTGATGTTGAAATCGTCGAAATCCGTGAAGCAACTCAAGAAGAGTTAGATCACGGTCACGTTCACGGTGTAGGTGGTCACCACCACTAAGATCTACGGATTTTAGGACAAAAAGGTGAAGCTTCTGCTTCGCCTTTTTTTTATGCAAAAAATTACAATGCTTAACGATTTAAATGATTCAAATTCTTATAATTTCCTGAGGATATTTGGATATTAATCATATGAATCTCATTTGGTTTCGTCAGGATTTAAGAGTTAGGGATAACATGGCGTTAATGGAGGCAAACCGGCATGGGAATACTTGTGCATTGGTGATACTTTCGCCTGAACAATGGAAATTGCATGATGATGCAGTGATTAAAATTGACTTTTATCTTCGCCAACTTAAATCACTTGAAAGTGAGTTAAAACAATTCAATATCCCACTTGTGGTGGAAATCGTGCCCCGATGGGACGATGTACCAGCTAAAATATTAACTTTCGCAAAAAAATATCAAATTACTGCGATACACGCCAACATCGAAATCGGCGTGAATGAGTTGAATCGTGATGCGCAAGTCCAGACCTTATTAGAATCGCATCAGGTGACTGTCGAGTATTATCATGACCGCACAATTTTCCGACTTGGATCAATTCGTAATAAGATGTGCCAGCCTTATCAAGTTTTTGGTGCTTATAAACGTGCATGCTATGAAATCTTGAGTATCTCTGTTCCTCAACCACTCGCTGTACCGAAAGTACAACCTCATGAGCTTATACAACGCTTTCTTACCTCCAAAATTCCATCGATATATGATTTTTATCCTGATGCTCAGGTTAAATATCAATGGCCTGTTGGAGAGTCATTTGCACTACAGATGCTCGAGAAATTTGTTGATGAGAACTTAGAGCCCTATAAACTACAACGCGACTTTCCAAACATTGATGCTACCAGTCAATTATCACCGTATTTAAATCTAGGAATTATTTCGATTCGACAATGTTTGGCTGCAATTTTTAGTCGCTCAAATGGCAGTTTTCATCTCTACTCTGATGGTCAACAAACTTGGTTAGATGAGTTATTATGGCGAGAATTTTATCAACACATCCTATTTGATTTTCCAAGATTATCGAAATATCAACCATTCAATTTAAATACGTCTAATGTGCCATGGCGTGATGCACCCGATGAATTAAATGCTTGGAAATTTGGACAAACGGGTATTCCAATTGTGGACGCTGGAATCCGTCAAATGCTTCAAACAGGTTGGATGCACAATCGTGTCAGAATGATTGTCGCCATGTTCCTTAGTAAGAATTTGCTCATCGACTGGCGTAAAGGCGAACAATGGTTTATGCAACATTTGATAGATGGGGATTTAGCGGCAAATAATGGTGGCTGGCAATGGTGTGCTTCAACAGGTACAGATGCTGTACCTTATTTCCGTATTTTTAACCCCATTAGTCAATCACAAAAATTTGATAGTCAAGGTGATTATATTCGCAAATGGGTACCTGAATTAGCTCATCTTGATGCGAAAATCATTCATGAGCCTTATGCTAAAAATCCGAACCTTAAACTCAATTATCCAAAACCTATTGTTGATTTAAAGATGAGTCGACAGCGCGCATTAGCTGCTTTCAAATCAGCCTAACGAATGCTCGCTCTAAATTTTGTTTGGCTTGATTTTCTAAAGTGTCATGAAAATATGCTGTTTTATAAATGGATTCCATTTGATAAAAGCTATTAAGAACTTCATTTCGTTTTAGTGTATAAATTTCAGAGGGTACCCAACTGAATTCTTGATGAATTTGCTGCTGATATTCTTCAAAACGTTTGGCGTTTGAACCGAGAATTGCAAGATCAATATCAAGTAAATAGTTAAGGTCTGAATCAACTGAAGCACGATGCTCTTTGGTCGCTAATATCCACTGATAAATTTTCTCACATCTCCTCATCTCCATGTGGGGAGATATGATGTTCAACATCATATCAGCACTTTGTTGTTCATTATCGTGTGCCTTAGGCTCATAAATGACATCATGAAACCAAAGAGCTATAGAGACTGATAAAGGATCTTTTAAATTTGGTAGAACCAATTGTAAGTGATCCATACATTCAACGATATGCTGCACTGTATGATAGTGACGATGAGGCTCACTGTAATGAACTTCTAATCTATCAAGAATAGATATGGAATCCTCTGAGGATAGTTCAAGCTGTTGTGCAGTAGCGGCCCAGTATCTTCTCAACTGGTTTAAGTATGAATCAATCATCAGACACCTTGCCCCGCTACCGCCTATTTATTTTTAAGCCGCCTGCTCATCACGTTTAAAAATGAGCTCACCTTTCAAAGAACTTTCAGCATCGAAATAATAGCCGTCTGTATTGAATGATTTAAGATCATCCACAGTATTAGGTTTATTTTCGATAATATAACGTGCCATCAATCCACGCGCTTTTTTAGCATAGAAGCTTATCACTTTATATTTCCCATTTTTCTGGTCTAAAAACACGGGCTTGATAATTTCAGCTTCAATTTTGCTTTCTTTCACCGATTTATAATATTCATCGGATGCGATATTGACCAATAAATCACTCTTGGCTTCTGATAAATCTTGGTTGATCAATTGGGTAATTTCATCTCCCCAAAATTCGTAAAGATTGTGACCGCGTGGATTTGCTAATTTCGTGCCCATTTCTAAACGATAAGGCATCATCAAATCCAGTGGTCGAAGTAATCCATAGAGACCCGATAGCATTCTTAAATGGCATTGAGCATATTCTAAATCAGCTTGCGTAAGCGAATACGCATCCAGCCCTGTATAAACATCCCCCTTAAAAGCAAAAATTGCTTGGCGTGCATTTGATAAATCAAAATCTGATTGCCAATCTCTAAAACGCTCCACGTTAAGATTCGCAATCTTTTCACTCACACTCATTAACTTGGCGATTTCTGAAGCAGACAATTTACGACTTACGTCTATAAGCTGTTGTGAGTGGTCAAGCAATCTTGGTAAAGTATGTTCATCAGTTGGAAGTGTAGATTCATAATCTAATGTCTTAGCAGGAGAAATTAAGGCAAACATAGAAACCTGATCAAAAAACAATTAATCAAACTATAACAGTAGACTTATTTTATTTCCAATTGTGTTTTTTTTAATTATTGACGTTAAAATATACGATTCTCCTGCACGTTAATCGGTATTTTTATGTCTGAACTAATGTTCATTCAAGGCCCTGTTGGCAAAATTGAGGTTTTTGTAGATTATCCTCAGTCTGAAGTAAAAGGATTTGCGGTCGTTTGTCACCCTCACCCGCTTCAAGGTGGTACTCCTCAGCACAAAGTTCCCACTCTGCTAGCTCAAATGTTTCTTGAGCGTGGTTATATCGTTTATCGTCCAAGTTTCCGTGGATCAGGTCAAAGTGAAGGGGTTCACGATGAAGGATTTGGTGAAACAGAAGATATTTTAGAAGTCATTCGTCAAGTACGTGCAAAACACCTTACATTGCCTTTCTATGTTGGAGGCTTTAGTTTTGGTGCACATGTGATGGCGAAAGCATATCATGCACTACCTCCAGAAATTCAACCTGAACAAGTCATTCTATGTGGTTTACCAACAGCTACAGTTGCTGGTATCCGTCACTATGTTACTCCGGCAATTAAAGGTGATATTCTGTTTATTCATGGTGAAGCAGACGAAGTCACTTTATTGTCTGATTTAATTGAATGGGCAAAGCCTCAACGCCATATTATTACAGTGCTACCAGGTGCTAATCACTTCTTCACAGGTTATTTAAAGCAACTTCGCGTCGCGATCACTCGCTTCCTTACGGCTTAATATAAATATTACGTGTTTCAGAAAAACCCAGTGTAGATTCTTTACATTGGGTTTGTTTTATTCCTCGTTAGGATTTCCACTCTAGCGATTGGAACGACTCGTCTTCTCTTAATGTCTGCTCTACTGCTTGCGCAAGTTGCTTAATCACACTCTGCGTCTCAATTTTTTGGAACCAATCCTGTTCCTCATCTGCATGCGCACTTATTTCACATACAAAATGTCCTTCGCCATCTGGTTGATTACAGTTCACTCCTAAAGCGATTGGGTGATCAGAGATACTGACTTCCAATTCATGCGGATTCGTATTTTGAGTGTGAAATCCATGTTGCACTAACTGTTCAGATAACAATGCTGTAACGTAAGTTTGTGCATTATCATGAGAATGACTTGAATGAGCCTTAGCGTATTTCGTTTGATCAACTAAAAATTGTAATTTTTTCATTTCCTCGTCCAAAGGCTTTTTAATTATATAGAATTAGAATAAGCAATATAAACAAAACAGCCAAGCTTTTGCTTGGCTGTTTGAAAAGAAATATACAAATCTTTGGTCGTATTATTCACTAACTTGAATAGATAAACCCGCTTGTTCAGTGAGTTGAGTAAAAGTTGGGAAACTTGTTGCAACGGTTTCAGTTCCCACAATTTTAATTGCGCCTGAAGTACGCAGACCCGCAATGGAGAAACTCATGGCAATACGATGATCATGATGTGACTCAATTTCACCACCTGTAAAGATAGCAGACCAATCACCAGACTTACCTTTACCTTCAATAATAATGCCATCATCCGTAGGCGTACAATCAACACCCATTGTTTTCAATCCATCAGCCATCACTTGGATTCGATCGGACTCTTTTACACGAAGTTCAGCTGCACCAGTTAACACTGTTTGACCTTCAGCACAAGCTGCAGCAATAAATAATGCTGGGAATTCATCAATCGCTAAAGGTACTTGATCTTCAGGCATGTGGATGCCTTTCAAAGTACGAGTGCCACGAATTCTAATATCAGCGATTGGTTCACCACCTGCAATTCGTTCATTCTCGACTGAAATATCAGCCCCCATTTGCTTCAAAATTTCGATCACCCCAGTACGAGTAGGGTTAATACCCACTGCCTCAAGTGTTACATCTGAATTTTCAGTAATGGCAGCACCCACCATAAAGAACGCAGCAGATGAAATATCTGAAGGCACTTGAATATTCGTGCCAACTAACTTACCACCACCTTGTAAAGAAATACGATTACCTTCAGTTTTCACATCATAACCAAATGCACGTAACATACGCTCAGAATGGTCACGTGTAGGTTCTGGCTCAGTCACCGACGTTTCACCGTCTGCCCATAAACCAGCGAGCAGAATGCCAGACTTCACTTGTGCAGAAGCCATCGGTAAATCGTAATGAATACCTTTAAGTTGCTGATTACCTGTGATCGATACTGGCGGTGTGCCACGCTCACCCGTTGTTTGAATTTGAGCACCCATTTCACGGAGTGGCTTTGCAATACGTTCCATAGGACGTTTGCTCAACGATGCATCACCAGTCATTACTGAGTCAAATTTTTGCGCAGACAACATCCCTGACAGAAGACGCATTGAAGTCCCAGAGTTACCCATATAAAGCTCACTTGCTGGAGCTTTAAGGCCATGCATTCCTACACCATGAATCGTGACTTCACCATTTTTTGGACCTTCAATATTTACACCCATATCACGGAATGCTTGAAGTGTTGCTAAGGCATCTTCACCTTCTAAGAAACCAGTAACATGTGTTGTACCTTCAGCGATCGCACCAAACATGATTGAACGGTGTGACACAGATTTGTCACCTGGCACGCTAAATTTTCCAGAAAATGATTTAGCACCCGGCAGAATAGTAAATTGCTGTGTCACAGTTTTGTTCTCCATTAAAGGTTTCTTGGCAAGCATATGGTTAAAATGTCGGCGTGCTGCTTGAGCATGTCCAAGCAATCCCATGAGTGCTTTTGAATCTTCGTTTTCAATGAGCTGTCGAATATGAGCCAATTGGTTCTCAAAGCCATCAACAGCATTCAAAATCGCTTTTTTATTGGCAAAGAATATGTCATGCCACATTTGTGGATCACTCGCCGCAATGCGAGAAAAGTCTCTGAAACCACCAGCTGCATAGCGGAAAATGTCCAGATTATCTTCACGATTTGCCAGTTGCTCAACCAAATTGAATGCCATTAAATGTGGCAGATGACTTGTATGCGCAAGCACTTCATCATGCTTTTCCACATCCATACAAATTACTTCAGCTTGAGCAGCTTGCCATAAATGAATCAGTTTTTGCACTGCCCACTCAGCACTTGTTGCTAACGGCGTTAATATCACTTTGTGGTTAGCAAATAAATCTACTTTACCTGCATGAACACCAGTATGTTCAGCACCAGCTATTGGATGCCCTGGAACAAAACCTACGGGTAACTGCTCACCAAAAACCGCAATTGCAGCCTCAACCACATTGCCTTTGGTACTGCCCACATCTGTAATTATGGTATCAGGAGTAATCACAGATTTGATCGAGTTTAATACAGATTGTGTAGCTCTCACGGGTAAAGCAAGAACAATTAAATCTGCATCAATCACTGCATCTTTGGCATCAGCATATCCGTCACTAATCAAACCTAAAGCTTTAGCATCTTCTAGCGTTTGAGCAGATCGCGTAGATGCCACAACATTTTCAGCAAGACCATGTGCTTGAATGACACGTGCTAAACTTGATCCAATCAAGCCTAGCCCAATAAATGCAACTTTTTTAAATAAAGGTTGAGACATATCTAAGTTTCAACTCTTTTTAAAGTACCGCAATCGGGTATGAACCAAGAACACGGATTTCTTTGACTAATGGACGAATTTCTTCGACAGCCGCACGTACGTTCTCTTGTTCGATATGCCCTTCTAAATCGATAAAGAATACATAAGCCCATTTTTCAGGCAATGCGGGTCTTGTTTCGATACTGGTCAAGCTAATGTTATGTTTAGCGAACGGTGCTAAAATTTCTAATAACGCACCTGCACGGTCATGTGCAGAGATCAATAAAGAAGTTTTATCATTACCACTTTGTGGTACTTTTTCACGCCCAATAACTAAGAAGCGTGTTGTATTTTCTGGATTATCTTCAATATTGCTATGTAAGATTTCTAAATCATATAAGCTCGCAGCTGTTTCAGATGCGATTGCCGCAGAATGCCATTCATTACGAATACGGCGAGCAGCTTCAGCATTCGAACTCAAAGCCACACGTTCAACACCTGGATAATGCGCATCGAGCCAGCCACGACATTGAGCTAAAGTTTGTTGATGCGCATAGATTTGTTTAATGCTGTCTTTACGCGTATTTGAAGAAATCAAAAATTGATGATGAATACGTAATTCAACTTCACCAATTACATTTAAATGTGACGCTTTAAAACAATCAAGCGTATGGTTAACCACGCCTTCTGATGAGTTCTCAACAGGAACTAAACCATAGTGTGCGCTGCCTGCTTCGACTTCACGAAACACTTCATCAATTGTAGGAAGTGGGCGCACAACCGCATCATGTCCAAAATGCTTCAGTACTGCCGAATGGGTATAAGTTCCTACTGGACCAAGGAAAGCAATGCTTTGTGGTGCTTCTAAAGCAAGGCACGCAGACATAATTTCTCTAAACAAACGCGCCATCGTCACGTCAGATAAAGGACCTTCATTACGCTCCATCACATTACGCAAAACTTGTGCTTCACGCTCAGGACGATAAAACATTGGATTTTCTTCAGAAGCAAATTTTGCTTTTGCTACAGCTTCAGCAAGTCGTGCTCGACGGTTAATCAGTTGTTGGAGTTGTTGATCTACTGAGTCGATATCTTCGCGGATTTTAGCTAAGTCTAAAGAATTCGTCGTGTTTTGATCATCGTTGATCATTGTAATGTCGCCTTACAGAATCAGTTATGTAAACAGTATAACAATAGTTAGCTTTCAAATGTTAAGCAACCAAACTTTATGGCAATAAGACTTAAAAATATACAGTTGAAATAATCATCAATCCAATATGCGCTATAAATTAAAAAAAAGACAAGAACATTGAATAGGATAGCTTTAATCTTTTTTTTAAATCAGTTCGTTCTATAAGTTTTAAAATTGAAAACACATTTGAATACATCTCGCTTGTATTCCTCAAGCGAGATGTAAATATGGATAGAAAATTAACGTCCTAGCATGCCACGTGCTACGATTTCTTTCATGATTTCGTTTGTTCCGCCGTAGATTCGTTGAATACGTGCATCCACAAAGAAGCGTGAAATAGGGTATTCCGTCATATAGCCATAGCCACCAAAGAGTTGCAGTAGGTTATCCGCCACTTTCATTTGCATATCTGTACTAAAACTTTTTAATGCAGCTGCTGTTTCAACATCCAATTTCCCTTCTTTATACAATGCTAGATTTTGATTATAAAAAGCGGCTGTAGCCAGTTCATCGATTTTCGCTTGTGCTAAAACAAAACGAGAATTTTGGAATTGTCCAATTTTTTGACCAAAGGCCTGACGCTCTTGGACATATTGAACTGTCACATCAATTGAACCTCGAATTGCTCCTAATGCTGTCGCAGCAATCGCTGTGCGCTCACGTGGTAATTCTTGCATCAAATATGCAAATCCCTGACCCGCTTGACCTAAAAGCTGATCAGCTGGAACTTTGACATTATCAAAAAAGAGTTCCGAGGTATCTTGCGAATGCAAACCGATTTTGTCGAGATTTGTGCCTTTTTTAAACCCTTCTAAATGAGTATCAACCAATAGAAGTGAGACGCCTTTAGCACGTGCCTGAGGATCTGTTTTAACGGCAAGCACAACCAAGTCTGCATGCTGACCATTTGAAATAAAGGTTTTAGAGCCATTCAAAACATAATGATCACCATTCAAAATGGCATTCGTACGGATGGCTTGTAAATCAGAACCAGCACCTGGCTCTGTCATTCCAATTGCCCCGACCACTTCACCAGAAACCATTTTTGGCAACCAGTATTTTTTTTGTTCTTCGTTCGCGATATGTAGAATATATGGTGCTGCAATTTCTGAGTGACATGAAATACCTGTCGATAATGCGCTATAACCTGCACGTGCCGACTCTTCAACCAACATTAAAGAATATTCTGTTGGAACACCATAACCACCATATTCTTCAGGAACATCTACGCACAAGAAGCCATTTTCACCAAGTGCATTCCACACTGAACGTGGCATTTTTCCCTCACGTTCCCACTGCTCATAATGAGGAGCAACGTGTTCACTCATAAAACGTTTGAAATTATCACGGAATAATTCTAAATCTGCATCATATGCCAACATTCTTGTGTTCCTTACACTTCGTTTTTTTATAAGTTTTCATGCTATCCCCTTTTTTTCCAGTTGTCATGGACAAAAGCGCTTGAAAATTCATACAATTTGGTCAGTCTCAACAGCTAAAAATAATGCTTGATCATTAAGTTTTATATTTAGCTTTTATTCCAAGCATCATTCCACGTTACACTGTCATTAAGAACATCCAACTGCATTGATCATGAATACAAAACGTAATTTATATAAAGACTTTGAACACCCATTTGCGCAATTTGTTCGTATTCTTGGCAAAGGTAAAAATGGTGCGCGATCACTGACCTATGAAGAAGCCTATCAAGCATTTGAGATGATTTTAAAAAATGAGGTATTAGACGTTCAGCTGGGTGCTTTTTTAATGCTCTTACGAGTGAAAGAAGAATCTGTAGATGAACTGGCTGGCTTTGTTCAAGCGACTCGTGATCAACTTAAATTTAGAGCTATTGATGTCGACCTAGACTGGTCTTCTTACGCGGGGAAACGCAAACACTATCCGTGGTTTATCTTATCGGCGTTAAGCTTAGCAAAACATGGTCATCGTATTGTAATGCATGGGGCTTCTGGACATACCATCAATCGATTATATACAGAGCAAGCTTTACAGTATTTAGGTTATACCATTTGTCAAAATGAAAACGAAGTGGCATCAGAACTTAATCAGCATAACTTTGCCTATATACCACTCGAAGTCATTTCACCGACCTTGAGTGATTTAATTGCATTACGCAATATCATGGGCTTACGCTCACCGATTCATACGCTTTCTCGACTCATCAATCCCTTCAATGCCAAAGCCACTTTGCAAGCGATATTTCACCCTGCGTATCGCAGTTCTCATCAACAGACTGCTGCCAAATTAGGTTACGTTAACAGTGCGGTGATTAAAGGTGAAGGCGGTGAATTTGAACGAAACCCAGATGCAAAAACCTTAATTTGCGGTATACGAGACGGTGAACTGTATGAGCTTGAACTTCCGAAACTCACAGCTGTTCGTTCAGCAATTGAAGAAGAGTTGAACTTAGATACTTTCAAAGCCGTATGGTTAGGTGATGCCCACCATAGCTATGGACAGGTGGCTATTATTGAAACTATGGCAATCGCACTCTACACCATGAATTTGGCTGAAACATTTACACAAGCACAGACCTTGGCTCAAGAATACTGGCAGTCACGTCATCGAGTTTAAATTCGGATTAAAAAAGACACCATCAGGTGTCTTTTTTTACATAGAAGATTATACAAAACGTATAGGTTGAAATTCTGGCTCTGGAACATGTGAATCACATTCATCACCTTCCTCTTTATGACCTTTATCTATATAGCCTGATCTTTCTGTTTCTGGCAGATTTTTAGCTTCCCAAGCAATGACTGCTTGCATTGAAATCTGACACTGCTCTTGAGTTAAAGCTACACCGTTTGGCCATTTACCGATTTCAACGGCAGTTCTTAAACGAGCAACGATGTCTGCATCCAAAACTGATAACATTTGTTCAATATTCATGTTTAGTCCTGCTGATGAAATGAATCGTAATCTTGATTCCATCCTAGTTTGGTACGACATGCCATATAAAAGTCGTATCCAGGTGGATGTAATAAAGTAAGTTTGAAAGGATGTTTGCGAATATGCAACCAATCACCTTCATTTAAAGAAACACTGTGTTGCCCATCAGCACTCACCATTGGCAACACGCGATTCTTACGAATTTGAATTTTAATTTCACTTTGACCACCCACCACAATCGGACGAGAAGAAAGCGTATGCGGGTGCATTGGCACTAGCGCGATCGCATCCATACTTGGGTGCAAAATTGGACCGCCACCAGAAAGTGCATATGCTGTTGAACCCGTAGGTGTCGATACAATCAAACCATCACTGTGTTGACGATAAACATACTGACCATCAATATGAAGATCAAACTCAATCATATGGACTGACTTACCTGAATGCAGCACCACATCATTCAATGCTATTGCATCATAAATTAGTTCATTTTTACTACGAACTTCGACTTCTAATAAAAAACGGCGATCTAGCTGAAACTCACCTTTCAAGACTTGATCTAATTTAAATAAAACTTCGGTTGGTTTGATATCTGTTAGGAAACCTAAACGCCCACGGTTTACCCCGATGACGGGAGTATTGTATTTCACTAAAGATCTAGCCGCTTGAAGCAATGAACCATCACCACCTACGACAATCACCAAATCTGCAACTTCGCCCAATAAAGCTCGACTGACCGTTTGCGAATTTTTATAAGGGACCAATTTAGCGGTTTCTGAATCAAAAACTGGATGCAAACCTAAACTAATCAAATGGTCATGAATTAGACTTAAAGTCTCAACCACAGATGATTTATCTGGTCGTCCAATTAATCCAATATTACGAAATGACTTTGCTGAAAGTTGCACGTATGCTACGGCTCCAGATGAATTGTTGAGTATCATATCATCATCATTCTGTGACTTACATATTTCAAGCCTGTTTCATGTTATGAATTTCACGAATAATTTCACATTTACCCAACTTAAAATCTTAATTTTCTCCTTAATATTGAATTAGATAAATCATTACATTTATCTAAAAAGGCATAAATTCACAGTTTAATTATTGCAAATTATAAAAAAGCTTCGCATGATGAGCGCAATAAAACAGGGTTTTGCTTTTTGATCTATGAAGTTTGAACGTGGTATTGGCTTAATTGCATTGATTTTCTCAGTGCTGGTGATTTCTGCATTTGTGGCTTTTAGTATTTATCTAATCCGTTTAGATAATATTATTCGCGATAAATTTGAAGGCAATCGTTGGGATATTCCAGCGAAAGTATATGCACGCCCCTTGGAAGTTTATGCTAATGCACCCGTGGAGCAACAAAACTTCATTCAAGAGCTAGGTCTGTTGGGTTACAAAAACGCTGAAGACTATACCAAACCAGGTAATTTTTTGGTTCAAGGCAATACTATATATGTCCACACGCGTGGTTTCGATTTTGGTGATAGTGTAGAACCAGAACAAATCCTCCAAGTCAGTTTTGGTGCTAGTCAAATTTCAGAGATTAAAGCAACAAAACCATCGAGTACGGGGATTGCCCGTCTAGAACCAATGTTAGTTGGGGGAATCTACCCTCAACACAACGAAGACCGTGTTCTCATTAAACTCAATCGTGTTCCTAAACCTTTAATTCAAGCGCTTATTGCGACTGAAGACCGCAACTTCTATCATCATCACGGCGTCTCATTTCGTGGTACAGCACGCGCAGTTGTAAGCAACGTTACTGGTGGTAAGCGACAAGGTGGTTCTACACTCACGCAGCAATTGGTTAAAAACTTTTATTTGACCCCTGAACGCACAATCAAACGTAAAGTGAATGAAGCATTTATGGCGTTGTTGCTTGAGTTTCATTATGACAAAGATGAAATTCTGGAAGCATATTTGAATGAAGTTAATTTAGGACAAAATGGTAATTATTCGATCAATGGCTATGGTTTAGCGTCTCAATTTTATTTTGGTTTACCACTTAGAGAATTGAGTATAGCGCAACAGGCTTTCCTTGTCGGACTCGTTCAAGGTCCTAGCTTATACAATCCTTGGAGAAATCCTGAAAGTGCATTAAAACGCCGTAATGTTGTTCTAAACAATATGTTAGTCATGGGATATTTGACTGAAGAGCAATATGAAACTGAGTCAGCTAAACCTTTAAACGTGATTAAAAAACCGACTTTAGGTCCAGCTCGCTTCCCTGACTTCCTAGACATCGTTCGTCGTCAACTCAAAACAGAATACCAAGAAAGCGATTTAACAAAACAAGGTCTTCGAATTTTCACCACATTAGATCCAATCGCACAAATCAAAGTACAAAAATCGTTTACAGATTCAGTAGCAAGACTGTCTAAGGCCAATCCTGCACGCTTGAAAGAGCTTCAAGGCGCGGTATTAGTTTCTCACCCTGAAAATGGTGAATTGATTGCGGCCGTAGGTTCAGTATCTGACTTCACAGGCTTTAACCGCGCAGTTGATGCAAAACGTCAGGTAGGCTCATTATTAAAACCTGTTATTTTCCTAACTGCTTTGGAATCTGGTCGTTATAACTGGGCAACAGCAATCGAAGACTCGCCAATTAGTGTGCCAGTCGATCGCAATCAGACTTGGACACCCAAAAATTATAGCGGAACTTCGTATGGTTACGTCCCAATGGTTCAAGCTTTAGCCAATTCGTATAACCTATCTACAGTTCGCTTAGGACAAGAATTTGGACTTTCTTCATTTACCAATCATTTAATGAAGTTTGGCGTGACTTCACCTATTCCAAATTACCCATCGATTTTCTTAGGGGCTGTTGAAATGTCGCCTATGGAAATCATGAATATTTATGGCAACTTTGCAACTGGAGGGTTTAAGTATCCTACAAAATCTATCCGAACAGTTGTTGATACCAATGGGCAGCTCATTAATCGCTATAGTTTAAATGTTCAGCAAACGATCGACCCATCGGCTGCTTACATTTTAAACTACGGATTACAACGTGTGATGTCGGCAGGTACAGGACGTGCTGCTTACAATGGCCTAGCTCCGAATCTAAATCTAGCAGGTAAATCAGGTACGACCAATGATACAAGGGACTCGTGGTTCGCGGGGTATTCAGGTAATCATTTGGCAGTTGTCTGGCTTGGATTAGATGATAATAAAGTGACAGGCTTAACGGGCTCATCTGGCGCTTTACCCGTGTGGACCAATGTAATGAAGCAACTGAAGCAAAAACCTGTCAATTTACGTCAACCTGATGAAGTACAGTGGCATTGGATTGATTCAAATAGCGGCGAGCTTTCAGCACAAGGTTGTCAAGGTGCGCTCTATGTACCGATACTTAAATATACTGTTCCTCGTCGCGCAACAGCATGTGGCTTACCACACTACCAAGTAGAGCCGACTTACGTTCCTGAAACGAATGCAGAAGAAATTCCAGCAGAAGACAGCATCGACCAATATATTCGTGAGAGCGAAACAGAAATGGAACGGGATTTAAATACGAATGCCACTCGAGTACTTTCAAGTGGAAGTTATAATCCTTAAAATAAGTTTAGGAGGAGTTAAGGTTAATGACAAAACTGAATTTTAGCGTACTATTCGCCAGCATATTACTCTTAGGCGGTTGCCAAACTTTAACCTCCTCTCAAAACTCACAACCGTCTCAGGAACCTAAACAAGCCGAGACTAAAACAACACCATCCCAAAAAGATGCCGATGGTATTAAAATTACGCCTTACGATCGACCTGAGATTAAACGGGAACAATTACAAATTGTTATTCCTGAACAGAAAAGCTCAAATCAAAAATTCGATGATGGCCGCGAACTTCCCGCATTTAAAAATTTAATGCAACAAACCCATGATGCATTTCGTCAAGCAAAATGGAGTGAAGCTGAGAAAGCCGCACTCCAAGCACAAAGACTTGCCCCTCAATCTGCAGAGACCTATATGTATCTCGCGATGATTGCCAATCAAAAAAATGAAGCAAAAAATGCTGAATCATTGGCAAAACGAGGTCTCAGTTATGCTAAAACAGCAACGATGAAACGACAACTTTGGCAAATTATTTTGAAATCAGGTCAACTCCAAAAAAATCAGAAACTTATCCAAGAAGCACAAAATCAAATCAAAAAGTTTTGATTTAAGCATGAATTCTGCTTTTTAATGCCTTTTAAAAAGCACGAATACCAGCAATTCCATAAGCTCCATGCTGTATGGCCTGATCTAATAACTCAGGCTTCATACCGCCTAGCGCATAAACCGGTATATGAATATCTTTTGTTAACAATTCAAACTGCGTCCAACCTAAGGGTTCTTGCTGAGGATGCGATGTTGTACTCAGTACTGGACTTAAAAATATTGCATCAAAACCTAATGCTACAGCACGACTGACACTAGAATGGTCGTGACAAGATGCGATGCGTTTAATGCCCTTCCATTCCTGCATAAATAAATCAGAATTTAATTGCATCAATTGTTCATGTTTAAATTGAACAGCAAATACTTTTTTCTGATTTGATTCTGATAATCCCATCCACACATCACGATTGATAATGAGCTGATCCAGTTGATTATACTGGTTGAGTTGCAGCACAAAATCTAAAACATTTTCAGCTCTCAAATAACTAACTTGATTAAGATCAACAGACGTATCGAGATGATCTATATTTTTTATTGCAATTTTTTTCGGCCAAAGTAGGCGTTTAACAATGGCATCATTGGCTTTAGGAAAGTTCAAAATGCTTAGTACTGAACGATCATGCCATGTCCAAGGACTTTGAATACGATCTAGTAGAGACTGATCAACATAAGCCTGATAAATATGCAATTTTACGATTAGATCTTCATATTCATGCGTAATAACATCAAATAAATAGACATGATCTAGAAAAATTCCCACCTCTTCTTGAACTTCACGCTGGCAAGCTTGTTCAGGAGTTTCTCCTAACTCCACTTTCCCTCCAGGAAACTCAGCTTTACCCCCCTGATGTAAAGAGGCTTCTCTCCACCCGACAAGAACTTGATTTTTATGGAATAACAACGCTATAGAAACATTAATCGTTTTTTTTGACATGATTATCTTTCAAAAAATGAGTGCTTAATTGTAAGCATTTTATGTTTTTTTATAAATGAGAAAAATTATCGTTGACAGCTCTATTCGATAATGATTATCATTTAAATCGTTCACCACATACCACGGAGTCCAAGGAATGAACGCACCATTTAGCTTATTCACACGTAATAACGAAAACCACCAAGCATTACCAATGCTTCACTCAAATAATCTATTTGCTCTAGGCAGAGAAATTCGCATCATGCATGCAGGAGAAGAATATCGCCTTCGTCTCACACGAAATAATCGACTCATTTTGACAAAATAAAAATTCTAAAATTTGATAATAATAATCGTGGAACTAAGCAGTATGAATCAGCACATACTGCTTCTTTAATTTTATTTCTTCAAATTTATTGATAATTAATTTTAATGAAATTTTATTTCAACTTTTAACCCACCTAACTCTGATTTCTTAAATACAATCTCGGCTTGATGCAATTCGACAATTTTACGGCAAATTGATAATCCTAATCCTGAGCCCGTTGTACGTGTGCCTAACTGACGATAAAATCTTTCTCCCAGCCGATCAATCACTGTTTGCTCAATGCCGTGACCTTCATTTTCAATCACAAATAGAATTTCATTATTATTTTGTTTGATTAAAATATCAACGATTCCATTCTGTGGCGTATAGCGGATTGCATTATCGACTAAATTTCGAATGCAGCTAAACATTAACTCAGGATTTGCCTTAATCGCATGGTTTCCTAACTCAGTTTTAAACTGAATATTTTTTTCTTGGCTCAAAGGTTGTACTGAATGTAAAACCTCTTTCGTCAAACGGTCTAAATCTATGGACTGTATCGGTACATCTTGCGTTGAAGACGGATCAAGTCTGGCCAACAAGAGTAAATTTTCTAAAATATTTGAGCCCCTACTCACATCTTTTAGAATCTGCTCTAAGTCTTGTGACAAATCCTCATGATCAGACTGGTATTTTCGTTTTAAAAGTTGTAACCGCATTTGAATCGCGGAAAGTGGCGACCTTAATTCATGGGATGCATCAGCTGTAAAACGTTGTTCCGCAGTAATTGCCCGATCTAAACGCTCCATCATTTGGTTTATTTGACTCACAATAGGTTGCAGTTCTTTTAGTTCTGGTTTTGAAGGTGTAATCGGTGATAAATCCTTAACAGTCTTTTGCGATATTAATTTTGAAAGTTGGTGAATAGATCGAAACTGACGTCGTATAATAAAGTGTAGAATAAACCATTGAACGCCCCATAAAATAATGAGAACACCACCGTAGCCCAGCAAACTTTTGAATAACTGATCAACACGCGCTGACATGGGTTGAAGCATAGTTAGAATTTGCTGATCACTTTGCTCACTGTAATAACGAAATAATCGCCCTTCTAGCCAAACAAAGCCAAAGTGATCATTCTGAAAAAACACCTTGGAACCAATTTGATTGAAAGCAAGGTCTTGCGATTCAATCAAAATAAGTTCATCGAGCTTTAACTCATATTTGATATCAAATTGTTCACTTAAATCATCTAACTCATTTCCCACATGACTTGAAATATCACTGACCAGAATTAAATCGGCGATTTCATCCATCATATTGTCATGGGTCTGCATGTTCTGGTAAAGCGAGATCACCAATAAAAGAATTAATGCGACAACGCCCGCCAACATCGAACTGAGCATTGAAGACTTAACAAGACGATTTTGTAAAGAAATAGGGTGCTGATGCAACGCTGTTCTACCTTAAGCCTGATCTAAATTCATTCTATAACCTAATCCACGAATCGTTTTAATCATGGTTGAGCCTATTTTTTTCCGAATCTGATAAATAAAAACTTCAACTGCATTACTTTCAATTTCATCACCCCAAGCATATAAGGACTCTTCTAGTTGCTCACGTGTCACAACACGTTCAGGATGTTGCATTAACTTATATAAAATTTGGTACTCTTTCGCTGTGAGATTGACAATTTCTGAATTTAATTTAACAACCTTGGCTTGGGGGTCCAAACTCACGGATCCAAACATTAGGATTTGAGACGTGCCTTTGTGCTGAGTACGTAATTGTGCTCTAACTCTCGCCGAGAGCTCATCTAAACTGAATGGCTTAACTAGATAATCATTAGCCCCCAAATCAAGTCCTCCGACACGATCTTGGATACTGTCTTGAGCTGTAATAAAAATTACTGGTGTATTGTGTTGATGTTTTCTTAAATGTGTCAGAATTTCATCACCAGTTGCTTTCGGCAATCCACGATCGAGTAATAAACAATCATATTGATGCTGCTCAATTGCTAATATCGCATGATCTCCACGCTCGACCCAATCGACACTATATCCATCCATTTCTAACCAAGCTTTGATACTTTCAGCTTGTGACACATCATCTTCTGCTAATAATATACGCATGTCTCTCTTCACTAAGCCACAATTCATTCACTATAAAGTTTTTCAAAAAAAGATGCATAAAAAAACCACATTTCTGGAGAATGTGGTTTTTTTGGTTTGAGTACTTGAAAGCCATAAATCAAATACTCAATTTAGTAGATAGCTCATTAAAATTGAACTTGATCTACATCAATTTCTACACGCTTAGCAGGCTTATAATCAATATCCACCTCACCAATTAATACCACAGGTGTTTTTGCGGAGATTGGTTTACCTTGCCAGAGTTCATCATCAATATCCACAGTGATCACACCCGTGCTATCGCGGAATTGATATTTTTCATCACCAGTTGCCTTAACAATATAGCCTTTTAATTTCACTGGGGTATCATCTTTGGCAGTTAACGCACTTTTAACAGTCGTTATTGCTTGCGGTGCAATTGCTGCATGATTAACAGCACTTTGGTTCACTGCCGTATTAGCCATTGCAAATGTAGTTGCACCGACTAAAGCTGTCGCGATTAAAGCTTGATTTAACATTTTCATTTTCTATACCTTTTCAAGTGATGTTTGTTTCGATGAAGCTATTAAAACAAACAAAGCTGAAGCGAATCTTAAGAAATATGAATATTTATTAATCGTTGACAATTAACTTAGTGGTACGACTCTTAGCACCTCTTCTAATGTCGTTACCCCTTCAAGGACTTTTCGAGCACCCGCAATACGCAACGGCTCTACACCTTCTTTTTTTGCGTGAGCACGTAATTCATCTAAATTAAGATTAGCACTGATTTTTTGTTTTGTTTCTAGAGACACAGGCATAAACTCATATATACCCACCCGCCCCTTATACCCTGTGTGACGACAATGTTCACAGCCTTTGGCATGATACACTTGAGCAGGCATCTTCACTAAATAGCCATAGGTCAGATGCTCCCATTCTTGAGCATTAATTTCCCGTTTTTCTTTACAATGAGAACATAATTTTCTGACTAGCCTTTGCGCTAAAACCCCTAAGATTGTTGCCGCTGTTAAAAATGGCTGCACCCCTAGATCATGTAAACGAGTCAAGCTTGAAGGTGCATCATTTGTATGAAGTGTTGAAAGTACGAGATGACCTGTTAATGCAGCTTGAATCGCCATATTCGCTGTATCTTGGTCTCGGATTTCCCCTACCATAATAATGTCTGGATCTTGGCGCATGAGGGCACGTACACCATCGGCGAAATGAAGATCAATGGCAGGGTTTACCTGCATCTGATTGAAGCTCGGCTCTATCATCTCGATAGGATCTTCAATCGTACAAACATTTAATTGCTCAGTCGCAAGTTGTTTCATTGATGAATACAAGGTTGTTGTTTTACCTGAACCAGTTGGACCTGTCACTAAAATGATACCGTGACTATTTTTGGTAATGGCATTCCATTGTTCTAGCAGTTTTCCTTCAAAACCCAGTTGTTGGAAACTCCTCACTAATACTTCAGGATCAAAAATTCGCATTACCATTTTTTCGCCTGCTGCAGTAGGCAGAGTTGATAAACGTAGTTCAGTTTCTTGACCCTTAGGTGTACGCGTTTTTAATCGCCCATCCTGAGGACGTCGTTTTTCTGCAACGTTCATACGACCCAGAATTTTAATACGAGAAATTACTGCCGTGAGTGTATTGCTAGGCATGTTATAAATCGTGTGCAGCACACCATCGATACGGAATCTAACGCGTCCTTTCTCCGAACGAGGCTCAAGATGAATATCACTCGCACCCTGTTCAAAGGCAAATTGAAGCAACCAGTCGACTAATTTTACGATGTGCTGATCGTTGGCATCAGGATTTTGACTATCACCCAATTGTAAAAGGGATTCAACACCTCGGCTCTGTCGGTCGTAAGCTCCTGAATATTGAGAGGAGTTTACTGCTCGGCTCACTTGATAATATTCAATCAAGTAACGTTGTAACTGCTCTGGATTCAATAAAACCTTAACAATTTTTTTAGGACTTAAGCTCTTTTCTAAATTCTTGACCCAATCATCCAAGAATGGTTGATCTGTACCAATTAAGATCTGATCAGGATGCACTTCCACAGCAAGAATTTTATTTTTGAATGCATATTCTTGTGACATGACCTGAGTCAGTGCTGCAACATCTGCTTTAAGCGGGTCGATCACATAATATTGGAGTTGTGTTTTTAATGCTAACCACTCGCATAAACGTTGCAGTGTTAACTTATGTTGAGGTTGAACTTGATCTACCAATTCAAAATGAGCAATCCACTGCAATGGATGCCATTTAAATTGATCTTTTTGGCGGTGTCGGGTTTGTATGAGCAACTTATCTCGCTCTAAAATACGACCATCTTTTAGTAGTTGTTCTAAACACCATGTTGTATCAATTTCAAAATTAAAATTCATTCAAATTGCCCCATTCCTTGAGCACAACTATAGCAAATTCTTTATTCAACATTAGCCTTTAGCCTATTCAGAATTTACAATTAAATTCATTAGATCAAATTCAGCTTTAAATACATCAGTCCAACAGTTTATTCGTTTGCACAAAGTTCCAGTGCAACGATCTCAACCTCAGTATCCACTTTAAATTTGACATTTAAGAGGCCGAAACTTAGCCCATAAATTCGCTCAGGATCATTTTGATAAGATGGTCTTGGATCAAATGACAAAACCTGTTCTAATTCCTTGATTAAACTTTCAGCGACACATTGTTGATCCAACAGTTGATTTCGCTGAATTTCAGCAGTTTTTGACCAAACAACATTTTTTTGAATTGGCTTATCCTGTGCATAACCGCTCGTCGCCTCAACCACGGCATCAGAATATAGAATATATGGTTTGATATCGATAACGGGTGTTCCATCTAATAGATCGCTGCCTGACACATACAGCCTCAAAGAATCACCTTCTTTAAAAAGTTTTTTGAATTGTACGACTGACATGCCGATAGGTGCTGGACGGTACATGCTTCTTGTCGCAAAGACTCCCACTTTTTTATTTCCACCTAAACGTGGTGGTCTAACTTGAGGCTTAAATTTTTGATTATCCTGATTTTTATTATCGTGAAACTGCCAAATCAGCCATAAGTGACTGAAATCATGTATACCTTCAAAAGCCAGTTCATCATTATATGGCGCCAATAGTTCAATATAACTTTCAACATTTACTAAATTTGGCTGACGTGGAATACCAAACTTTTCTTTGTAGGGAGATCTCATTATACCAATCACAGGTAAAGTCAGCTCATTCATAATCACTTTTTTTGATAAGTTCAATTAAATATATTCAGTTTATCGAGAATGGTTTTAGTTTAGAATAGCAAGCTGTTCTAATTTGATAATTTATTGAGACCTTTAATGGCTGCTTTTAACGTCGAAAAGATTACTCACGTACACCACTGGAATGACACATTATTCAGTTTTAAAACGACTCGCGATACAGCATTGCGTTTTAAAAATGGTCAATTTGTGATGATTGGTTTAGAAGTCAATGGCAAGCCTTTAATGCGTGCATATTCGATTGCTAGCGCGAACTATGAAGAAGAACTTGAGTTTTTCTCTATTAAAGTTCCAGATGGTCCTTTGACATCAATCCTACAAAAAGTAAAAGTTGGTGATGAAATTTTAGTTTCTAAAAAACCGACTGGTACACTTGTTCTTGATGATTTAAATCCTGGTAAAAACTTGTATCTTTTATCATCAGGTACTGGTTTAGCTCCTTTCCTTTCGACTATCCGTGATCCAGAAACTTATGAGCGTTTTGAGAAAATCATCGTTGTACACGGTACACGCTATATCTCAGAACTGGCGTATCAAGACCTTATTCAAAATGAAATTCCAAACCATGAGTTCTTTGGGGAACTTGGTGCGAAAGAAAAGTTAATTTATTACCCAACAGTTACACGTGAAGACTTCCATACTCAAGGTCGTGTTACAACTGCGATTGAAACTGGTGCTCTTTTCGAGAAAATCGGCTTACCTCGTTTTAATCCTGAAACTGACCGTGCAATGTTATGTGGTTCTCCTGCATTCCTCGACGATGTAGCTGCACTTCTTGATCAACATGGCCTAAAAGAATCTCCACGTATGGGTGTTCTTGGTGATTATGTGATTGAACGTGCTTTTGTTGAAAAATAAAATTACGTACAATAAAAAAACCGAGCTTTTTTGCTCGGTTTTTTTATTGAGTGTTATATTTACCCTATTATTTAAATCGATTTTATCTTGATTTAACTCAGTAGTAACTTTATTCAGCAATGCTGAACTAGAAGCAATATCGTCATTTCAGATATTCAACATTCACAGTAATCACTAACACTTAGTTTCTAATGTATTAACTTTAATACTAGTAAACAATAGGGTTCTTTCATAAATCATTTTTTACTCAGTTCTAAATTATAAATCCCTGCGATTAAACTGAATCTCAATCCCAATCTTTTGCCACGGTTGCGATATCGCTCAGCAAGGATTTTGAAGGTTTTCGTAGTCCCAAATACATGCTCAATCCCAATTCTTCTTTTATTGATTTCTTGATTGTAAACTTTTAACTCAGGTTCTAGTTTACAGTGCTTTTTTGCTTTTAATGGCAATAGACTATTTGGATACACCGTATAAATCCCTTGATAGCTTTTATCTGCAAGGATAAAAGACCCTTTAGGAATTTGATTCAGGTTACGTTTGAAGAGCTCGAAATCATGTACTGCACCACGACTCGTGCATAAACTTAGAACTTGCTGTGTTCTATAATGGATGATGGCTTGTACTTTGAAAGTATGTGCCTTCTTCTTACCACTATAGCTTTTCTTCTGTTTTTTTAGGTCTTTGTATTGGAATTTCTGTGGCATCTACGATCACCACATTCCAGTCGATACCTTCGCCTTCAGGCAAACTCTTGGGTAAATTAAATAGATTGGACTTGATCAGGCAATCCTCTACGTGGCGGACGATTCTTGAAGCAGTAGGCTCTGACACACCATAACTCGTTGCGACATGAAACAATGTTCGATATTCACGCCAATAACTTAAGCACAGAAGGATTTGATCTTCTACACTTAACTTAGATGGTCTACCTTTAGCAGGTACAAGCATTTTTAGCTGTTCAGCCATTAAATCAAAGGTTGACCATGAGATGCCTGTATATCGCTTAAACTGTGTTTCAGAGTGCTTCTTTGAGTCGATGTATTTCGTTCGCAAATTATGCATGAATATTTAAAATTATTCGGTACAAATAGTCAGCAAGGGATAGATCTTTTTTTGATTTATGAAAGAGATCTAATAGAGCTATTATTTTCTAATAATATATTTTCCCAATAATTTATTGAATCCTTATCTTTTTTATTAAGACTTTCATAACCCTTACTCATTTTAAATTTTTTTATTTTTAGAATTAAATTTGTATTATCCCTCTTTGATAATAATTCATTTAAAAGCAACAAACCACCACCATTATACTCTAAATTTTTTGAGCCCAATATTATTATTGAATAGTAAAAATCATCTTGGTCTTTTTGATTTTTTCTTTCAATTTCTAATGACTGCTTTTCTAACCCACCAAATAAATAAAAATCTTTAAGGAAAAAAGAAATTAAAACTTTAGATGACTCTAATTGAAACCTCGAATCAATCGATTTAAATTTATATAATAAAGCTAAATATAATATCAATATAGCCAAAATTAATACAAAAAAAATGTAAGAAATTTTTTTTAAAATCATAACATATTCCATTCTAATTTATTTAACATGTAATATTCCATAAAGTTTAAGCTGTCTATTCTTTCTGTACCATTTATCCTCATACTCAATCGTTGAAGTCGATGTTTTGTCAAGCATTTCCTTTAATTTACCCCAACTCTCTCTCCCTTGTTGATCAAAACTACTGATTGTTACACAACCATGACTAACAGTACCCGGATGAAGGCGAAAACCGAATCGTTTATTACCATATTGGTCTATAGTCTCATCATCTATTTTTTCATCAATTTTTAATAACCCGTACCAATGATTATTATTGGGTCTGTCTGGATTAGGATATTCCGTTATATAATATGATCCTGGTGGTATTGGTTTTTCGAAATTATTTCCATTAGCGTTAAATACTCCCTCTTGACTAATATGACCACCAGTGAAAGCACCTATCCTCATTGATTCTTTCGTATCAACATCTGTAATAATCATTGTATTATTTTTACTACTAAATCCTATTCCAACTTGCAACCCCATTGGATCGACCCATTGATTCGGATCACTTACATAAGCTGAGTTATTTAAACCACCTAATAGACCAATCGGATCTTTACTTATATACCGTGCACTAAATGGTTCATAATATCTGTAACGGTTGTAATGTAATCCTGTTTCCTCATCGTAATATTGCCCTTGGAAACGGATATCACTTTTTTCTAATGGATTCTCTTGGTTCTTTGTTTTGATCTGTTGTGTTTGTCCCCATGTATTCAGGGTTAACTCCCAGATACATTCACCTTGTTCATTACTTAAGGCTTGAGGTGTTCCTACTTGGTCACAGTGGTAAAACGCAATCCGTTCTAACTCTGCTCTATTCTTTCTTGTATCTGTTCTCCATACTGGATCTTTATGGATGGAATACGGTTCCGTTTTAAATCTTTCGTAATTCGGTGTTTCTATCAATTTAATAAAACTTTGATATCCTGCTTGTAAGAGCGGTACAAAGCTATTCGGCTCATAGATATAGTGTTTGGTATAGCTCTGATCTGTATTGTTTATATCTGTTGGATTTGAACTAGTTTTTGATTCCCAAATCATTAAATCACCATCCCAGCCAAATAAGGTCAGGCTGTTATTTGATTTATTGGCTTTATAAAGGCGTCGTCCAAATACATCGTAGCCATATTCAGTGATTTGCCCGTTGTGGTCGCTTTCGATTAAGCGATTTAAATTATCCCACTTCAGTTTTAGTTCATGCCCCACCTGTTGGGTTTTAATTACATTACCTTGGGCATCATATTTATAGTGCTTACCTTGGTAATGTTTTACTAAATTATTTTTGATTTCTGCACTTTGCGTTGCAATTGGGTCTATTAAGTTGCCCGCTGGGTCAAAATGGTAACGTTCAGTTTGCTTTGAGCTTTGCGCTTGTATTAAGCGACCAATCGCATCGTATTGATAACTAAGTATGCCTTTTTGACTGTCTTGAACTTGAGTCAACAAGTAGTTGGCATCATAAGTGTATTGGCGTTGTGCCTGATGTTGTGTTCTATTGGCTGTTTCTTGTTCTACGTGTATATGCTGTGCAATCAGCAATCCAACGTCATTATATTGGTTGCTTTGGATTAAACCATTGGCAAGGTAACGTTCTGTTTCTCGGTGTAGGTCATCACGTTTAAAACCAACCATGTCTTTTTTATTTAGGGCAATACCGTAGATATGTCCTGATCCATAAGTTAAGTGGCTAATTTCCTGACCATCCGGACGAACAGTTTTGATGAGATTGCCGAGTTCATCGTATTCATAGCGTAGTACTGCAGTCATTGGTTTCAGATTTGGCACTTGGTAGTGTTGGTGTTCTCTAACCAATTGTCCTATCGCATTATGGTAGAAGTCATTTTGGCTCTGTTGGTTCTTTGCTTGAATTAACTGCCTATTCAGATTGTAAGTAAACTCTTCTGTTTGTTGTTGTTTACTTTCGCGGTGAATGTAGATTTTTGACGCAATTTGTCCGTCTTCATAGTAGCCAAATTGTGTGATGATATTCGGTTGTTGAATGTGGCTAAGTCGACCAAGCTCATCGTAACTATAGTGCTTTTCTTCGCCATCAAAGGTTTGTTCTCGTGTGAGATAACCATAACTGTTGTATTCGAATACATATTCTGCATGGTTTTGGTTGATAAGTTTCTGTATACGCCCTTGTTTATCCCATTGATAAGCAATTTGGTGTTTGTTGGCATCAAGGCGTTTTTCTAATAGCCCCACTGCATTGTAGTGATATTGAGTCACCAGTCCTTTGGTATCAATGTGTTTGAGAAGGCGTCCTTCTTGGTCATGTTCAAAGTGTTCTTTTTGTTCATCTGGGTAAATGATCGTTTTGAGTTGGCCTTTGTCTATACCTTGATCACTATAGATGTATTGCACACCTGTTTGATCTGCGGCTTGTTGTTGCTTAAGTAGCCCTTCCTCATCATATTGCCAAGCACTTTCTTTATCCGAACAATCGATATAGGAGATCATTTGTCCAAGGTCGTTGTATTGGATTTTCTTAACACCACCTTTGGCATCAGTAATTTCAATCAATTGACCTTCGGCATTGTAATTATATTGTGTTGTGTGACCCAATGGATTGATTTCTTTGGTCATCAAGCCATCTGCATTGTATTCGCGTTTCCAAATATGACCTTCAGGATCTTTTATTTCAGTTAGATTTTTATGTTCATCATAAGCAAATCGAATCACTCCGCCATTTGGTTGAATGATTTTACTCAGCTGACCTTCTTCATTGTATTGCTGTTGAGTTTCACGACCACTGTAATCAATCTCTCGAGTGATACGTTTTTGTTGATCACGTGAATACCATTTTTCACGACCATCTGCTAATCGAATACGATAAGTAAAACCATCTAAATCAAAGTAGTAATAAGTCGGTACGTTGTAAGCATCATACACAGCGACTTGGCGCAGACGAGGATGCCATTTTAAAGTTGTTTTAAAGCTTCCATCATCCGCCCATTCTTCAATGGCTTTTGCATTTGGTTCATTCGAATCATAACGAATATTTTGACCACGACCTGATCGATCGGTATAACGTGTTAATTGATGATACGCATTGTATGAATACTGACGAGCGTGACCATTCTCATCATATGCTTCTACTAAATTTCCGTCATGATCGTACCCATAACGAGCAAGTGGTTGTTCTTGATCATCCACAAATATAGCAATAATTTTTGCTTGATCATTGTACGCAAATTTCAAAATTTGCTGAGTCTTCTTAAAATTAAAATGGACGGTTTGTAAATAAGCTTTGCCATTTAGCAAGATATAACGAAGATCGACTTGTTCTTGAGTTGATGAATTTCTCTCTTGCGTAAGCTGATAACTTTGACCTTGATCGAATGTACTAAATTGATAATCCCATTCTGTTCCAAAATTTAGGACTAATTCACCCTGTTCATTTAGATGTGTTGCAATACCTTGGAATGGAACTTCATAGGATTCACTCATAATGATCGATGGCAATTGTTGTTTTCTGCCTTTCGCATCAATAAACAAATACCCCTTTTCATTTGGAACAATCAAATTAGAAAAAGGCATTAACCAACGAGCACCCAAAGCACCGTTATCGAATTCCGCCATTTGGGAGTTATAAAGTCGATTGAATACTAATCCCAGCTTAGGTAGGCTGAAGTCTACATGGGAAACTCGTTCAGCACCTATAGAATAGCTAATACTATGAGCAGTATTGGTTTCAGCACTTGTTGTTGGTTCAGCTGGATTCAAACATGGAGGATCCATTAATGCATCTGCTTGCAAACTGACAAATTCAAGGATATCGCCATCAGTTTGACGCTCAAATTCACCAGTTTGATTAATCGGAACACTGGCATTTCCCCTATTTTGATTATCTTGAATAGCCTTAAGTGTTTGTTGAATGAGCCAACTAAGACTGTATTGCAAGCTTGGGTTTGTCTGATTCTGCAAATCGTTACTAATCGAAGTAATCGCCTCTACAAGTAAAGTTTCAAAATGACTTGGAGTTGCTTCAATTTTAGGTGTTAAATCTGCTTGAGGCTCAACACTGAGTAAATCTATTAATGGTATTGCCCAATTTAGAAATTGTAAATTTGGATCTCTTTTTTCAGCTGATGCGCTCGATGTTGTTTCCGTTGCAACAGACGATAATGAAGATGATTGAAGAGATTTTAGAATCTGAACAGCCAAGGCATTTGCATTCGTTAATAAGTCCGCTAATTTAGTTTGTGTCTCTTTTAGATAGGTCTCTAAATTCCCTGCCATTCTTGCATTAAGATGTAATTCCATACGTCGAATGTCAGTTGACTTAATTTTACCATTTTCAGGATATAGACATTCAGCCATTAATCCTAAAATGGGACGTAAACCCATCCTTGCATGTGCTTCATGTTTAGGCTCTGCAAACAATCCAATTAAATTCGCACCAAGCAAAGCATTTCGTTGTATTGAAAGCACTTCTGTTTGAGGAGACATTGTATACAACAATAAATCAAGCACACTTCCACTTAAAGCATATATATTAGCTACAGTAGTTATATGGGCATTTGCTTTGACTTTAAGTAATGATGTTTGGCCACAGACCACAAGGAAATTTTCAATTTGATTAGCAATAACTTGTAAGTCAGCTACACTACTCACACTGTCTAAATTAAATACAGCAAGTTCAACACTCGATTGTGCATTATTAGAAACTTGTTCGTTTTCAGTTGCCATGACTAACCTATATATTTTTAATCTTTTAAGTTTTTCGCGTTATATTGTTCTAAATCAGGACGATCATTACTCGTTTTTAATCGAGTTGTTTCCGTATATTTAATGCCGCCAGATTGATAATATTTTTGTGAAATAAACTGATCATCTGCTGATGTTGCATTCTTTGTACTCACATCTACTTTATTCACTTGTATAGGCTTATTAACCTCAACAGTCTTTTGATTTGTTAACAATGGAGCTGGATTCGATTTCGTACTGATTCTTGTTGTTTCGGTATACGTTAATCCGCCAGATTGATAATATTTCTGTGCAATGTAGTCATCAGTTACAATGACCTTTTCAGATTGATTCGTAATATTTTCCTGATCCAATGCTGTATCAAAATTTGTATTTGGCATAAACCCAGTTGAATTCATAAAATTCGGAATCAACTTCGATGTGGCCTGCTGAGTTATAAAATCAACGCCTTGCGTACGAATCATATCTAGTGATTGAGAAGGATTTACTGCCATTTGGCTTATAGTCTTCAATTGATCAGGACTTAAACCTAAATTTAATTTTTCTGAAATTCCACCTAAGGTAGAACTTGCCACTTGATTTTTGAGTTGGCCAACAGTTTGGTCTGCTAGACCTTTTAAAGCATTCTTGCCTATATCCTTTAAATTCATACTATCAAGTTGAGTCAAATTATTTTTAACTTGAGCCATTAAATTCTGACCCAGCTGATTTAAGCTCGAGTTCATAAAATTAGATGCACCAGGAATTACTGCATCTGCCCAATCATAACTTCGCGAAAAATGACTTGATAATGCCCAAGGACTTCGCTCATCTTTATCAAAAATGACTTGTGCACCACCAGGAGCAATTCCTGTTACTTGAGCAAAACCATTCGCATCTAATTTCCCTGTTATTGTCTTACCAAGAGAGTCAATAACTTTATATCCAGCTCCTTTAAAGAATTCACTTCCACCATAACTTCTTAAAAGATTCAATGCGCCTTTTAACGGTTGCATTGTTGGCAATTGAGCTGAAGTACTTACACTCGCTCCCGGCTTAAATAAATGTTGTCCAGCCTTGACTTCAAACTTACCAGCTGTGGTCGGTAAAACTCCCGAACTGCTAATTTCAATCTGTGAGCCGCCACCGATCAACACTATTTTTTTTGCCGCTTTAATTTCAATTCGATCTTCCGTCGAAATAATCTGCACACCCTTTCTTGCAATCAGATCAGCACCATCTCCTTGGGCTTGAATCTCGATCTTCCCTTTGCCTGCATACAGTCGCACTCCTTCTTGCGCGGCAAATAAACTGATCTTTTTGCTGGCATGTCCGATGATACTGTCTTGGGTGCTGGTGTTGATGCTTCCTTGTGCAATCTGGTTGATCTGCCCATCTGCACTGAGGTGGATATCTTCGTTACTTTCTACGGCAATTGAACTTGGTGAAGCCAAGAGCATGATCGCTTGTTTAAAAGCCGCGGCTTTGCTTTGGTCTTCGCTCTCTAAGTTTTTGAGATAGCCCTGTAGGTTTTCGAGTAAGCTCAGTGGATCAGTTTGTTGATTTTTTGCCACTTCACTTAAGGCTTTGGCGTTGTTTAAGCTACTTTCGAGTTGTTGTTTGGCTTCGCTTGCATCGAGATGGTTTGCTTTTGCTTGTTCTTGTTTGTAGGTGGAGATGAGTATGCCTTCGCCCGCTCGTACTGCACCCCATTGGTCAGTTCTAAGTTCGAAACCTTCGCCTCGTCCTTCACTTTCTGCAGTTGCTTTGGGATGACTGAGATTCCCTAGGTTGAGTTGGCTCGCCCCGTGGGTGTTTTGCAGTTGGGTGGAGATTTGTCCTGTGGTGTCATCAAAGCGGAGTTGTCCATAGCCTTCGCCTTGGACTTCTTTACTTTTAATCCCTGCGAGTTTTTTGGTGTCCGGCAGTTGGCCTTGACTGTCAAATCGGGTTGGGCTGCGTTGGGCTTCATGTAGGCGGCCCACCACAAAGGGACGGTCGATGTTGCCGTCAAAGAAGTCGATGACCACGATTTCATTGATTCGAGGGAGGAAGCGTGCACCATAGCCTTCGCCTGCCCATGGGGTCAGTACATCGACCCAAGCTGAATCGGTGTCGTTGTTGTTACTGCCGGCACCACCATCAAATTGGTGGTCTTCTGCTCGGGTAAATAGGAAGCGTACTTTGATGCGTCCCCATTCATCGACATGGATTTCTTCTCCTGCAGGCCCCACCACTTTGGCGCGTTGCGGATGGGTGCTAGGTCGATGTTGTAGTGGGTTGTATTCGGGTACGGTTTTGATGTTGCGTCGTTGTAGGATGAGTTCGCTGGCTTGGCGTTCTTGGTCCGTGTGGGTTGCTTGGTTGGTGTTTGTCTTGTGTTTTGGCGTCCATTGGCTGCGTTGTAGCAGTTGTTGGACTTGTTGATCTAAGTCTTTGGGTAGGTTGTTTTGGTTGTAGTAGCGTTTGCCTACAATGAGGAATTCTTGGTCAGCTCCGCTGTGTTGTTCAATTTCTGGGTGTCCATCGAGTTTGAACCAGTAGCCGACCTGGCTGTCTCTGACGCTGGCTTTGGCGATGAATTGTTTGCTTTGTCCAGCGTAGTAGTCGCTGAGGTGTTGGTTGAGTTTTTCAACTTGGCTGTTGCCTGATGCGGTGGCTTGATCTTCGCCTTTGAGGTCTTGGATCCATGCAGGGCTGATGTGCCATGCTTGTTCGAGGCCTAGGCTGGCATTGTCTTGGTGGTCACTGTGTTGGTGTTTGCTTTGGACTGAGCCTGCGCCTTCTTCTTGTTCAAGGGCTGTGGCTTGCCAGCGTTGTAGGTGGACTGCGGTGGGTTGTAGGCTGCGTTGTCCGATAAAGCTGGTGATGCTATCAAATTGTTCTGTCGCATCACTACGATGGTAGCGGATGTTGCGTCTATTAAGGGCTTGGTATTGGCTGTTGTCGTCAATCAGGCGGAGCTTTTGTGCTTCAATCGGGCTGTTGTTGCTCGGTACAATCGGTTGGGCTTCATCGATCAGCCAGTTAATGCCTTCACTGCGTAGTAAGCGAGTCAGAAAGTCGTAGTCGCTTTCGTTGCTTTGCATGATGAAGGGTCGGATGTCGTATTGTTGTTGCAATCCACTGTGGTCTAGGCTGAGGCTCGAGGCAAAGAGTGGGCTTTTGTTTTGCCATTCTTCAAAGAGGATTTCCACCACTTCGACCACGGATTTGTTCATAAATACGCGGCTGTTGCGGCGTTTGTGCCACAGGCTGGTTGCATCGTTGAGCGTGAGTTTGTAGAGGGTCAGTGCCCCATCGCTTTGTCCTTGTGAAGCTTCGGTGATGATGCCTGTGGTTCTAAACAGGGTGCCTTGATCAGTGACTTGATCCACAGCGACTTGTGTGCCGATGAATTGTTTGAGTGGAATTAAGGCATTGGTCGAGAGACAGATGAGTTCTGCTTGCACGCCTTCGTTAAGGACATGGCTGCCATCGATGCGTTGTAGGAAGACTTGGCTATTCAGTTGTGAATGACTGAATTGGATGTGGAGGGCTCTGTTTTGGGCGGTTAGGCCGAGCTGTTCCAATGCCGAAAAGATGTTGGCAAGCATGGTTATTATCTGTCTTTTATAATTTAATAAGGCTAAAGAATTCCTTAATATTTAAACAAAAAACAGACACGATAAACAGCTCCTGTTACACAAAACACCCATTTATTGTGAAATAAAATTACAAATAAAATACAGATTTGATTTAATAAATAATATATGTCAATTGAGTGATTACAAAAAAAAGAGGCTGAAGTGTTAGCATCTTCAACCTCTGTAAACTACAAAACTAAGAACTTCTTATTTAAAGAATACGATTGAACTACTGTCCAGAACGAATGATGTAATCAAACGCTGCCAGTGATGCTTTCGCACCTTCACCAGTGGCAATGATGATTTGTTTATAAGGTACTGTTGTACAGTCACCCGCAGCAAATACACCTTTTACATTGGTTTCGTTGCGATCGTTAATCACAATCTCACCACGGTTGGTTAATTCAATTTGGGTTTCTTTTAAGAAATCCGTGTTGGGTAACAAACCGATTTGTACGAAGATCCCCGCCAATTCGACTGTGTGTTCTTCATCCGTCGCACGATCTTTGTATTTCAGTGCAGTCACTTGTTTGCCATCACCCACAACTTCTGTAGACAACGCATTTTTGATGACAGTGGTATTTGGCAAGCTGTTAAGTTTGTCTTGTAATACTTGGTCAGCACGCAGCTTAGTATCAAACTCAACCAAAGTGACATGCTCAACAATACCAGCCAAATCAATCGCAGCTTCAACACCAGAGTTACCACCACCGATCACAGCCACACGTTTGCCTTTGAATAATGGACCATCACAGTGTGGGCAGTACGCAACACCACGGGTTTTGTATTCTTGTTCACCTGGTACATTCATTTCTCTCCAACGAGCACCTGTAGACAGGATGACTGTTTTCGATTCAAGTTTTGCACCATTCTCTAAAGTCACTTCAACTAAACCGTTGGCAGTTTCATCCGCACCTTTAATGTCAGACACACGTTGTAAGTTCATGATGTCGACACCATATTCACGAACATGTGCTTCCATTTCAGCAGCAAACTTAGGACCTTGCGTCTTTTGCACTGATGTAAAGTTTTCAATGTCCATCGTGTCCATGACCTGACCACCCATGCGCTCAGCAACGATTCCTGTACGGATACCTTTACGAGCGGCATAGATTGCAGAAGTGTTCCCTGCAGGGCCACCACCGATCACAAGCACATCAAATGCATCTTTGGCATTGAGCTTTTCAGCATCTTTCGCTGCAGAGTTAGTATCGAGCTTCGCAACAATCTCTTCCAATGTCATACGACCTTGACCGATATGTTCGTTGTCTTGGAACACCATTGGAACTGCCATGATTTTGCGTTCTTCAACTTCGTCTTGGAAGAATGCACCATCAATCATGGTTGCAGTTGTGCCAGGGTTGTAGATTGCGATCAAGTTAAGTGCTTGAACCACATCCGGACAGTTATGGCAGCTTAAAGAGACAAATACATCAAAGTCAGATTTGATTTCTAAAGCTTTGATGGATGCCAATACTTCATCAGATACTTTTGGTGCATACCCAGAAGTTTGTAGCAATGCCAAAATCAAAGAAGTGA
The DNA here is from genome assembly GCF_013417635.1 of Acinetobacter sp. YH12239. NCBI lineage: Bacteria > Pseudomonadati > Pseudomonadota > Gammaproteobacteria > Moraxellales > Moraxellaceae > Acinetobacter > Acinetobacter sp. YH12239. Next base: position 237,408 of record NZ_VPDP01000001.1, on the reverse strand, counting down.
ACTCATGACCCATTGGTAAACCTGCAAAGAAGACACGCGGTTCTTCACCTGCTTTTGCAATACCAAAGCTCGGCGCACGTTTATTTTGACCATCAAAACGGGCAGTCACTAAATCAGAAAGTTGAGCGATTTCCTCAACCAGTTCTTTGATTTTGGCTGATTTGTCAGAGTCATCCAGAGTTGCCACTAATTCAATCGGGCCTTCCAAACGTTCAAGTAGTGTTTTTAATTGAGCTGAAGTATTTTGATCTAACATTGCTAACGTCTCCAAAGGAGTAATATTTGTTTGATAAAGCTATATTAGAAGAAATACAAAAATAGGTAAAACAGTTAGTTTACATAAAGACTATCGAAAAATTGAATTAAAAAATCATCCATTTAAAAATGAATGATTCTTTTATGATGATCGTAACAGTACAAACTTTAACTATATCTCCAAACGTTGAGTGATCGTTTGAATTCTGCTTTTAAAACTACGAGCTAATCCAAAGAAAATAAACATTGCCAATAACATGATAGCTGAGAGCAGCATGAACATCATCTTGACGACTTCTGAGATTTGTCGTGCCTGATTTGCCCGAGGATCTATCGCTTTTGCCCAAGGAGTAATAGATTGACCATACACTTGTTGCTGCATTGACCATAACTGCTCTGCATCAAAGCCATATTCGACAAACTGTTTTTCATTTCTTTCAGCTTGCGCAAGTCGAGCTAAATATACAGTTGCTAGCTTGGTATCTTCAGGTTTGTGAATCAAAGCCACTTGCGCAAGGACGTAGGCTTGAATAATTGGATTGACCTGTTGTTCACTCATGATGACAGCAATCTGACTTTCATGAATCGATTTATCATAATGACTTAATTGATATTGTTGTTCTAAAGCTTCATCATTCAAGTCATATTGAACATAGGTCAAACTTGACCAAATTAAGATGACAGCAATTAACCAACCTACAAACTTAAGCACAAATGATTGAAAGCGCACATAGAAAAAACGTATTTTCTTTAAAAAATGAACAATAAAAAAAGCACCAATGACTGAGCTAAATACTTTTAGAATGAACCAACCTAACCAAGATATTAAATTAAAAAAATAGTCAGGCTGATGTTGGTACACGTTTACGACTTCATCTAAACTATGTGGCAAATGAAGCTGCTGAACAGTTTCACTCATGCCCATAAAACCATAAATCATGTCCTGATGAATAAAAAGCGACACAACTGAAATAATGAGTACGCTGGTACTCAAAAATCCCCATAAATTAAGTATGCGATTTCGTCTGTACAATTCAGGCAATCTTTTCTGAATCTCAGTCTGCGCCACAAGATATTCATTGGTTTTATTCAAATTTAAATCTCAAGAAATTAGTGTTTTGGCTGATTTTGACTCGAATCCAAAACAAGTTGTTGAAGATTTCCTTGCAAAGCCTTAATACGAATTGATGCCTCTTCACGTTTTTGCATCCCTTCTTTCTGAATACTAATAACATCATTCACTGTTTTAATGAGGGTATTTTGAACATGTTCAAGTGTTTCAATGTCAATCACTGAGCGTTGATTTGCTCGAGCAGTATCTACTGAGTTCTGGTGCAATAAATCTGCATTTCGTTTAAGTAACTCATTCGTCGCATCATCAATAGTATTGGCCAATTGGACACTATTTTTTTGTTCCTGTAATGAAATCGCTAAACTAATTTGATTTTTCCAGGCAGGAAGCGTGATATTTTTTATCGCATAAAACTTATCAACCAACATTGAATTATTTGATTGAATAATTCGAATCATCGGTAATGTCTGCATCGCAGATTGTTGCAATACCTGTAAATCACTCACTCTTTTTTCCAAATTGTTTGCTAAGTGATTTAAGTCGTAGATTTTTTGATTGGTTTGCGCATCTTGTTCTAGCGTACTCAATTCAGCTATTTGCTCTTGAACTTCTTGTTGTTTAATTTTCCCTGCAGCAATATAAACCCCTAATTGTTTATATTCATCCTGCACACCATCAAACATACGATCCAATGTATTTATACGGTCTTTTAAACCTTGTTGAGAGGTTTCAATTTCTTTAACTAAAGCATCTATTTGTTCTTTAGTGGAATTGAACTTTTGATCAAAGCTCTGCTTCGCACCTTTAAATCGATTTAAGATACTGCCCAAGAAGCCTGAACTTTTAGCAGGGCTTAAAATACTGTTTGTATTGAGCTGTTGAGCCACTGTAACGACTTCATTTAACTTTTGACCTGTTGCATCCAAATCTTTATTTTGGACTAAATCCAGCAGTTCATCCGTATAAGTCGCTGTTTTAGTCGCGATATTTTTCCCATATTCAGCAACCGTTGCATGATTCATATCAGCTAGTTCTTGGTGAACTGATTCGACTGCTACAAGGTCTGACGTCGTCAACCCAATTTCTTTTAAATCTAACTTGGAAAACTTTTCATCCGTAGAAATTAAGCTTAACGATTCATTTTTCTTTTGAATTGGTAAATCAGACATAACACACCTTATTCTTTAATTAATGATTTTTTTAGAGATCGAATCAATTGTTCACGACTTTGATCTAACTTTTCAATATCGACTGCGCCATTTTTAATTTGAGTTTGCTCAAGATGATATTGCCAAGCTGGGATTAATACTTGTTGCGCTTCGCGAAAACGATCCGTCAGAGTTAATGAAAGTTGTTGAGTCAATTGCATTTGCATGAGAGAAATATCATTGTTTGCTTGTACCGACTCTAATGTTTGTATTTTTTTAGCCAATCGCTCCTCAAAGTTATCAAGTGGATGGCGCTGATGAGAAAAATCTGGGTATTCTGTTAAAAATTGTCTTGCTGCTTGAATGTAGCGCGCCATTTGCTCTCTTAAACCAATTGCTTGCTGAAATCGAGAACTAGACTTTTGAATTTCAATGTGAATGCGTTGGGACAACTGATCAGCATCTAGAATGAGTCGGTCTAAATAACGAATATAAGAAATTTGACCAGCATCGAACTCCAAATCCAGACCTAACCACTTTTGGAGAGCATTAAATTTTTTTTGTTTTAATTTCTTTTTGGATTGATTCAATTTTTGAATAATATCTGAAATTGTTTCGCTTAATTTTTTATTTAAAGTGGGGTCTATACCTACCAATAGAGCATTTTGTGCCTGCACAATATGTTCAGCATATAAATTAAGTTTAGACGAATCAGTCAATAAAGGAACAAGATCATGCCTCTTAATTGAGAGCAAATCCGAAGGATTAACTTCAATTTGATTTAAGGGTATAAGCTCATTAAAAGATGACATTGGTGTAATTTAAGAAAGTGATCAGCAATCCTTAAATGTAGCAATAAACTGTTCAAAATATACTAATTTTTTGCAAAATATTACACAAAATCAAACACAAAAAAAGCCAGCAAATGCTGGCTTTTTTATTAATGAGGTTTAGATTTTCTCATTCTAAGCCAACTTAAACTAATGAGTCCTAAAAGCCCAAACCCACCTAGGCTACCCCCTCCACTCGTACGAGAACTTCCAGGCCCCGTTTCCGTATTTAGAACAGCTAATGTTCCCTCACCTGATGAAGCGCCGTCTGCGTCCAATACTGAGTACTTAAGATCATAGGAAAAGACATCCAAATTATTGTTCAACTGAACTCGAATGTTTCCACCATAGCACTTTTTAAAACGGTCATTAGCACATGGCTCTACCCGATCCGCGATAATTGAAACGGGATTTGGCACTCTTGCAAAATAAATTGATACCTCATCCCCATTAGCATTATGGTAAAACTCTTTTTTATTTGGAGGATTAATTGCATTTCTGTTTCCATCACCAGCATCACTCGCTTCGGCCAGTAAATTGACACTGATTTGAGTCGATTTTTTTGGATTGATTGTATATTCCACGCGTTCAGGAACAGTTGGCACGATATTGATAAAATTACCAATTAAATATGCACTTGATGTTTTTTTACTGTCACTTTTTGAAGTAAGCGTATATGTACAGAATTCAGAGTCTCCACTCGGTGTTATGCGACCATCTGTTCTATACATGACTATCTGCTTAAGCTGCGGTTTCCACTCACATTTCAACCGATCATCAAACTTACCTAAGAATGTTTTATCGATATCTAATTTCCCAACTCCCAAAACCTCAACTTTGACATCATAATTATCAACATTAAGATGCTCAATTTTTCGCACCTTACCATCAAGAGAAACAAATTCATCTGGTAAATTCAATTTAAATGGATCGAACAAAATTGGACGATATTGATTAAGATTATTTAACTCATTAAAAAATGCTTTTTGATCGGTGAGCTCCTTATTATAATAATCAATCACTTCTTCTTTGGTTTCAGGATCGGCAATAGCATCTTCGAATGCTTTAATTCTATTCTCAGTTGATTTCTTTATTTGAATTAGTGATTCATTTGCTTTACTTAAATTGGAAACAGTCAACTTTAAGGTTTCTATCGCACCAATATCGCAAGTATTGGGAGTCGCATCTAAACTGTTGAGCGAGTCCAATCCAATCCGATTAATACCTCGTTGATCAAGCAGCGAACAACCATCAGTACCAAAATCAACTAAATCTTTACCGCTAGAATTAATCTTCGGAAAAAAGACAGGATGAAAGTTAGTATTCTCATCATTAACCGGTAACGATGTTGAAAACAGATCATTGATACTCAATTGACTAACATCAAGACTATTTTTTTGTGCATTTTCTGACGCTTTTGCTGGTAGATCACAGTCTATAGATGGATTACTCAGTGGAATAGCATTTGCCAATAATTCAATACCTGCTGACTCAACTTGGCTCACATCACCGTGACTATATATACAGGCTTTAGCCTGATTAAAACCTATCACATTATGATTTAAGGCTTTTGCACCTGTATTTCCATACCAAAGCACAGATCGCGCGGTATTGGCGATAATCGTATTACTATCGAGCTTCAAAATAGAATTGGGACTCAAATTTATTTGACCCCCATCTGTTAAACGATCACTAAATTGAAAAATTTGACCTTGTATATTATTTAATACATTGGAAGAGATTGTATTTGCTTGCAATTGTGCTGTAGGTTCACCACAAAATGAGAATAAACTGTTTGAAGCTGTATTTCCATTTTCGGTAATAGACATACGGGATAAATCAATCTTACGACGTGTGAACACAAGATTATCCAAGCAAGACATTGCTATAACAGCGCCTTGCTGAGCTGTATTACCACTCACCCACCCGACCGAATAACTTAAAGAGCTATCACTGTCATTCAAAAATATCGCTCCACCTCTTAATGCAGAAGAGCTATTGATATTTACATTATATAAATCAGTCTCTCCTCCCAATAGCAAAGCGCCACCGTTGGTAGATGATTTACCATTTCTCAGCTCTATATTTCTTAAACTCAAACTTGGTCGATTTAGATTGGTCGTATTGAAAATGCGATGTGTATTTTGACCATTAATTATAGTTTGAATTTTAGTTTGCGCAGGATAACTATTTGAAATGACATTCGGTTTGGAATAATCGACAGGCTCTTTACCCCTAATAATCACTGAAGAAGTTGGCTGAAGCTCTGCATTCAAGCTATAGGTACCAGCTTCAAGCTGAATAATGTCAGTTTGTACTCGATCCGTATTACCTTTAACACAACCTCCATAAGCTCGATTAGTCGAAGCAGCCGTCAACGCTTCTCTGAGTGAACACTTTGCATCATTAGTACCGTCTTCATCATCAAAGGTAGTGACATAAATTATTGTATCTTCAGCAGCCATCAAGGACATTGCAGAAAGGACTGCTAAGGTCAAAAAAGCTTTTCTACTTTTCAACATACGATTCCCTTATTATTTTTTTCTACGTATCGCGATTAAAGTCATCAGACCTAATACGGAGATTAGACCTAGCCCCCCACCAGAAGTTTTTACTTTATCGCTTGTATAAGTATCTCTGGGGTCTTGTTTAATGACAGTTGGAATTTCGATATAAGGATTCATTGACTCATTCAATTGACGTGTAGATACAACTACCAAAACTTTAAAATCATCAGTTCCGTGCCAATTCCCTTGAGGCGTATAAGTAAACTCCCCATTTTGGAGTAGTTCTGCTTTACCTTTACTTGGAGAATTATTTTGTTGGATGATCATACAGCCCGCTTGCCATTCTTCTTTTTTCGGATGAGGTCCGACTAAGGCATCACATTGACTAGCAGGTATTAGCTCACCATCTCCTAGAAAATCATTAATATTTAACTTAACAATTTCTCCGTAAAATATATCTTTGCCAAATCTGCCTGAAGACGTACTTGACTGAATAAGTTCGATTGCGCCTCGATCACACAAAATACGATCCTTACGTGCGTTGCCACGCTGATCAACTGTTTCACATGCTGTACCATTTGAATCTGGTCCACGATTAATGATCGGAGAATCTGTTAATTGTCGATAACTAGGCAACACTCTTGGGCGGAAATATCCTAAAGCATAGCCAGAATAGTCCTTGAACGGACATAAAATGCCAGATGAATTAACATCACATTCACCTTCTACATCAGTCCCAGCTAATAATGTGCGCTCGCCCAGTTTTTCTGAAGCTGTGCCCTCACAACCAAAACCATATAAATTATTGTTTAAATTTGATTGATCTATTGCAGTCTCTACACGACAGTCTCGATTGCCATTTTTTGCAATTATATTGTTAGTAAGCGATGCCTTCTTAAACGGTGCATTAAAAATCAAGCCAAAATCATTAAAGACCAGCGTATTGTTATTAAGTGCAATACCATCCTTAACATTGATAATATAGCCCTTATTATTAAAAATTGTTGAATTGATCACTTTGGCATAATTGAGATTAGTCACCTTAGTTTCATCTTCACTCAACACTTTATGGCTATAAATTGCGAAACCTTCTGAATCTGTTATTTTATTACCTTTAATAACAGAAGCACTAATGTCAAAATCAGGAAATTCACTATACAAAACAGCACCTTGTTGTGCTTGATTGTTCTCTAATAATGAATTAACTAGATTCACTCGCGCGGAACGAATTTTGCTGGTTTCAGACTCAATAAATGATTCAACATTATAAATCGCACCACCAAAATTTGCTTTGCCATTGATAAGATAGCTTTTGTCAAATTTTAGCCGTTCATAATTGAGAATTAATCCACCTTTGTCTTTGCATAAAGACGCAGTACAACCTTGCAAGGTAATTTCGTAAAATTCCACACCAATTGCAGCATCTCTAATTTCATCATCAGCTTTAGGACGAATTCGCTCAATATGGAAAATTCTATCAGTACCCTTCATTGTTATGACGGCATTTTTTGTACCAGGAATATCATCAACAATGGTAGTTTCATACTGCGTTCTAAAAACCATCGGTTTAGAGATGCGAACTTGCTCGTTTAGGAGATATTCTTTCGTAGATAAGATAATATTATCTGTGGCATCTTTACCACCACAGCCATTGAGACCTGCTTCAGGTTTACCCTGATTAATATATTCAATTGCTTCACGTAACGAACATTGATCATCATTTTTGGTGATATCTTCAGTGGTCGTAACCACAATATCTGCACTGAATACATGCCCTGTTGCACACAACAATACAAGACCTAAGCCCCGTCTGAGCATTACCATCTCCTTAATTTTTCTTTATTTTTTTAAGTAGCGAACTTTAATTATGTAGCGCTATTTGTCCATTTTGACTAATCTGTCACAAATTTTTAGAATTCTCAATTATTTTTAAGTAAAAAATTGCCGAGTTCAGATAAAGTCTACATTTTGAGTTTTGAATAACATTTAAAAAGCATTTAAGCACTATACTGATCGATGAGCGCGTAGATTTGCTTAAGGGTTGCGTTGGATAGCTTAACTTTTTCACCCTGTAGTAACTTTGATAATTGATCAACCGTTTGTAATAAGGTACTGGTCTGTATCGGGCCATTGGTCAGCAGATAATCAATAATTAAAGGATCAAAATGCACACCTTTACGATCTAACACAGAATGTAATAAGGCATAGCGGTCAGCATAGGATTGACCTGTTGGCACTTTAACACTCACCGCTTGAGTTAATCTCGACTGAAGATCTGGTAACTCAAGTTTCAGTTCAATTGGCGCAGATCTAGATGAAAAGACTAGTTGTCCTCCACCATCATTATTATTATTTATTAAATGAAATACCGCCTTTTGCCAATGCGGTACACCACTAATCGCTTCAATATCGTCTAGAGCGACCAAATCATAACGATCCAATGAAGTAATCGCCTCAATTGGAGCATCGAGCAATTCTAGCAATGAAACTTTAATTGCAGATTTCCCTACATCTAGATATGAGTCACATATCGCAGTTAATAAGTGACTCTTACCTGTGCCCGCACCGCCATAAAGGTAAAATCGATTCATTAATCCAGCATGAAGTTGGCGAACTGCATCAATGACGGGTCCCCAACCTGGGCCGGAAAAATCACTGATCCGTGCATCAAGTTGAGGTTCTATATCAAGTTGCAGTTGCCGCATAAATGCTTGGTCACCTTAAGGTTCTTTATTTTGTTTCTGCACATCGATTTTTTCAGATGTTGCAATATCTTGTTGATTATTGATTGATTGTGGTTTGAGATCAAGCTCAATATCAACCTGATCGGTTTGGATTGTAATTTCACCACCACCATGATCAGCTACGGCAACAGCTGGCGTACCATAAATTGTACTCCTTTCATAAGTGTCACGTGCATGTCGGAGCAGTACCACGATTACAGCTGCAACAGGTAATGCAATCAACATACCCAAGAAACCAGCCAATTGTGCACCAGCCAATACAGCGAATACGACCGCTACTGGAGAAAGACCAATTTTATCTCCCAATAAGAATGGCTGAAGCACATAACCTTCAACAGCTTGCCCTACCATGAACACCACTGCAACTAAAAGGAGTTGAGTCCAATCCATACCAAATTGGAAGAAAGTTGCTATCACGGCAGCAATAATTCCTACTGCAAATCCTAAATATGGGATGATACTTGCCAAGCCTGCAATCATGCCAATAATCAAACCAACTTCCAGACCAATCAGTTGTAGACCAACGGCATAAACAATACCCAAAAGGATCATCACGAGGAATTGTCCTTTTACAAAAGCACCTAGTACGCTATGGCACTCACCTACGATTTCAAGCGTTGAAGCTTCATAAGGACGTGGAATGAGTCGACGCAAACTATTGAGCATTCGATCCCAATCTAAGAGGAAATAAAATGCAATAATTGGAATCAGTACAATTGTCCCACCAATCTGAATAAAATTCAGACCAGATTGTGCCAATTTGAGTGCCATCGCTTGGATACTGTCAGCACTATAATTAGTTTGAACATACTCCATAACAGCTGCTGAAATTTGATCTACATCCAACTCTAATGGCACTAAATTGAAAGTGTCTGATAACCACGGTAAGAAGCTATAATTTACCCAGTGAACTACTTTCGGGATGCTTGATTTGGCATACATGAGCTGTTCCCAGATTAAAGGAACCAAATACCACATCGCCCATGTGATCACGACACCAATACCGATAAATACCAAACTGATGGACAACCAACGAGGTAAACCTATCTTATGCAATCGATCAACCAATGGACTGAAAAGATAAGCTATTAAAAATGCACCAATAAATGGGATTACGACCGGTTTTAATAAGTATAAAATCCAGAGAAATAAAGCTATCCCTGCAAGGATAAAAACACGGCGTAGGGTACGATCTACCATAGAAACTCGCCTTTTTTAAGATTATTCGTTATGTAAAGGAAAATATTTTAGTAAAGATAACATTTTAGTGCATAAATAACATAAGAGTTTCGTATATTCAGGTTATAATCCCCGCGCGAATGCGGAGACTTCAATATGAGCAACTCAACTTCTACCCCAAACACTGGTTTAAGCTACAAAGATGCAGGTGTCGACATTGAGGCGGGCGACGCGTTAGTCGATCGTATCAAATCTGTCGCTAAACGCACGACTCGTCCTGAAGTAATGGGCGGTCTTGGTGGCTTCGGTGCACTTTGTAAAATTCCTAAAGGTTATGAAGAACCTGTTCTCGTATCTGGCACAGACGGTGTTGGTACAAAATTACGTTTAGCATTGAATTTAAACCGTCATGACACAATTGGTCAGGATTTGGTTGCAATGTGTGTGAACGATTTACTTGTCTGTGGTGCTGAACCACTCTTCTTCCTTGATTACTACGCAACTGGTCACCTCAATGTTGATGTCGCAGCAAATGTAGTGACAGGTATCGGTCAAGGTTGTGAGCTTGCTGGATGTGCATTGGTCGGTGGTGAAACTGCTGAAATGCCAGGCATGTATGAAGGTGAAGATTACGATTTAGCTGGTTTCTGTGTAGGTGTTGTAGAACAAAGTAAAATTATTGATGGCTCTAAAGTTAAAGCTGGTGATGTATTAGTTGGTGTTGCTTCAAGCGGCGCACACTCTAATGGCTACTCTCTTCTTCGTAAAATTTTAGATGTAAAAAATGTTGATTTAACTCAAATTGTTGATGGTCGTCCACTTGCTGATGTTGCAATGGAGCCAACTCGTATCTACGTTAAACCAATTCTAGAGCTTCTCAAACAGGTTGATGTTCACGCGATGGCACACATCACAGGTGGCGGTTTACCAGGTAACTTACCTCGCGTATTACCAAATGGTGCCCAAGCTGTAGTAAACGAAACTTCTTGGGAATGGCCTGAGCTGTTCAAACTTCTTCAACGTGAAGGTGGTGTAGAACAATTTGAAATGTACCGCACATTCAACTGTGGCGTAGGTATGGTTCTAGTTGTTGATGCTGCTGAAGCTGATAAAACTGTTGAAATCTTAAATCAACTCGGCGAAAAAGCATGGACAATGGGCCACATTGTTGACAATGCTGAATCTGTCGAAGGTGCAGACGAAAAAATTCGTGTGATCTTCGCTTAATCTGTTTATTGTTATAACATGATTAAAATTGCTGTTTTAGTATCAGGTAACGGATCAAACCTACAAGCGTTAATCGATGCAAACCTTTCAGGTCAAATTGTCGGTGTGATCTCGAATAAACCTGCTGCTTACGCACTTGAGCGTGCTGCTCATGCCAACATTGCAACTGCAGTGATTGAACATAAAAACTTCCCAGATCGTGAAGCATTTGATGATGTTATGCATCAGCAACTGCTCGACTGGGAAGCTGATCTTGTGGTTTTAGCGGGCTTTATGCGTATTTTAAGTGCTAAGTTCGTTAAAGCATGGGAGGGTAAAATGATCAATATCCACCCTTCTCTACTGCCAAATTACAAAGGAATGCATACACATCAACGTGTATTAAATACCGGTGATTTATGGCATGGATGTACAGTACATTATGTCACTGCAGAACTAGATGCAGGTCAAGCACTTGCTCAAGGCGTACTCAAAGTGTCGCACCATGATAATGTTGCATCTTTAGCTGATCGTGTACATCAACTTGAACATTTAATTTATCCTCAAGTTGTAGAATGGATTTGTAATCAAACCATTCGAGTCACATCCGAAGGCGTGCACTATAAAAATCAACTTATGAAAGATCCCATACAGTTCTGTCATATTTGATTTGTAAAAACGCAGCTTAGGCTGCGTTTTTTAATGGATTCAAAATAGTTTTTAAATGTTCAGCCAATCGCTCAGGATGCTCGAGTGGGAACATGTGTCCACCTTCAAAAACACTAAAAGGCACACCAAACTTCTTCGTCACTTTATGAGGGAATTTTCGTGCTAAGAATGGACCTTGAGATGCAGCAATTAATTGACTCGGAACTTTGAGCTTGGGTTGAGGCAACCACCACAATGAAGGATTAGTTCTAAAAATATCAACTTCTATAGATTTTGGAATCGCCAACTCAACGCCGCCACGCGTTGGATCTTCAACTAATGCAAATTGAATATAGTCATTAAAACATTGCTCATCAAATGCAGCATATAATGCTTTGGGTCGAAGTAATGTTGCAGCTTGCTCTCGACTATCCCAATGATCACGTCGACGTTTAGACAATGCCGCTGGCGACATTTGATCCACTGCTTTTAACTTCAAAGACTTTGCAATATGCATAGCAAATGATTCCACCCCCATAATGAGAGGTGGATCTAAAAGAATAGTTTGACTAAAAAGTTCTGGGCATTTCAACGCAGCTTTGAACGTCAAAACTCCTCCTAAGGAGTGCCCGATACCAATCACTTTACGACCATGGGATTTCTGAACAATATTATCAATCACTTGCTGTGTCATACCTTCCCAGTGTTGATCTACAGGATAGCGTTGATCAACACCAAGATTGGTCGTATAAATCACATCGAATTGATCAGACAAAGCATCAAAAAATTTTTGATAAACTTTCGATGGAACCCCGTTGGCATGAGCAAAATGGATCAATGGTTTCATTGGATTCGATTCACCTGCTCAGATTGAATCTGCTTGGAAATTGAAGAAGCAAAACCTTGACCAATTTCACTTCCAAGTCGTCCAAGCACAGAATCAAAGGGGCTACGTTGAATAGTATAATCTACCGTTTTTTCGACTTTTAATTCGCGTTTCAGTGTGTGAATACTGCCAATCCGATCTGCTATACCGAGCTTCACAGCCTGCTCACCAGTCCAAAACAAACCTGAAAATATAGCAGGATCTTGCGATTTCAATTTATTGCCACGACCTTTTTTGACTGCATCAATAAAATGTTGATGAACATTATCCAATACACCTTGTACGTGTGCACGTTGTGCAGGATCAACTGGTTGTGTCATCGACAACAATGCTTTGTTCTCACCTGAAGTCATGGTGCGATCTTCAACGCCAAGTTTTTGCATCAAACCACTCACTCCATAGTTTGGCATAATGACGCCAATAGAGCCGACTAAACTTGATGGATTAACAATAATTTCATCCGCAGCAGACGCAATGTAATATGCACCTGAAGCACCTGTGTCACCAATTAATGCATAAAGTTTTTTATCTTTATAAACTGACTTTAAATATTGGATCTCTTGCCAAATTTCATCAGACTGAACTGGAGATCCACCTGGAGAGTTAATATTTAAAACAACAGCTTGCGATTGTTTGCTTTCAAATGCTTTTCTCAGACCTTTAATGGTGTCTGCACTATTCACACTTTGCTGATCTGCAGCAATCGTTCCCACGATATCCACCGTAGCAATATGCTGTGATGACACAGCACTTTCAGTGGAAGTCGTTGAGCAACTTTTCCCCATGACCAAAACAATAAATAACAGATATGCGAAAGTAAGAAATTTAAAAAAGATTCCCCAACGTCTTGCACGTCTCTGTTCTTCTACAGATGCGAGAACAGCTTTTTCTAAAATTTGCCATTCTTTTCCGTTAGGTTGGTTATTTGGTTTTTGATTTTCATTTTGTGGTTCAGGCGGCCAAGCGGACATACATACCATCCAAATTAAATTTAAGCTGACATTATATACAAGGAATGCGGTCAAACTATTTATAAGTCAAGATTTAACATATAATAAACCCAAATCACAATATTCTATGAACTTACCAAATTTTGAATCTAATGCCTGAAACCAAAACATCGACCACCACCCGCCTGTTAAATTTCTTCAGTCGCCGTCCGATTCGTTTTTCACGTTTTTTTGCAAAAATGCTTGCAGGGCTGATTAATACGCTAAAAATTACAAAAACTACGAACACCATCCGCCTCAATATCGACATTTGCTTACCACATCTTTCTGATGAAGAAAAACATTTAGTGACTCGTGCAGCGGTAAGAAACGAACTTCAATCTTATATGGAGTTTTTTAGTATTTGGGGAAGCTCAAACGAAACCAATATTTCAAGAATACGCAATGTCACTGGTGCTGAATATTTTCATGAAGCAATGGCTGAAAAGAAAGGTATTATTTTACTCGCACCACATTTTGGTACATGGGAAGTCATGAATGCGTGGTTCGCACAATATACCAAGATGACCATCATGTATAAACCCATCAAGAATGAAGAAGCAGATCAATTTGTGCGCCAGGCTCGTAGTCGTGAACAAGCGACTTTAGTCCCTACAGATGAGAGTGGCATAAGACAAATTTTTAAAGCCCTTAAATTAGGGGGGACAACTGTGATTCTTCCAGATCACAATCCTAAACACGGTGGTGAAATGATCGATTATTTCGGCATACCACTCGAGTCCAGTAATTTAAGTGCCAAACTCATCCAAAAAACTAAAGCCAAAGGCCTTTTGGTCTATGCAATTCGCAATGAAACTGAAGATTTTGATGTATTTATTGAGCCAATGGATGCTTCGATTTATGAAGGCACGCCCGCTGATGGAACGTTAGTAATTCACCGTGCAATAGAAAGTCTGATTCATCGTTATCCTGAACATGCTCATTGGAGCTACAAACGTTTCCGTGCAAATCCTGATCTACATAACATTTATCGTATCCCTGCAGAACAAGCCAGAGCAAAAATAGAGCAAGTCAAAAAAGCAAGTTAATCTATGGGGATATTCCGAGTTAACCACGCATTTTGATCTCGATGATATCGAAATTGTACATCTCCGTTTTTATCGAAGGTCATTCGAATGCTGCCCTTCAATTGGGTATCGAGTAGCGGAATATTAAGGGCTTTTAAACGCTCTTTGACAACAGGATGTGGATGATTATAGCGGTTATCAAAACCAGCCGATGCAATGGCAATTTTAGGTTTAGTATTTTTTAAAAAGTCGTAAGATGAACTATGCCGACTGCCATGATGTCCCAAGATTAAAATATCTACTTTAAGTTCAGGATACTGCTTTAAAATAAGATACTCTGTCTCCCACCCTGCATCTCCCATAATCAGAATATGCTTAAAATCGTTAGCATAGGGTAATGTCAGATATATTACGCAAGAGAGCTCATTACGATTTTGACTGACAAAATTTATTTGTGATTCAGCTGGTGAGAGAAATTGTATATTTATCTTACCCAATTGCACCTGTTGATGCTGTCGACAATAATCAAATTTCACTTGCTGAAACCTATCATCTTTTTCATTTGAGATAACTTGATCAATTTGTATATGTTTTTCGATAGCGCGGTATGCACCAGCATGATCTTGATCAAGATGACTCATAAAAATTTGATCTAATTTTGATATGCCACGTTGAATTAAGAAAGGGACAACTACACGTTCTCCAATACTAAATGTATTCTCATCAAAGCTCCCGCCTGTATCAACTAAAGCATTTCTCCCTGATGACTGTAAGAGTATGGACTGTCCCTGCCCTATGTCCAATATTTCGATAATGTCGTATCCATCATCACGTTTAGGCATCAGCAATGCCAAACCTAAAACGGGTATCCATAATCGAGGGATTACATTGTTTGGCATAAAGAACATCAATACTGCCAAAGCGAGCAAAAACATTTGTGCTTTCGTTAACGCCACCCATTTCAATGGATTGTCTAATATTGCTCCCAGCTTATTCAGCATCACCAAAAGAATAGATATCAACATATCAGCCAGATGAAACAGAAATTGACCAAAAAAAGGAATAAAGCTGAGACAATAGCCCAGTACTTCTAAGGGCACGATCAAGGTCCCAATCATTGGAACAGCAACTAAATTAGCAAATGGCGCAAGCAAAGAAATCTGTTGAAATATCAGTAAAGTGAGTGGGATCAGTGCAATAAATATTTTCCATTGGGATTGCAAAAGTATTTTAAGATACATTTTTGCTTTATCTAGAAAATGATGCTTATTGATTAAAGAGGTGTTTTGCTGTTCATGAACGATCGTTTGGTATACACGAATCAAAATCAAACATGCGCCGTACGAAAGCCAAAATGCAGCAGATAAAATACTAAAAGGGTCTAAATAGAGCATTAAGCTCGCACTGATAAGTAATAGCACAAAAGGCTTAATCTTAAATTTAAATAAAATAGCGATACTAATTAGACAAACTGACAATGTAGTTCTTAGTGCAGGAATTTCAAGCCCTGAAAAAAAACTATAAATAATTACCCCACATACAAAAGGGATTAAAAGTAAATATGTTTTGGGAACTTTTAGAAAAATATGAGGGCGAAAAATTGATACAAGATACCCCATGAACCACGATAATAAGCCAGCAAAAATTAGAACATGTGGACCTGAAATAGCCAATAAATGCGTAATGCCTAGTTTTTTAAATAATTCTTCTTGTTGCTCCGTCAGTAGACTCTTATCACCTGTGAGTAACGCGACTAGCAAACCCTTATTCCTGAATACTCCCTGTTCGATATCATCCCTAAAAGCTAAACGTGCTTTTTCAATGCTCAGGCTCAATCGTGCGAAAAGGCTCCGATGCACATCGGTTGAAGATAAATAACCTTCAGAATATAACACCGCTTCACTTACAGGTACGATCCAATCTACACGCATTGTTCCAGCTATATTTTGCTGCAACAACCATTTCTCTTGATCAAATACCCCATCTACTGCATAACTATGTGCGGGTCTTAATTTTCCCGTAACTTTATAATAGCGCCCTAGATCTAATGTCGTATCAAGTTTTGACTCTCGCAAATATAATAATAGCGTTTGAGATTGTCCTTGATTCTTGTCGATCACTTGCGCAAGCTGCTGTATTGATCGAACTTCCTGATCGATTTTCAGCTGATTAATTTTATTGATATAAACAACTATTTCTTTTTCTTCAATATATTGAACACGTTTCTCTAAACGATCGTGTAAGGCTATTTTTGCATGTTGATGCCCCAAAACAAATGTGATCAGACAAATTCCCGTTAGCACAAGCATTCTTGATAATGACTGGACAATACTTGAGGTGTGAGGATAAATGAATCGATCAGGTTGCCTCATTAATCGTACAAAGTAACCCATGATCAAAATGATACTTGCCATACCCAGCATGAGAGTTGAATATTCAGCTTCACCCTGAAAGCTGATCGTAGCAACACCAATGATCCAAAAGATGAGAATAAATATTAAAAACATCTAACTTTTATGTTTATTTTTCTTAAATAGATTAAAGCCCACCTAAGTGGGCTTTAACAAGACTGTTAATCGGATTTTTAGGCTATACCCACAATCCATCTTGCATATGCAAAATCTTATCAGCAGTTTGTGCGAGCTGCTCATCATGGGTCACGATGAGCATTGCCATATTAAATTCTTTACGCAGATCGGAAAGCAATTCAAAAATTGTGACGGCAGTTTTACGATCTAAATTTCCAGTAGGCTCATCTGCCATCATCAATTTAGGTTGAGCCACTAAAGCCCGTGCAAGTGCAACGCGTTGTCGCTCACCGCCAGATAACTCACCTGGTTTATGCGTTAAACGATGTGACAAACCTACTTTATTCAACAAATATTCTGCACGTTCTTTTACTTCTTTAAAATTTGCATCTTTACGTAACATCAGCGGCATTGATACATTTTCTAAAGCCGTAAACTCAGGAAGTAAATGGTGAAATTGATACACAAATCCGAGGTGTTCATTACGTAGGAAACCGCGTTCGGCTTCGCCTAAAGTGTCAAAACGCTGCCCATTAAGCATCACTACACCTTCGGACGGACGATCAAGCCCCCCTAATACATGTAACAGCGTACTCTTACCTGAACCACTTGATCCGACAATCGAAACGAATTGTCCTTGCTCAACAACTAAATCCAATCCCTTAATCACTTCAACAGTTGATTTACCATCTGTAAAATGTTTATGAATATTTTTGGCTTCTAAGACAATATTACTCATAGCGTAAAGCCTCTGCTGGTTGAACTTTGGCAGCACGCAGCGCTGGATAAATTGTTGCAAGGAAACTTAGCGCTAGTGATAAGCTAACAATCACCACCACATCTTGCCAACGTAGATACGATGGTAAATAGTTAATGAAATATGCATCGAACAAATTTAGTCCAAAAGCGGTGTTCAGCCAGCCAATAAATCCACTGATGCTCGTTGCAAAGATGATACCTAGTGCTGCTCCTGCCAGTGTTCCTACAACACCAATCACCGTACCCTGTACCATAAAAATCTTAGTGATCGTTGCTGGTGACGCACCTAAGGTTCTTAAAATAGCAATGTCGGATTTTTTATCAGTAACCACCATCACCAATGAAGATACAATATTAAATGCTGCAACCAAGACAATGAGGAAAAGTAAAAGGCTAACCATTGCTTTTTCCATCTGAATGGCACTAAAGAGATTGCCGTGCGTATAAGTCCAATTTGATGGATAGAAATTGCCTGGTAAATCCATAACAACTTCTTCAGCGACTTGTGGAGCTTTGAAGATATCATCTAGCTTCATACGGATACCTTGTGCACCATCCGGCAGTCTCAACAGTGTCGAAGCATCATTTAGCGCGATGTAACCCATCATCGAGTCCACTTCCGCACCAATACTAAAAATACCGACAATTTTAAAACGTTTAAATCTTGGAACAACGCCAGCGGGTGATGGTGTCGCTTCAGGTAATACCAATGTTACATTGTCATTGAGACTTAAACCTAAAGCATCCGTCATCTGCTTGCCCAAAACAATCCCGAACTCACCTTTCTTTAATGAGTTGAGGTCGCCTTGAACCATATGATTTTGAATAATAGATACATTTTTTTCATAGTCAGGCTCAATACCCGTAACCATTATCCCTGCAACCTGTCCTTGGGCTGTTAACATCCCCTGCAACTGTGTAAAAGGTGCAACACCCGTCACATGTTCATGTTGGTCTATTTTCTTTGCAAGCTCAGGCCAGTCTGTTAGAATTTGTGTAGAGGAAACAGTCGCTTGAGGTACCATTCCCAAGACACGGTTTTTTAATTCACGATCGAAACCGTTCATTACAGATAACACAGTAATGAGAACAGCGACGCCCAAAGTCAGACCGATCATGGAAACTAAAGCAATAAAAGAAATAAAGTGATTACTTCGCCGTGCGCGAGTGTATCTCAACCCTATATACAGCGAGATCGGTTTAAACATACCATCTAGTCCGAGGTGTTTTAATGGAAAATCTTCAGCATCAAAGTGGCAATATTGAAAGACGCGTCATGTCACGTATTGATGCTGCCTTAAGAATAAATTATCAGATCATCACTAAAGATGTCGCTTTGAATGATCCCTATGATTCAAATTTTGTACTACCGCGCTATTTTCTCTTACTTGCAGAATTAGATCAATTTGATCATGCGCTTATGTACGAATTAGAACAATTAAATCAAAAAGATCAACAAATTGCTCGGATATTATCCTTATTTAATCAAAAATTAAACCTGATTACGGGCTCACTTTACGACTCTATTGTACAAACCATGTTACCAGTACCTACTCAAGTCAATTTGTCTGAAACGGGTTTTAGTTTTTATGCTGAGCAACATATCCCTGAACAAACCTATATACATATCACATTGAGTCACCCTGAAAATGATTTTCATATCGCTGCAACTGCACAGGTTGTCTACAGCAATCAAGAAGAAAATGGGCTGTTTAGAACTGGTGCATATTTTCTAACGTTACATCCCCAAGACAAAGTAAAGTTAACAGAAGCCTTGAAGCATTTAAAAAACTCACAGAACCACTGAGCATTAAACTTAAGGTTTTAATACTTTTTGTTTAAATTTCCGATTCGCTTCTATATCCCGATAAAAATACATAAATAATCCCAGAAGTAGAATCATTGCTCCCAGTATCATGCCAAGCGTTAATTTCTCATGATTAAACGCAGCACCTATACCAAGTGCTAGAACTGGAGTCATTACATTTGTAAGGGACAATGTGGTGGGTTGTATTTTTTTGACCAAGTAAAAATAGCAAAACATAGCGACTAATGAAGCCATAACAACAGAATATATGATCGCAAGTAACGACTTCATTGAAGGTAATTCAGTAGGTAAGTATTTCCATATAAATGGCACAATTAAACATGCAACGATAGTAGAAACAAGTATTGAACCAGTCGCCTGAGCCATTGGTGCTACATCAGCATTTATTTTTTTTACCCAAAAAATTGACATTGCGTATGAAAAAACGCTGAGCAACATTAAACCAATTCCAATGGGATGGATATGTTGTGCTGATCCAGTAAAACTGATCACTACGAGCCCAGTAATCGCGACGATCATTCCTAACCATTGAAGCTTATGCAAATCATGTTGAAAGATAAATTTTCCAATAAGTCCTGCCATAATTGGTGCTAATCCAAACATCAATGCAATCATGCCAGAACTTAGGTAATCAGTAGCCACATAAGTAAAAAATTGCGAACCAATCAAACTAAATGACCCAGCAAAATAACTATGCAATGCAACTGAATTTAAAGGAAATTTCACCTTTAAAACAATGAGAAGTAATGCCGCGATAGGAAGTGCCAACCCTAATCGAATCACCAATGCCCACATTAAATAAATATCTTCTACACTCCACACAATCGCAAGTGGAGTTGTTGCCCAGATGATGACCAATAAGGCATAAATGAGCATAAGTTTAGATTTTTCTGGCATGTGAACTCGATTGATAAGATAAATCAGGCAGTTTTTCTTTTTTGTTTTTGAATTGTTTGATCCAAAGCACTTGAAAATTCACGCTTATCTCTTTCTGAAATTGGCGGTGGTCCACCGGTTTGAACGCCAGCCCCTCTCAAAGTTTCCATGAAATCACGCAAATGTAATCGTGCCTTGATATTAGCTTCTGTCCAAATTTCACCACGTGGATGAATTGCAACGCCACCCTTTTCGATGACTTGAGCTGCTAGAGGAATATCCTGCGTCATGACAATATCATGTTCTTTCATACGTTCGATAATTTCTTTATCAGCTTGATCTGCTCCACTCATCACTTGTATTGAATCAATACGAACGGAAGGAGTTATTCCTACATTTTGATTGGCGACAAAAGTTACTTCGAGTTGATAACGATCAGAAGCTCTTAAAATAACTTCACGCAAAATTTTAGGTAATGCATCAGCATCGACCCAGAGTTTAAATGGCAACACGCCTCTTTCCTTCATTGTCTTACCACGTCATCTTATCAAATTTTACAGATGGCTGGTTTGATATGATGAATATAAAGCGGATCGTTTTTTTATAGTGAGGAACTTCTCTCCATATTATTCAAATACATGAAAAACCTTATTGTTGTCAGTTTAATCAAAATTAAAACTAATTGTTTGTTTTTGCTTAATGTATGAACGATTAAAACTTTTTTTGATACGAAGCTTTTGACAATTGATATGTCTATCCTTAATATACAAGCACCTCGCAACGTCCCTATCGTCTAGAGGCCTAGGACATCGCCCTTTCACGGCGGTAACCGGGGTTCGAATCCCCGTAGGGACGCCATTATCGTTTCATACGATCACTCAATATTCAAAATTACTATTATTTCATTGAAGAATTGTAGTTTTTCACTACAATAACTCGCTTCATTTGTTTCGAATTTTCAATCCTATGCACTCATCTCCGAATGATGCTTCGCATCAGGGCAATTCTGCGCCTTTACAACGCGCTATGAGTACTCGACATCTGGTTATGATTTCGCTTGGCGGCGCAATCGGTACTGGACTTTTTTTAGGTTCGGGTGAAGTCATTGCACAAACGGGGCCTGTAGGTGCCATTATTTCTTATATCCTTGGCGGGATTATCGCCTACATGGTTATGCTGTGTTTAGGTGAGCTTGCCGTTCATATGCCTGAGTCTGGTTCGTTTGGTGCTTATGCCAAAAGATATATTGGACCAGGAACAGGCTATACCATCACTTGGTTATATTGGCTAACTTGGTCGGTTACTTTAGGAACTGAGTTTACAGCTGCCGCCCTCCTCATGCAGGAATGGTTCCCAGATAGTTCCATGTGGATGTGGACTATAGTCTTTGGTGTATTCGTATTTGTTTTAAATATGATTTCCACAAAATGGTTCGCAGAATCTGAGTTTTGGCTGGCATTAGTTAAAGTTATTACTGTTGTTGCATTTATTCTCTTGGGTCTACTCGCAATTTTTGGCGTAATTGGCTATCAAGGTTACGAAACGGCGCCTTTATTTAGCAATTTAACTGCTCAAGGTTGGTTTCCTGAAGGTCTATTCCCAATTTTTGCTACGATGCTTATCGTAAACTTCGCATTCTCTGGAACAGAATTAATTGGGGTTGCTGCTGGTGAAACTAAAGACCCAGCTAAAAATGTTCCTAAAGCAATTAATACAGCGATTTTTCGTCTGTTGATTTTCTTCGTCGGTACGATCATTGTAGTAACGTCACTTCTTCCACACCAAGAAGCTGGCTTAGCTGCTGAAGGTGTGAGTAGCTCTCCATTTGTGACTGTTTTCCAGCATATTGGTATTCCCTATGCAGAAGATATTATCCGTTTTGTAATTATTACTGCTTTATTGTCAGCTGCTAACTCTGGTTTATTTGCTGCGTCACGCATGATGTGGTCTTTGTCTTACAAGAAGCAGCTCCCTGCAGTATTTTCTAGAGTGAATGCACGTGGTATCCCCTATGTTGCAGTGATCGTGACAATGATCGGTGGTTTACCAGGCTTATTGTCAGAACAATTCGCACCTGAGACTATTTTTACCAATTTATTAGGTATTGCTGCTTTTACAATGGTCGTTGTGTGGATGAGTATTTGTTTAAGCCAATTTAATTTCAGACGCGATTGGTATAAGCAAGGGCGCAAAAAAGAAGAACTGGGCTTTGCTGCTCCATTATTTCCAATTGTCCCAATCTTAGGTTTTGTGTTCTGTTTTATCACATGCTTAAGTATGGTATTTGATCCGAGTATGCGTATTAGCTTTTTCGGGTGTTTAGCATTCATTGCTGTTTGCTATGCCAGTTATTACCTGTTTTATCACGATAAATCTTGATTTTTGAAATAGCGACTTCGGTCGCTATTTTTTTGCTTAGACAATTCCTATTTTTTCGATTGCTTTTCTAATATTTCTTAGAGATTTGATCTAAATTTAGCCTTAAAATTCAATATTGTTTTATTTTCATACGAACACACGTATTTTTTAATTTTTTTGCTGAAATGCGTTTGACACCCCCCTATTTTCACCCTATTATACGCCCACCTCTGAAACGTCCCTATCGTCTAGAGGCCTAGGACATCGCCCTTTCACGGCGGTAACCGGGGTTCGAATCCCCGTAGGGACGCCAATTTTCAGAAGTAGATTTTATTAAGTCCCTATCGTCTAGAGGCCTAGGACATCGCCCTTTCACGGCGGTAACCGGGGTTCGAATCCCCGTAGGGACGCCATTAATTTCAATTGAAATAACATGGTTTAAAATATATTTCTGTACTGTCCCTATCGTCTAGAGGCCTAGGACATCGCCCTTTCACGGCGGTAACCGGGGTTCGAATCCCCGTAGGGACGCCATATACGAGATGATACATCTCAAAGAAAAGCCCAAGCATTTAAGACTTGGGCTTTTTTTATTTATAACTTAGCCACCCCAAAAATCGAACATAAAATAAACAACACTATCATCTTTGCAGGTTATGGTGGTTTAAACCCTAAGTAACGCTTGGAGAAGATGATGTTGGACAACACCGTACTTAATCCCCTAGCATCCCCATCACAATTAAATACAATTAGTCCTAAAACAAATAAAGACTGGGTTGAGTTTTTTTTAGACCCTAAAGTGAATCGTGAATGTAAAAAAGAATATGCCGAAAGCTATGTTCTTTCACGATTCGATCAACTCGATACGACTCATTTAGCGTGGATTGATCAGGTAGACCAAGTTAGGCAACATATAAAACACGAACATGATCAAACATGTTCTAAATTTCAAAGTTATTTAGATCACCGAAAATCAGGCCTTGGGCGTGAATACTTTCCAACCATCTCTCATGCTTTAGAATTTTTATATAAAGTTGCTCCAGTAAAATATGCAGATGGCTCATGGCTATATTCATCGCTTACGCACCCCTCTCTGTTTGAGAGCAAAGATCTAAGTTATATCTACTTAGAAGAACTTGGCTTGGGAGATGCTAAAGCAAATCATGTTTGCATGTATCAAAACTTACTGCGACATTTCGAGCTTGAACCATACATTAATTATTTAGATGATATGTATTTTGAACAAGCCGCTGTTCAACTTGCTCTCGCATATATACCACATGATTTATTTCCACTGGTAATTGGATTTAACTTGGGTTATGAACAATTACCACTACACCTGTTAATCACCAATTATGAGTTAGCAGAACTTGGAATTGATCCTCATTATTTTAATGTTCATATTACAATTGATAATACACACAATGGACATGCTGAAAAATCAATACTGGCATTTATTGATCATTATCATCAAGCTCAAGATAAATCAAAATATCTTGAATTGGTTAAAATGGGCTTCCAAATGAATGATCTTGGCTTGAGCTCGACGAATATCATTCAAGAAATTGATCTCACTCAAAGCGTTTATCAACTTCTGCAAAGAAAAGCAGTTGTCGGTCAACATATCCATAACCAAAAATGTCAATTCAATGGCAGATCAATTAACGAATGGCTCGCTCAACCTGAATTAATATCAGAATTTGTTCAAATCTTGATTGATAAACAATGGATTATTAAAAACAGACCTGTCGAAGAAAGTCGTTTTTGGAAACTTATTCACGATAGTGATGGCAAAATGTTTGGTGTATTTAATGCAACAGAGAAAATGCTGATCAAAGACTGGATTCAAGGCGAATCATTAACTGTTCGTTTAAAAAGAATGCCTGTAACAGGAGATCAAAACTGGCTCTCAAAATACAATAATCAACATGAGCTTGAACAGATCAAACATCAATGTCATTCATTAGATGATACAAACGATAAACTCGCATTATTAATTCCATATCTCTCACCTTACTATCATCCACGAGCGATCGGATTATGGGCAACCCAAGAAGTCTCTAAGTTACTTTTCCCTTTTCAAACGCTTGCGCTTTAGTTTTAAGTCGCCTCATAAAATAAGGAGCCATAAAGGCTCCTTATATATAGATTCACACTATGCAGATTTTCTTGAATTAACTTTACCTTGAATGATAGCCTTCACATTTCCTTTTGCATAATTCAGAAAAACTTTTAAAGGTGAAAGTTTTGGATTAGGTTGATTACCCTCACCAATCGCTTTGAATTGTGCCGCATACCAAATAATTTCCATAATTGCCATTTTATCAATAAATGGAATTCCTGTTTTAATTGGTTTTACTGCATACCTAACATCGTGTCCTGCAATCAAACGATCAGTTAAATCCGTTTCTACAGCGAGCGGGCGTGCAATTCCAATAAAGTCACATGCACCACTTTCTAAAGCATCATTCATCCCTTTAACGGTTCTGAATCCACCTGTAACCATCAGTTTGCATTTTACTTCTTTACGTATTTTCTCTGCGAAATCTAAAAAGTAAGCCTCACGTGCAATGGTACTTGCTTTACGCTGTTCAGCTTTAGCACCTGCCATTGCGGGCGCTTCATACGTACCGCCTGAAATTTCAATTAAATCGATTCCTGCATCATCAATAGCTTTAAATACTTGAATCACTTCTTCTTCAGTAATTCCACCACGTTGAAAATCTGCGGAATTCAATTTCACTGAAACGATAAAATTATTAGATGTTGCAGCTCGAACAGCTTTATAAATTTCTAGTAAGAAACGCATACGATTTTCAATGCTGCCACCCCATTGATCATTACGTTTATTGGTCAGTGGCGATAAAAATTCACTGATTAAATATCCATGAGCACCGTGCAATTGAACACCCTCAAAGCCCGCTTTTTCGCAAATCGCTGCAGAGGTTGCAAATCGTTGGATTAGATCTAGGATTTCCTCATGCTCGAGAGCCCGTGGTGTAGCAAAGGTAGTTGCCAACATAGCACTAAATGGCACAGCAGACGGTGCAACAGTTTCTTTATTTAAGCCTTTAGGACATTGTCTGCCCGGATGAGACAATTGAACAAGCTGTACCATTCCATAACGTTTACCGAGGTCAGCCCAGGCCTTTAATTTAGGTAAATCTCGCTCATTTTCAACCACAACGACACCAGGCTCATTTTTCGCACGTAGATCAACCATCACATTTCCTGTGATTGAACACCCTAAACCACCTCTTGCCCAAGCTTCATACAAGCCTGTGTGCAAATGATTTGGTTCACCAGCAGCATTCGCCAGAGCTTCACTCATTGCGCCTTTAATAATGCGATTTTTGAAAGTTGTATTGCGAATTTGAATCGGCTCAGCAATTTTACTCATCTTGAAGTTCTCAATTTTGTGCTTATCTAAACCTAAAACCAATTAGGCGTGACTTCCCTGAATTTCAGTCTAGAATTGACAATCCTTCTTGTCAAATAACTTTTATAAACTACTTTGTATAAGATGTTGCGTATAAGCATGAATCGGTGCACTGAATAAACGTTCTGTCTCTTGAATTTCTACAACTTTTGCATCTTTCATCACCATAACTCGATGGCATAACGCTTTCACAATTTTCAGATCATGACTAATAAAGATGTAACTGATCCCTGTTCTCTGCTGTATATCTTGAAGTAAGTTCACCAATTTTATTTGTGTATTACGATCTAATGCAGATGTTGGCTCATCCAGAATGAGTAATTGAGGTTTCAGAATAAGTGCTCTGGCCAGTGATACTCTTTGTCGCTGTCCACCCGACATTTGATGAGGATAACGATGAAGAAATTCTTTTGTGAGATTAACCTCTTCAAGGGCTTGGATTGCGAGATTTAATTTTTCACTCTTTCTCAATTTTTTTAATCTTAACCCTTCAGTTAATAATGACAAAACATCCATTCTTGGGTTAAGACTCGAAAAAGGATCTTGAAAAACGATTTGAAAATCTTTTCGATGCGCTCTTAATTGCTTGTCAGACAAACGATTAAGATTGATACAATTTAATTCAATCGTACCTGTTGACTCTATGAGTCGTGCAAGCGCGAGTGCGGCACTGGTTTTTCCAGATCCACTTTCACCTACAATACCAAGCGACTCTCCTTGTTTAAGCTGAAAACATACATCTTCTACAGCTATAAATTGATTTTTAAATACATTCAGAAAATTCAGCTTAGGTGGATACTGCACTCGAAGATGTTCAGTATTTAAAAGTTCTTTCGCCTGTTCACTGATAGGTGAAATCGAATCAAACTGCTGATTAAGGAGCAATCGGGTATATTCATGGCGGGGCTGCTGGAATATTTGAGAGGCTTCACCCTGTTCAACTGTGACACCTTTTGACAGAACCAACACCTGATCAGCATATTGTTGCACCAACCTTAAATCATGACTAACCAAAACTATGGCCATATTTTTTTGATACGCTTGGTCTTTAATTAAATTTAAAATTTGCTTCTGTAGTGATACATCAAGGGCTGTTGTTGGTTCATCTGCAATTAAAATTTCAGGTTCCGAAATCAGAGCTGTTGCGATCATCACCCTTTGACGCTGTCCACCAGACAACTGGTGTGGATATCGCTTGCGGATGTCTAATGAATTCCCCAACCCTACATCACAAAGCACTTCTTCTATTTTTTTTCGAATGTCTTTTCTCTTAAGCCCCTTCGACCATAAAGGTTCTGAAATAATTTTTTCAATTGTATGTAATGGATTAAGTGCCGTCATTGGCTCTTGAAATATCATCGCGATCTTATTGCCACGTATTAAGCGCAACTGATCTTCGTGTTTTAGACGCAGATCTTCATTTTGAAATATGATTTCACCACTTAAGTCTAGAGCACGATCTTGAAGACCTAGAAGACTTAGACAAGCTAGAGATTTTCCTGAACCACTTTCACCAACAATCGCTACTGTCTCACCCGCATTTAGCTTAAAAGACAAATCAGTTAAGATTTTTTGTTCATTCAACTGAATATTGAGCTTGTTGACTTCAAGTATTGGTTTAGCCTCTTGGATCAAATGCATCTCGAGCTGCCTCTCCAATATAAATAAGAATAGATAACACAACTGCTAGACTAAAAAATCCAGATAAAACCAACCACGGTGCTGATAGATTATTCTTACCCTGCAGTAAAATTTCACCAATTGAAGCTGTATCAGGTGGCAAACCATAGCCCAGAAAATCCAAGGCTGTAAGTGCGGTAATATTAGCGGTAAGAATGAAAGGAAGCTGTGAGAGTGACGAACTTATAGCATTGGGTAAAATATGTTTGATAATAATTTGACTATCTGTAGCACCGAGTGATCTCGCAGCTCGCACATAGTCCAAATTTCTGGCTTTCAGAAACTCTGCACGAACAAGACCAACTAACGCAGTCCAACCAAACATCAGCATAATTAAAAACAGCCAATATACGCTTGGTGTAAACATGCTCACTAAGATCATCACAATAAATAACATTGGTAGACCACCCCACACCTCTAACAGCCTTTGACCGATCAGATCCAACCAACCGCCAAAGTAGCCTTGGATAGCACCAATGGTAATTCCTATGAATGCAGATCCAATAGTAAGTGCAATGCCGAACAACAAAGAGATACGAATACCATATATTAATCTTGCCAAGACATCACGACCTTGATCATCTGTGCCTAACCAATTCACGGAGGTCGGTGGAGATGGTACAGCTTCGGCCAATTCATAATTAGGTGTTTGATATGAAAATGGGATGATAGGCCAAATCTGCCATCCATGATCATTAATCAATTCTTGAACAGCTGGATCTTTATAATCAGCCTCAGTCTCAAAGACACCACCGAATGTTGTTTCAGGATAAGGCTTAAAAATTGGGAAATAAATTTCTTCTTTATAATAAATAAGTATTGGTTTTTCGTTGGCAATAAACTCTGCCCCCAAGGATAAAATAAAGATCGCGATAAATAAAATGAAGCTAAAGAATCCGAGTCGATGTGACTTAAATTTTGAAATTCGTTGATCGAAAAGTGGAGACATTTTTATGCTCCTTGACGATCAAAATTGATTCTTGGATCAATCAATTGATATAGAACATCACTGAGTAATCTCAAAATTAGACCGACCAACGTAAAGATAAACAATGTTCCAAAAATCACAGGATAATCACGCTGCTGAATTGCCTCAAATCCAAGCAAACCCAAACCATCAAGATTAAATATAATTTCTACAAATAGATTACCAACAAAAAAAATTCCGATCAGTGCTTCAGGTAATCCTGCTATAACGATCAACATCGCGTTACGGAAAACATGATTGTATAAAACGCGTTGCTCGGTCAAACCTTTAGCACGAGCTGCCGTCACATATTGTTTATTTAATTCTTCCATAAAAGAGTATTTTGTTAGATATGTGAGGGTCGCAAATCCACCTAATATAATAGTAAGGACAGGCAATGTAAGATGCCAAAAATAATCTTTAACTTTATCAATGAAACTGAGTTCAGCAAAATTCTCAGAGACCAATCCTTGTAATGGGAACCATTGTAAATAGGATCCCCCCGAAAAAATCATAATAAGTAGAATACCAAATACAAAAGTTGGCACTGCATAACCAACCGCCAATACTAGGGAGGTCGTTTGATCAAACAGACCGCCATGTTTATTCGCTTTTCTAATCCCTAGAGGAATGGCGATACTGTAGATCAGTAAGGTACTCCATAATCCAAGGGAGATCGTGACTGGCATTTTTTCCAAAATTAATGTTGTTACTGATTTATTTTTAAAAAAGCTCGTTCCAAAATCGAGTTGAAAATATCCTTTGAGCATTTGAAAAAAGCGCTCATGCACAGGGCGGTCAAATCCATATTGCGCTTTGATCTGCTCGACCATTTCAGGACTGAGTCCTCGTGTACCCTGATAATGACTCTGGACTTCATTGATGTGAGATGTCGAACCATACACAACACCAATGCCTTGAAACTGTTCAGCTCTCTGTATTGCCTGTTCAACAGGTCCACCAGGAGCAATTTGAACGACGGCGAAATTGATGAGTAATATCAAAAATAAGGTGGGAATGATCAGCAAAAGTCGTTTAAGTATATAAAGACCCATAAATTTAACCTTTAACGTGAGCCTTTACTTCGACCAAGATAAGCAGACACTTTGCGAGCTTGCTGTTGATCTACCCACCAATAATCTTCACCAACAGCGAGTTTGGGTTTAATCTGTGGTTGTTTATACATATTCCAATACGCATACCATTCACGATCATTTCCGTAAGTAAGTATCTGATAATATCCTGCACGTAATAAACGATCTAAGATACGTGTATTTAATATTAATTTTTCTCGATCGGGTGCATGAATAATACGTTGTATAATTTCATCTATAACGCTATTTTTCACACCAGAAAAATTATAATTTCCCTCTTCATCTGCAGCATGACTGCTCCAAAATTGCGCTTGCTCATTCCCAGGATTTAGTGATTGAGGCATCACCATCGTGGTTAAATCAAAATCATATTGACGCATCCGCTGTAAATATTGAGGCATATCGACTTGCCGAATCGAAACCTGAATACCCAATTTTTTTAAATTTCGAATATAAGGCATGAGCGTCCGTTGTAAGCCTTCTTGATGAAGAAGCAACTCTAATTGAATTGGTTTTCCATCACGCGCATGCAAATTACCATTTTTAAATGAATACCCCTGGTCAATTAAAATTTTCCGAGCAGTGAGTAAGCCTTTACGATTGTAGCCTGTACCATCAGTGATAGGATATTTCCACGCTTTTAATACTCCTTCTCGTTGTAAAGGATGTAACCGAGATAAATAAGGTTTTAATATTGTTAATTCTTTAGGACTTGGGACTGACTTTGCCTCTAGCTCACTAAACTGGAAATGACTTTGTAAACGTTGATATTGTTGATAAAACAATGCTTTATTTTGCCATTCAAAGTCATAAGCATAGGTCATTGCTTGTCTAAAATAGATATCATTTAGCGGTTTTTTTCGTGTGTTAAAAACGATACTTTGTGTCGGAGCAGGGTTTTGTAAAGCTACACTATATTTTTTAACCAACCCTGAGTTAAATGCTGGAAAGTTGTATTCCGTCTTCCATTTACGAGCAAATTTCTCTTGGTGAAATGTATATTGTCCAGCTTTAAATCCTTCAAATGCAATGTCCGAACTACGGTAATAAACATATTTAATTTGATCAAAATTATAACGACCACGATTTACAAGTAAATCCTTAGCCCAATAATGGGGATTACGCTGATAGGTAATACTACGACCAGCATCAAGATTTTTAATTGTATATGGCCCTGATCCTAAAATGGGTTTGAGTGTTGCTCGACTAAAATCTTTAGATTCCCAATCCTTTTTAGAAAAAATGGGCATCTGTGAAAGTATTGCTGGCATTTCTGTATTACTTTCTGATTTAAATACCATTTTTACGGCATGTTTAGACAGAACCTGAATTTTATCTAAATCAGACAAATACATCTGTAAACCGGGATTGGTTTTGGTTAAATACATTTCAAACGTGAATTTAACATCCTCAGCCAGTACAGGAGATCCATCATTAAATCGAGCACGTGGATTTAAATGAAAAATCACAAATTTTGTTCGGCTTGGATCAAACTGAATTTTCTCAGCCAAAAGTGGATAAAACACATTTGGTTCATCTAACGACTTTGAAAATAGCGTATCGAACAAGTAATTTGTGCCTTCAACCCAACTCCCTTGCCCATTCATACCGTTTAGATTATCAAATGTCCCATCAGCCGCTTTCACCAACTTTCCACCCTTTGGTGCATATGGGTTGGCATATGGCATCGCATCTAAATTCAGATATTTCGGTTTTGACTGTAAAGCAATATAAGGCGTGGTTTGAAGATTTGCCCATGCACTGATATGAATGGGCAAGAAGAGGAAAATAAACTTTGCTTTTGACAAAGTTGATGAAATGCACATCTCGAAATGAAATTCCTGATTGCTTAAGCAGACTTAAGAATGTGGAACTTTAATCGTAGCACCAATCTGTAAAGGTGTGTTTGGTTTCAAACCATTCATTTCTGCAAGCTGATCAATGTCTATACCAAATCGATTCGCAATTCTGTACAGGGAATCACCACTACGGACTTTATAATCTTTGACGACTTTAGGAACTTGAATAATTTGACCTCTTTGTAATCCAGCACGTAGGTTCAGCTTATTGAGGTCAGCAAGTTCTTTTGCAGTCATATCAAATCGTGTAGCTATAACATGAAGAGACTCGCCTGATTTGACAACATAATCCTCTGTATCTCGCGATTTTGATTGACGGACTGTTGTTTTTTCAGTACTCGCTGCTGTCTTTTCAACATCGCCACTTACTTTTAATTTTTGACCAATTTGAATGACTGATCTCGAGTTTAGATCATTCAACGTAAGTAATGATTGAAGCGACATATCATATTGTCGCGCAATGCTTGCTAAGGTCTCTCCACTTTTCACAGTGTGAGACTCCACTTTCTCAGCAACCGAATTATTTCGTGTCGAACTCGGCTTTGTGGAAGCTTTATTTTCATCTTCTTTCAAATTCAGCTTTTGCCCAACTTGTAATCCTGCATTCGTTCGTAAGCCATTCATTTCTGCTAACTGTGCAACAGAAAGATTATATTTGCTTGCAATGGCATTCAAGCTATCGCCTGATTGAACAACATATTGCTCTGGTACTTTAGATCCCGCTGGTACTTTAATGGTTTGACCAACCATTAATCCTTTTTCAATATCCAAATTATTCAGTGTCGCCAACTCAACAACGGTTAACTTATTCGCATTTGCAATGTTGTACAACGTATCTCCTCGTTGTACGCGGTAAGTTTCAGTCTGAATTTCCGGTACAGTTTTAGCATTACTCGCGCGAGTCGTTGATGAAGCTGTAGCAGATTGCACTTCTTCTAAAGGAACATTAATTTTTTGACCCGCGTACAGGCTACTATCAGCTTTCAGTCCTGAGCTTAATGACGCTAACTCTTGAGTCGAAAGTCCGTATCGATCAGCGATTAACTTTAAGTATTCACCGCGTTTGACCGTATAAGATTTCGTTTGAACCTTAGTTAGCGCTTGTTCAGTTTTGCTTGATTTAGATGCTTGAGACTGGATTAGATTTAACTTCTGCCCAACCAGTAAATTACTATTGATAGTCAGACCATTCAATTCAGCCAATTGTTGGACACTTAAATCAAACTGGTTTGCAACACTAGTCAGACTATCATTTGCTTTTACAATATAAGTTGCTGGCTTTACATCCGTTTTCTGAGCAGATGTCACTGGTTTAGCATCGTAGAGATATAGGGTCGCACCTACATATAAGGTTGCATTTGGATCTACTTGGTTCCATTTTGCAATATCTCTCCAACTTACGCCGTTTTTCATTGCAATAATTGCCAGCGTGTCACCAGGGAGCACCGTATACGTACTACGCTTACCCTTAGGTGGTTCTACAACCACTTCACTTTCAGTTTTCTTAAATGCCTTGCCTTGATTAAGCTGGGCTTCCTCAGAAGTAGGCAATGTACTTTCTGCTACAGATTTAGGATAAGCAAAGCCAACTTTAACTTCTGAACCTTGTCCTGCTGCCACAGACTGACTTGTTTGAATCGCAGTTAATTTAATCTTGCCATCCAACGGATCGACAATCTCAGTACCTTGAGGTGCAATGGCACTAATCTCTCTAACGACTTCCGCTTTTTCTGCTTCAGTGGCCTGTGGCTCAATGACCGAGGCAATAATTTGATCAGAACTCGTAGTTGTTGTGTTTTTTTCAGGTGCAATTGAAGCTAAGATTTTGGCTTTTTCTTCAGCAGTGATTTCTGGTTCTACACGTACAGGTTTAACATTTTGCGCCGGTGTAACAGCAACAGGTATACGAGGTGCGCTTGGCACCACTGCCGAAGCAGCAAAAGCTGCCAATGCATCAGAACCAGAAGGAGTCCTACCCTTCGAAGTTGAAATTGTTGTAGAAACTGAAGGTGTTTGAGTATTATTAACTGGCTTCGCTGTTTGAGTTGCCAATACGGAAGCATTTGAAGCTTTTGGTGTATTTACTGTCGTTGTAATTGTGGTTGCTGGCGTAGATGTAGAAACAGGGCTTGAAGCGCTCGCCCATAGACCTGTACTGCTTGGTTTAAGTGCTTTCAATTTACGATCAATATTTGGATTTAAATCTGCTGGAATTAAAATTCGCTGTAGACTTTGAGGATCAATAATATCACCACGATGCCCTGGATTCAGTTGATAAAGTTCTGCACGACTTAAGCCTGTCAAAGAAGCAATTTCGCTTAAACTCGCACCTGCTGGAACTGGAACTTCTCTAAAGTGAGGACGATTCGCAATTGGTGGTAATCTTACGCCATACTTTTCAGGGGATTTGATAATCTGTGCAACCGCAAGGAAACGTGGAACATAGTTCATTGTCTCTTGAGGCAAACGTAATGACCAATAATCTGTAGGTAACCCAGCAGCCTTATTACGGTTAATCGCTTGTTGAATACGTCCAGGACCAGCGTTATAAGCCGCTAAAGCTAATTCCCATGATCCGAATTGGTTATATAAACTTCCTAAAAACTCGTAGGCTGCACGTGTAGACTCAACTACATCACGGCGTCCATCATACAAATTAGTCTGTCTTAATCCATAAATACGACCTGTACTTGGGATGAATTGCCACATCCCTGCAGCTGCCGCTGAACTCGTTGCAGCAGGATCATAGGAACTCTCAATGACGGGAAGTAAAGCAAGTTCTGTAGGTAATCCACGGCGCTCTGCTTCCTTTACAGTATGATAAAGATAACGAGAAGCTCGAGCGGATAAACGATCCAGATAAGGCTGACGCGTAATAAACCAACTTCTTTGAGCATCAATCCGTGGATCCCACTTTGTTTCATCCATTTTAAAACCAACGGTCATACGTTTCCAAACATCGCCGTGCTTTAAAATAAGTAAACGATCACCTTCAACTGCACGCATATCAGTTGCAGATAAAAGATCTTCAAGTGAATCTAAACTACTGGCATCTAACATGCCGAGTTGATTCGTCTTTTGCGTCTTTGCAGAAGTGGGACTCGCTGTACAGCCAGTCATTACGCCTAATCCGGTTACTGCGGAAGTAATTACTGAAATTTTAAATAAAAAAGTTGCAGATGGCTGCCACACTGCGGTGGTTGTTTTAGACATACAAATTCCGAAAGACGCATAGTAAATTTATTTTATATAAGCCATTTTAGAGGAGCTCGTTGTTCAGGCAAGTCTCTTCTTGATGAGTAATTGCTTATAAATGTTACAAGACATTAAAAAATATCCAGTTATCGCACTGATGTTTCGCATTTACGTATACAATAAAATTTCCGAACTTGATGTTCAACACTTTATTCGATTGATTGGTTCAAACTATGTCTGAAATAACACTTTATGTTGATGGCGCATGTCGTGGTAATCCTGGGCTAGGTGGCTGGGGTGCATACATCATCACTAAGGATACAGAACATAAAATATGTGGTGGTGAACCAGACACGACCAATAATCGTATGGAGTTAACCGCTGCAATCGAAGGAATCAAATTTTGTCCTGTTGATACAAAGCTTATCATTTGGACAGACTCAAACTATGTAAAACGCGGTATTACTGAATGGATCAGTGGTTGGAAAAAGAAAAATTGGAAAGACGTAAAAAATCCTGATTTATGGCAAACTTTGGATCAAGTTTGTCAAGGTCGAGACATTGAATGGAACTGGATTAAAGGTCATGCAGGACATCCAGGCAATGAAATGGCAGATCAGTTAGCTAATCAAGGCGCTGACCAAACGGCTGAACAATTTAAAAACTCCCTGCAAGCGAATGATAAAAAAAAACAGTCTGAAGATTGGTTGCTCAA
Source organism: Acinetobacter sp. YH12239 (assembly GCF_013417635.1). Taxonomy (NCBI): domain Bacteria; kingdom Pseudomonadati; phylum Pseudomonadota; class Gammaproteobacteria; order Moraxellales; family Moraxellaceae; genus Acinetobacter; species Acinetobacter sp. YH12239. The sequence continues at coordinate 201,618 of NZ_VPDP01000001.1, read as the reverse complement.
TGATCCGTTTGGTTTAGATCTCAATGATCAAGATGAAGAAGTTGAAGAAGAAGTTGAAATTGAATTAGCAGAAAATGATGATCAAGCTGAATACAGCACGGACGAAGTCACCTCTAACTCCTCAGATATTGTTAAGGATATTATTAAGACAGTTGATGCACAGGACTTAAATTCTGAATCTGTAGAACAAAGCGTTCCTCAGTTAGCTGAAAAATCGCATCCACATATTGTGGTCACACCTGCTCGTTTAAATTTACAGGGACCACGCCAACTGATTTTAGATACGGAAACTACAGGTTTTTATTATCAAGATACAGACCGTATTATCGAGGTAGGTGCGATTGAAATGATCAATCGTAAACTGACAGGAAGTTCAATTCACATTTATATCAATCCCAAAAAACCAGTCGGTGAATCTGAAGCGATTCACGGTATTTCTGATGATTTTTTGAAAGATAAACCTATATTTGAAGAAATCGCTGCTGAACTGTACAAGTACTTAAAAGGTGCAGAAATTATCGCACACAACGCAACTTTCGATATGAACTTCTTAGATATGGAGTTCAAACGTGCTGGCTTTGGTACGCTTTCAGAAGTCTGCGCAGTGACCGATACACTTGCAATGGCAAAAGCGAAACATCCAGGTCAAAAGAACTCATTGGATGCATTAGTGAAACGCTACGAAGTTCCACAGCGTGATCGTACCTTCCACGGCGCCTTACTGGATGCAGAAATTCTGTCAGATGTTTATTTAGCCATGACAGGTGGTCAAGTTTCATTTGATATCGATGCACTCTCAGCGCATGATCATCATTCTGAAACTGGACAAAATCAGTATCAAAAAATTGAGGTAGATTTACCAATCATTTATGCTTCTGATGAGGAATTAGCAGCACACCAAAAATGGATCGAAGATTACCAAGAAAAAAATGGTGAGCCGTGTTTATTTGCTAAATAATCTGCCATCTGCTTGATTCATTTTGTAAAGTACGATCAGTTCGGCTATATTCATTTAGAGCAAAAATTCCCCTTATCTGGGCTCTAAGCAAAATTAATGGCCAACATAGGTTTCGATCGATGTCTTATCAAAGTTCAATTTATTTTGACCCTACAGCATTACTTATTGTTAAAAAAGAAATTGATCAAATCATCGATCAGGTCGAAAATACAGTATCAGAGCTTATCGAGGATCAAACACTTCCTTTTGGGATAGATGACGCATTCATTCGACTTGAGCAATCCAATCAAGTTTTTGCCATGATCGAGCTTCCTCATCTCGCACAACTTGCACACTACTGTGCGCAAGTCATGTCAAAGATGATGCAAAATCCAACTGCAAAAAACCTGAAATACGCTGCTGCATTAAGTGATGGTACAACGATGCTAAAGCGATATATCGAATTTATTTGCTTACGTGAAGTCGATGTCCCCCAATTTCTCTTAGATACACTTAACCATCTTGAGCGAGTATTGAACATCCCTTGCACAGCTTTGGGTAATGGAATTCAGACCACTCAGAAACAATTAACTTTAACACCGCAAGCTTCATCGAATCAGATTAATTCATCTGATTATTGGAATACACTATATAAAGATTGTTTAATAAAATTAGTGACGCAAAATGAAACTGAAGACGATTTTGATCGTTTTAAACTCATTGTAGATCATATAGCACTGCTCTCTCTTGAAACACCGAGTCAACAATATTGGCTTCTGATGCAAATCGCATTTAATCAACTTGACCAACTCATTCTCAGTGATGCACGCCTAAAATGGTTGGCTAAAATTGGCAGTCAAATTCGGGAGTTTTTAAATGCACCCCAGCATTTTCAGGTCGATGAAACTGACTTTGCTGATGCTTTAGCGATTTGTATTAGCCAAGAAAACTACGATTCACAAATGCTTCGTGAGTATTTTCAAATCTCGGACAACATTTTGACTGATGTTCAACTACAAATTTTTAGTCGCCATCTGTTTGGACCTGATCAAAGAACAATGGATACCGTTGCTCACTTGATTACAGAAGAATTGAATCAATTAAGATTAGATATAGAAAGTCACTATCAAAGTTTTACCGACGATCAAATTTTAGATATTCGCTTAAAGCTGTATCGTATGGCAAATATCTTTTTAGTCATGAATCTTAATGAAGCTTATGCAGAGATGAAACTGCAAGCAGATCATTTTCATCGAACCTATATTCAACAAAATGCCGATTTTGCTCAACGATTAATGAACAGCATGCTATCGGCTATGAACTCTATCGGGATTTTGAAGCGAAATTTTGCACCAACTCGCATTCAACTTGATGTGAATAATATGAATATATCACTGGATCGGCTAGATGATGCACATGAAACGCTGCAAAAAGAAGCTCGAATTCTCTTGCAAGAACTAGGCGATAAACTTTTTCAAAACAATGATGTTCAAGACACAAATGATTTATTAAACATCACAACCAATTTAAGACAATTAAGCGGTGCTGCTCTATTTCTTGATGCTCAAATATTAAGTAATGCGCTAAAAAATAGTGCTGAGGCGGTTGAACACTATTACGATATTCAGAAATCACTCACCCATCAACAACTTCAGCACATTCTAGATGTGCTTGCCAGTCTAGAACTTCATCTTGATGGCTTGAAGTATGATTATCCTATTCATAAATCAGTATCTGAGACTGCACTCATCAGCAGTCAAAAAATTAAAGCGGTTGCCTAATGTCTGAACTCTCTGTTGCTTATATTTTTAAACAACACCAACTTCTCGTCGATGAAAACTTCCAATTACCACGTGTTGAACGTTTAGAGAGTGATCTGATTTTCAAATCTGGTGATCAGGTAATTGCACGAGATCTACATATTGAAGAAGCGATTCCTGAAGGTTATCAACTTGTGCCAATTCGACAGTTGATCACTCAATGGTCTAAGCAACAATTTGAACAAGCGAGCCGAGCAGTTCAATTATTAGAATGGCGTCGTAATCATAAATTTTGCAGTCATTGCGGTACAGAAACAGATGTGCACCGTTCAGAATATGCCATGATCTGCCCAGCATGTAATTATCACCAATACCCTCGTGTTCAACCTTGTGTCATTACCGTAATCACACGAGGTGACAATGAAATTTTGCTGGCGAAAAATGCAAAAAATAAATCCAATATGTATGGATTAATTGCAGGTTTTGTCGAAGTTGGTGAAACTTTAGAAGAGGCTGTGCAACGCGAAACCATGGAAGAAATTGGTCTAAACGTTAAAAATATTCAATATCTTGCCAGCCAACCTTGGCCATTCCCAAGTAATTTAATGATTGCTTTTCGGGCCGAGTATGATTCAGGTGACATTGTGCTTCAAGAAGATGAAATTAGTGATGCCCAATTCTTTAAATTTGATGATTTACCAGAAATTCCATTTGCAGGAAGTATTGCGCATGCCATGATTCAACATGTCATTCACAATACTCCTTTCAAATCTGAATAAATCAAATCCGAATCGTTATAGATTTATTTGAAGGACTCTTCTAAAACTTTCAGGATGAGAGATCGAGTTTTGAAGAGTCGATCAAATAATGTGGCAGTTGTTGCCATGATTGATACATGTCCAGTACGAGGCACCCGAATGAGCTGGCTATGATTCTCTACAGCTAACAGTGCTTGATGCATCTCTTCAGAATTATGATCTTTTACCAACGTATCTTGATCTGCTAGAAAAATATAGTGCTGAATATTATTTTTCTCTACAAAATAGTATGGCATCACCGCTTTGAAATTTACTGCTTTATCGAATGCATGTTCAGATAAATGATCACCTAGATAGTTAAAGTGATAGGGTCCAGCCAAACCAATCAACGCTTTAATTCGATCTCGCCCTTCAAAGTCAATGAATGAAGGATGGTAAATCAGTGACATCACATTAAAAGCACCAGCAGAATGTCCGATAAGCGCTATTTGATCTGCACAAATACCATATTTATCAGCACTTTTGATTAAATACTGAATTGAATCTGCAAGGTCAGTTACGTAATGAGGAAAAATATGTTCTGGCGCCAGATGATAGTTTATTACGGCGAGGTTATATCCAGCACGTGTCAAACTTTCTCCAAGAAACTTGTAATCGTCCTTACTTCCTCTACTCCATGCACCACCATGCACGAATATAACTAAAGGTTTATTCGCTGGCGCTTGGCAAACATAAAGATCCAGTCGTTGCCGAGCTTTAAGACCATAAGCAATATTTCTTTTTACAGAATAGCCTTTATTTGAGGTCAATTGATTTAATGCCAAACCACCCAAATTATATGGGCGAAAAGCATTTAGTTTTTGATTCAATTCGGTCAGTTTTAACTGAACTGATTTCGGAAAAAATTGCGCAATCTTATTCGACATTATTGGTAACTAACACCAGCATCAGGATCAATTGCAACGGGTGTTTCAACATAAGGTTGAGTAGTCACCGCTGACGGGTTCATAAGTGATGATGATTGAACACCTGCGCCTACTTGAGCAGATTCCACATTATCAATCAAAGTGATAATTTTTGTGACATTTCCCACACGTTGCAACACTTCGATGAGATCTTGCTCTTCAGCTGTATTTAAGCGCCCCATCACATACAACACACCATCCTCAGTGTGAACCAAGACTTTACTGTCTGATACAACTGGCGCGCGCATAATTAAGCCACGTGTGTTCGCTGTCGCAGTCGCATCTTGCATAATGGTAGAGTAACCAATTTGAGGACCAACTGTGATGTAATTATGAATAGATTTCACATCACTCATCGCTCGAACATTATCTTCTGCTAACTGTTTCAAATGCGCATCAGGCACTTGACCTGTTAACAAGACATTACTGTGAAAGCTATTCACATTGACTCGAGATTGTTTAAAACGAGCATCCAATTTGTATAAATTGATTTTTGCTGTTCGTTCAATTGAAGAGTCAATAAATACCTGACCTAATGAACGAGCTCCACTCACCACCCCAACTGGTTCTGCGCCAGTTCCACCTGAAATAAAACTTGCACAGCCTGAAAGACTAGCAACACACGCCATCGAAATTACAATACGCTTCAACACTCAATCCGTCTCCTCGTGAAACTTGAATTTTTTCTATTGTTGGAAATGGCTTAGCTCATTCGGTTCATAGATTAATCAAGTCTGCATTTATTGTAAATGCATTTTCAATCCACTCGAGATCATAATCTATATCAGAAATTTCATGCTGTAACGGTTTTGCAATTTTTTTATGAAAATCAAAACAAAACACATCAAAACGATAATAAAACTCTGTATAGCTTGGAAATTTTTGAAGAAATGACATTGCTGTTTTCGCAATTTTAATTTGCTTGCTCGATGATATTGATTCTAGGGCTGAAGCATAGGTTGTTTTTGATCTGGCTTTGACCTCAACAAATACAAGCTCAGGATCACGTTGAGCAATCAGGTCTATCTCACCATAACGAGAATGAAAATTTCGAGCCAGCACAATATAACCCTGTGAGATCAATACTTTTTCAGTTTGGTCTTCAGCCCATCTACCTAATTGTTGAGAACTCATCCATTTAAGTCCTCTTAAATATTTTTTAATCTAAACCATGTTTTCTCGAAGCACGCAGGTTTTCTTTCGATCCGATGCTCTTTAAAACTCAAATGCCCAGTCTGACCTTGAATTGATATTTGATCAGGATTCTTCGTTTTCAACATCAAATCCGCCAAACGCCAAACATCTTGACCGAAGGCATTAAGACGTTGGAATGCAGCAGTATTTTCTGTTGTTTGATTAGTTTTTTTTAAAAATTGAACCATGACTGGTACATCACAGAATTTAGTTCCCTTCGGAATATCCATATTATGATCAATAGCAAAAGCCTGAACATACAAACGTTTTGAAGGCTTATTCTTCAATGAGTTGATCCACGCCATACTGCCTAAAAGCAACACCCCTTCATTTGACTTTATATCAGGCAATTGTTGGACTAGAGAAAATTTACCATGAAAATTTTTAAACACGGCATTTACAAAGCTTAAGCTCTCAGACTCAGTACCAGACTCACGCAATATATAGAGATGTTGAACTCGATCCTTTTCAATCTGTTTAATTAAGACTTGAGCATCATCAGTTTTCGATAAACTAAACTGCCACACTTTTGCATGCTTAGAAGGAACTTCATTCAGTGCTAAAACAGGAATTTTAAGCGGTTCTTTCATTATTGCTTCGACATCCTGTCTCGCTAGTGGACCAATAATAAGTTTGGTGTTTTGACTGACTTGCGTCTTTAGGATCTCTTTTAATCGTTTTTGATCCGAATTGACATATTTGATTGGCATTTCACTTTTAGACTTTTGATAAGCCTCATCAATACCATTTTTAATACTATTACTGGCTCGCGCCATAGGGCCTGAATCAGGTAAAATAACCAATACTTCCGCTTGGGCTTGGAAAATCATTCCCCATAAGCCAATACCAATGAATTCTTTTTTTATTCTTAATAGATCCAACATGGAGAAACCTTATGAGTGCTCAGTTATTTGTTGTAGCGACGCCAATTGGGCACTTAGATGACATGACTTATAGAGCAATTGATGTTTTAAAGTCTGTCTCTCTTATCGCGGCAGAAGACACACGTCAGTCCGCTCTTTTAATGAAACACTATGATATCTCAACTCCGCTTACAGCGTGCCATGATCACAATGAAAGTAACAAAATTGATATAATTATCGATAAGTTAAAAAATGGTGAAAATGTTGCACTCGTCAGTGATGCAGGTACACCATTGATCAGTGATCCTGGTTTTAAATTGGTTCGTGCAGCTCAGGACCATGGTATTCGTGTCGTTCCTGTTCCAGGTGCATGTGCAGCTATCGCAGCATTAAGCGCTGTGGGTCTACCCAGTGATCACTTTAGTTTTGAAGGATTTCTATCTTCGAAACAATCACAACGTCTTATTCAATTAAATAAACTGAAAGACAACACGCATACCATGATTATCTATGAGGCACCACATCGAATCCTAGACTCTGTAACGGATATGGTCTCTGTGTTCGGGGCTGACCGTGAAGTCGGGTTTGCACGTGAAATTACCAAAACCTTCGAAACAATCAAAAAAATGACCCTTGGAGATTTACAATCATTTATTGCAAATGATCATCACCAGCAAAAAGGGGAAATTGTATTGGTCATTGCTGGAGCAGCCACTGAAAAAGACATGCAGCAAGAAGAATTAGATAAATTACTCAATCGTTTATTGCAAAATTTATCTGTAAAAGCAGCATCTCAACTTGCAGCTGATCTCACTGGAATCAAAAAGAAAGTGGCATATCAACGCGCGCTAGAGCTCAGTGGCGCGAATGATTAAGCAAAATAAAAAAGCACCATATTGATGGTGCTTTTTTTATTAATCTTTTATTGATTCATCAGGTGGAACTTCAGTAATACGACCACCACGTGCTAGAAAAGCAGCAACTTCATCTTCCAGTGCCTGACGTTGTTTGAGTTTAGCTGTCACTGTTAATGTTTCAGCTTCAGCGACATCGGCATCAGATACAGTAACGTCACTTACGGCCGCACCTTTTTCTGCTGCTTGTGATTCATTTTCGTCTACAACACTGTCTTCGTTGTCATCAAAATCATTTGCGTCTGTCATTTCAAACTCCCCATCAATGTTTTCACGCACCTGATTGGAACGTGCTTTGATTTTTAGAGAAATGTATCAAGCTCTTTATCGTTCGCATAGTATCTAAAGCACCTCATTTGTATATTTTTTAATCATATTGGTAAAAAAATATATACTGATGATTCTTTTTAGATCAGATTTCAATTCACTTGATATCTTGTATTACTGAGCTGACTCAAACCATTCGCTTGCGACATAAACGCCGATTTTAACGCACTGATATTTTCAACTTGTTTCAAACCAAAGTTTCTCGCCCAAACAATAGGAAAAACAGGAGCAGATTCCATCCACCCAATCATAGACATACTATGCATCATGGCATCGTTTTGAAATTTACGGCGATGCTCATATTTCAATAAAGTTTGCTCATGAGCCCAAACGCCACGTGCGTAGTCCGAAAGTAGCGCATCGCATAGAATTGCTGCATCAAGGCAACCAATATTCACCCCCTGACCTGCAAGTGGATGAATAACATGGGCTGCATCACCAATTAGCGCTAAGCCATTTTTAATATATCGTTGAGCAGCTCGTGCTTTCAGTGGGAATTTTGCTCGAGGCGTTGCGGCTAATACTTTGCCCAACATATGATGACTCTCTCGTGTCAGTAATTGTACAAAATCTTCATCTGAGAGTGACGCAAATTCGTCTGCATAATCATCTGGTAAAGTCCATACAATGGATTGCCAATGACCATATTCTTGATCTTCTAAACTTGCCATTGGGAGAAAAGCCAGTGGCCCTGTTTCTAAGAAGATTTGTCTCGCAACATGTTGATGAGCTTGTTCCGTCTTGATCGCACAGCTAATACCAGCCTGATGATAATCCAAAACATCCAAATCAATCATGGCTTGTTCACGTACGAATGAGTTTGCACCATCCGCACCAATTAAAAGTTTCGTTTTCAATTGAGTTTGATCAGCGAGATGAAGAATCCAACAACCATTTCCTTGCTCAATACGTTTCACTTGAATCTGAGTACGGTAATCATCAATCTGGTCGATCATCATGCTCTGAATCGCAAGGTTTAAGATACTTGGTTCGACCATTGAACCTAATATTTGTGCTTGATCAGGTTTAGAATGCGCTGATGTTCCAAAATTGATTTCACCAAAGCCATTTTTGTTCCACACCTGCATTCCCGTGTAGGGTTGTTGACGAGCCAACTTATCCCATACATGAACATGCTTAAGCAAATGAATAGTGGCTTGACTCAATGCAAGTACACGAGGATTCAATGATTTTAAGGTCTTCTCGTGATCCAATATCGGTGCTGCATCAAGTACAGTCGCTTGAACTCCACCTTTAGCCAGCAATAAAGCCGTTAATCCACCAACTAAACCACCACCCACAATCACGACATCTAAAATAGCATCATTCATGCTTTTAACCCCATTGCATAATTGGCAACGAGTGGCTTAATACCTGGAATATTTTCAAAGCACATTAGACCTGTATTTCGCACAAATTTTAGGATTGGATTTTGATTACTAAAGCCTCGCACCACAGAATCACAAAACTTAATCACACGTTGCTGATCTTTGAGTCGAGATTTTTCATACTCTTTCAGTACAGCAGCTTCACCTAAATCGGCATTTTTGATGACTTGTTGTTTTAAATATCGGGTCAATACATATGCATCACGCATACACAAATTAAAACCCTGTCCTGCGACTGGATGAATCGTATGAGCAGCATTACCCATAAGTACAACACGTCCTACTGCTTGTTTTTCAGCCAAAACTTGAGATAAAGGAAAACTAAATCTACGACCAGTTTTCTCAAATTTACCAGCTCGATCGCCATAGGTTTTTTGAAGAGCATCTAAAAAATGCTGATCATTTTCATCACCTAACCACTCTCCCTCAGTACCTTTAGGCACTGGCCAAACAACAGAGCGACGGTATTCACCAGGTAAAGGCAACAATGCTAAAGGACCAAGTGGGCTGAAACGTTCAAAACCGACATGGGAGTGAGGTTTGGATGTCTGCACTGTAGTGACAATCGCCACTTGATCATAATCATGCACTGATGCACCAACACCAAGTGCTTTTCGACAGAAAGAATCACGTCCATCTGCTGCTATGACTAATTTGGATTTAAACTGCAAATGTTCATTCGCTTTTGATGCTTCGAGATAAGCTAAATGTTCATCCTGTTTAAGTGACGTCACTTGAACACCATCAATTAACTCAATGAGTGGATTTTTTTTGACTTCTGATAACAATACTCGTCCAAGCCATGCATTCTCAATCACTTGACCAAAGCTTTCTACTTTCTCTTGAGCCGCAATTAAACGTGCCTTACCGAAGCTTCCTTCTTCTGTGATATTTACTTCTAAAATAGGCGTTGCATATTGTTGCAGTGAATCCCAGATTCCCAATTCTTGATAAATTTGCACGCTTCGACGTGACAGCGCACTATTACGGGCATCAAAACTTGAATGATATGGTGCAAGGTTAGCATCATCATAGTTAGGATAGCTGATCGCCTCTAACAATTTCACTGCAATGTTAGTTTTAGCCAGCATAAGAGCAAGGCTTAATCCGACCATTCCACCACCGACAATGATGACTTCTTGTTGCATGTTTTGATCCTTATAAAAGCAAGCAATAGCTGCATACACATAAATTCTTAATCAAATTCATCTTACAATAAAGTTTTTACTTTTTATAATGAATTAGCGTTATTCAAGATGAAGCCATAATTCATTTTTCAATATTGAATATGACATTGAAAAAAAAGCCGATGCTTCCATCGACTTTTGAGATTTGTGACAATGGTTAACTCGCCATCAATGCTTCGATATCTTCAATAGTTTTCACTACTTTAGCAGTCAGGTTTCTCGGTCCATCTTGAGTGACAACAATATCATCTTCAATACGAATACCAATCCCTCTCCATTTTGGATCAACAGTTTCATCATCAGGAGCAATATATAATCCTGGCTCAATGGTCACCACCATACCTTCTTGATATGTTCGCCATTCTCCATCGACTTTATATGCCCCTACGTCATGAACATCCATGCCCAACCAGTGACCAGTTCCATGCATATAAAATTGACGATAGGCTTCTGTCTCAATGATTTCATCGAGATCACCCTGCATGATTCCAAGATTAAGCAAGCCTTGCACTAAAATACGAACAGCAACGTAGTGTGGCTCTTTGTAAGAGTTACCAATTCTAACCGCATCTATTGCAGCGATTTGTGCATCGAGCACTATATTATAAAGCGCTTTTTGTTGAGGATTAAATTTACCATTTACTGGAAATGTTCGAGTGATATCTGATGCGTAAAACTCATACTCACAAGCTGCATCTATTAAAACTAAATCGCCGTCATTGAGTTGTTTATTATTTTCAACATAGTGCAATATACAAGCATTTTCACCACCACCCACAATACTGTTATACGATGGTACACAGCCATTTTTACCAAAAATATAATTCAGTTCCGCTTCTAAAGCATATTCCATCATTCCTGGTCGTACAGATTTCATCGCTTGCATATGTGCTTGAGCAGAAATATCAGATGCGATTTGCATTAACTCTATTTCTTTTGGCTCTTTGTGTAGACGCATCTCATCTAAAATTGTATCTAACTGAATCAATTGTGTCGGTGCAGCGGTACCACGTCGGCTTTCACCACTTGCTTCTGCAATCCATTTTGTAATTTTTGCATCAAAACTGGCTTGTTGACCAATTCTATAAAATAATCTTTCTTTTCCTTGAAGCTTTGCGATGATTTCTTCGTCTAGTAGATCAATCGCATAAGCTTCATCCGCATCATAATCATCGACTGCACCATCAATCCCTGCACGGTAACCTGTCCAGATTTCCATTTCTCGATTGCGTTCACGACAAAATAAACTATAAGTATAACCTTCTTCTTCAGTATCAAATGTTTCAATTACAGCAACTGCTTCAGGCTCTGCAAACCCCGTTAGATAAAAAAAGCTACTATCAGCGCGATATTTATAATCAGCATCACGATTTCTAAACATTTCTTCACGTGTTGCAATAATTGCAATGCTTCTTAAGCCTATCTCTGCGGCTAATTGATCACGTCGTTTTTGAAAATCTGATTGAGTAAGTTTCATATCTTTTCTGCAGCTTAGGCTATTTAATTTAAGAAAATATAGTACTACTTATAAGTTAAGTAGTACTCTTGATTAAATGTAATCAACTTGGTCGATGAGGTGTAAACATCTCAACGACACTTTGCTCATTTTTTTTTGAAATTGTTGGTTTTGCATGTTTCAGTAATGAGCTTTCTTCAACAGCAATCTTGGTTCGTCCAACAGATAAACTCACTGGAATTAATCGAACAAATTCATAAAGTTCTTGATAGCTAATTTCACCTTCTTCATCATTATCAGAATCTTCAAACTCTACTGCTGCAATATCTTGCAAGTGTTCAATCAACTCAGATTCATCAGTACGAATATGCCCAGACGCTAATCCAAACCCCAATACTACTCCAGCACACCAATCTGCTAAAGCTTGAACACGCTCAGACAATACATGTTCATCATCAGGCAAAATGGGTAAATAATCTAATTCATCTTCTGATAAAGCATGCGAAACATCTTCAGATTCCTCAGCCAGTAAATTAAGCGCAGTAGGTTCTAATTGAGGCACATTCAATGTAGACAAAATTTGTATCCACTCCTCATGAGATGGCGGTTCAGTTACACAAACAATACCTGTAAGTAGACCATGTAACTCACTAGGACTAGTAATTTCCTCAATTGAACCGAATTGTTGGTTCCAATCTGTCCAACCTGAAATATCGTCTTGCATTCGCTTTTCCAATCTCTATACTTCTGTATATATTACCTTTGATTGCGAAACTACGCGACCTCGTTATGTTAGAACAATTACAGCGTTTACAAACGCATTTAGGCACGCTTAAACATCGTTTGTCCGAAACCGAACAAATGAATAGTTCTCTTGAAGCTAAGCAGAAAGAACTTCAGGAAACTCATCAAACTCAAACTGCTCAAAAAAATAGCGTCATCACTCAAAAGCAAGAACAGATTGAAAGTCTAAATGACAAATACAATCAATTGGATGGTATTTATAAAACTTTAAATCAAGATGCTACTGCTTTAGCAGAACGTTATAGTCGTTTAGAAAAGAGTTGTACTGATTTAAAAAATAGATTTCAGGAAATCTTGGCTGAAAGGAATGAGTTGAGAGTCATCAAAGAAAAAATGTTGGCTGAACAACGTCAAGCTCAAAAAGAAATTGATGAATTGAAGGCTGAAAATCAACGTTTAATCAAAAAAAATGAACTCGCTAAAACTAAGGTTGAGCAAATCATTCAACGATTGGCCATTTTAGGTACTGATCAAGATCATCATGCCCAAGAAATCCAACAATTAGAAAATCCGGCTGAACAAAATGAGGAAGCATAATTATGTCTGAAGTCGTTACAGTCGAGTTAAGACTAATTGAACAAACATTTAGACTTTCAACCACTCAAGATCGGAAAGATGATTTACAACGTGCTGGTGATTTGCTGAATGAGAAATTTCAAGAATTTCGTAGAAAAGCACCTAACGTAGAACACAATAAGCTCGTTATCATGGTGGCTTTAGAGCTTATGCAAGAAGTTTTAATAATGAACAAATCCTTACAAGAATATTCTCATTGTGAACGCTTACTTGCAACAATCTTGGAAGACGTTGAAAAAACTGTATAAATTTGATCTAAGTTTGCACAGTCAGTTTTACTGAGTGAATTATCACGCAAATAATGGGTACACCAAGGTTTGCCAATCTCACTCATTTCGTTATACTTAATTTCACTCTGGGATGTTCGCCAGCGGGTCTATTCCCCTGCCGATACTTAAACTTATGGATTGTGTTCTGTATATTTAGAGCGTATGCCCACCTCGAGTGGGAAACCCAGCAAGTATACGTCGCGTCCACCTTGAACTCGTCGGGTTCAGGGTAACGACACATGCAGCGGCATCTCCGGAGTCTTCAATTTCTCTATATTTATAATTCAACGTTTTCTTGTTTTATTTTTTCAATTCATACCATAAATTCTCAACTTACTCCTTTACTCAAAATATAAAAATTTATTGAAATAAGTCACACTATATTTTTATTTTTCAAATTAATTTATAATATTTATGTGTAGTGTTATTTAATTAACTTTTTTTTAGTTTTATTCTAAATAAATATTTAAATTATATTTAACAATATAAAAATAAAGCATTTAATTTGTAAATTTGGTTAATAATGACCTAGCAACTTTTCCAGAATTTAAATTATCATTCCTCTTAATAGAAATTACATAAAAAGTATTTCATTTTAATGTCTTCTTATTGTTTAAAGACTTCATATTAATAGTCAAACATCATAAACAATGAGAATAGATTTATATTTAAAGGAAGAGAATATGTCTAAATTAGTAAAATTGGCTGGGGTTGCGAGTATTGCTGCATTACTAAGTGCATGTGGTGGTGGAAGTGACTCGAAGCTTGACACGCCAAATGGTAATTATATTAAACCAGGCGATGTGAGCTCTACATTTATACCTTTTAAAGATAAGGATTTTTTAACAAAACTTAAAGAAAAGCTTGGTTTTTCAGAATCTTTGAATGTCATGGATGATCGATTTAATCAAGCATTAGGACATATGATTGGCGAAACATTGGGTGATGGACCCATTACTCGTACAGGTAGAGTAATTGAATTAACAGATCAAGGAACAAGTGCATTTACAATTTTGAGAAATTCAATTTGTACTGAGCTCACTAAAAGTGGAACTACTCAAACAATCAAGCTAAAAAGTGGTAATGATTCTTGTGCAACTAGTTTCGGCAAGGAAGTCGTAACATTTAAAGGAGGATCTATTTCGCTTACTGAAACATTAAGCTCTACCACAGTTGAGTTTAATAATGCGCTTTATACACCGTGGACTGATACATCTAAACTATATTTAGTCACTGGTAAAATTGTAAAAGATACAGTTGGTTCTAATGGCGCAATTTACTCTGTAAAAGATCCTTTAAAATTCCAGATTGTAGATAAAAATAACCCTAGCACTACATTGGAATATATGGGGCTACAGGATTATGAATACCGTTTTTTTGATGAACAATTACAAAGTGTGTCAAGTAAAGGTACAATCGTTGGCCAACCTAAAGATGCTAATTTTTCATATGCATTTAACTTCAGTGTAACTCAACCATTCGAAAAAGAGTGGTGGAGAATTTACCCGAAAGCAGGCGGTAAGTTAGAAATTATTGATGAGTACAATCAAAAGATTGTCGTTGAACAAACTAAAGATTATTCATCATCCGCATCAGTTCGCTTTAACTCAGGCGTGCCAACTAATGTGTCTTGGAGCGATATCGTTAAAAAGAAATAGGCATAAAGCCCCCATCTGGGGGCTTTTTTTAACCATTTAATTTCATATGTTGAGCATTCTCTGACATTCTGAGCTGCTCATAATGCACTGGATCATATGCGCATGCACTTATCAACAAAGTAGAAGTAACTACTGCGATAAAAATTTTCATCTCACATTTACTCTTTAACCTAGATGTGAGTAATTTAAAGCATGGCTAAAAACAAATAAAACCGATTAAAATTATAAAAACAATCTATTTTTTAGATTATTAGTTACTCATCTTGAAGCGCACACTCATAATTCTTAGGATCATCACTACATCGTATCTTTTTAAGAATAGACATCATTTCAGGATGATAATGCCCTTCTTTTGTCATCTGAATTCTAGCTTCGCGCATAATTTTCAAATATCCAGGTTTCTCAGCATCTCTTATATTCATCCAAAATTTAGGATCAATTTTAGATTCAGTTTGATCAATAAATCTATAAGCCGGTGTTAATTGCTTGGAAATAATCTCCCTTGCTATAGGCCCCATTCCAGCAGGAAATTTATTTCGATGCATAATCAATGTACCCGTTACTTGAACGAGTGGAAAACGAATAATTGCGCCTCGTACCTCGCCCTTGCTTGTCATTCCACGATAGAGTTCTAAAGGTTCAAATAAGATTGCAGGCGCTGCGATAATATCAACTTCCTTATTGTTGAATTTCCCGCCTACCGAAGTTAAATCCACTGTAACTGGTTGAGCACCAACATTTTGGACTAATTTTTTTTGGG
This sequence comes from Acinetobacter sp. YH12239, assembly GCF_013417635.1. Taxonomy (NCBI): domain Bacteria; kingdom Pseudomonadati; phylum Pseudomonadota; class Gammaproteobacteria; order Moraxellales; family Moraxellaceae; genus Acinetobacter; species Acinetobacter sp. YH12239. The sequence continues at coordinate 185,802 of NZ_VPDP01000001.1, read as the reverse complement.
TTGCGTCAAAACTCATTACAGCGACTTTTTTCCCAGCTGCTTTAGATAAAGTATCAATTTTACGATCATTTACCATAATATAAGCAGCACCTAAAGGCACAATACCGACAACCTCATAATCCTTATTGACCATTTTCGAGTCAAATTCAGGTCTTGCTAACAGCTGAATCACTTTAGTCAGTTGTTTATAGTTTTGAACTGCACCTATTGCATCAATACTTCCAACAAAAGAGTTGAATTGCTTGGCACGTAAATTACTTATTCCAGCACCATCACAACGTTTACTTCTAAAGTCTTCAGTTAAAACCCGTTCATCTATATAGACTTTTAAATTAACTTCAGTGGATGTTTTTTGCTTTAATTTTGGATAATTCAAATCTATCTGCATTTGTAGCTTAGCCGTACGATTGACAGTCATTTGCACGCCGAAATCTTGAGCAACTTTAGCAATTCGTGGTAATTCACTCATATAGCTCGTCGCTTGCTCAAATGCTTCACCATGAGCACCGCTCGGTGAATACACACATAAGGTGACTTGTTTCGGAATCTGTTGCCAAACTTTTGAATCATTCAGTAGTTTTTTTATTTTATTCACAGAATGGCTGGACAGTGATAAATCCAACTTAGAGCTAGTTTGAGCATTTACATGATTTGTGATTAGACCAGAAAGACTAATTACTGTCGTGAGCATAACCATACGATAAGCATGCTTGCTCTTTTTAAATAGAATACCGTAATTTTTATTTTTCATTATCGTTCCTTTTTTCTATTTTTTATGATCAGAACTTCATTGATCTGATTGAGTTCAGCTTATCGGCTTCAATTAAAAATTAAATTGACCCTAATCTTTTATTTGTTACACCTAGAGTAAATGAAAAATATACTATCGAAAATATTCAAATCAGGTTGATTAAACCTGAGTAAAAATCGATAAACTACTTACCCTTACACATTCACTTAGATTGGTATATTTTGAAATGCAGTTGCAGACACAGCTTTTAAGAAAAAATCTACGCTCTCGCAGAAGACAACTCTCAATTTTTACGCAACGACGTTCTGCTTTTCATGTTTTGTCAAAAATCCAATCTCACTCTAAATTTAAATCTGCACAAAAAGTTGGGATTTATTTAGATGCATTCGGTGAAGTCCAAACACATATCCTAATCATGCATTGCTTTTCGAAGCATAAAGTCGTTTATCTCCCAAAAGTCTCCAGACTTGATTCAACTTTAAAATGGGTTCCGATTTCAAAGCATCAATATCTAAATAAACGTTTTACTAAACATAAATTGGGAATGTATGAGCCTATGCATAGATTGGGGCAAAATGTAAAACAAATTGATGTACTGTTGATGCCCCTAGTAGCCTGTGATTATCATGGAACACGTATGGGTATGGGAGGTGGCTTTTATGATAGAACGTTAAAGCATGCGAGCAATCAACCCTATCGCATCGGTTTAGCGCATGACTTTCAATTAATCTTAGATCCTTTAAAGCGCCAACCTTGGGATCAGCCATTAGATGAGTTAATCACTCCTAAAATAAGATTAAAATTCAAACGAAGAATGTTAATTCACCCTAAATCCAATTGAATTTATCAAGATTAGTAGAAATAAATCGAATTTTATCGATTTTCACCCTTGTATTTTTTAAATTACACATCACTATAAAAATATGGCAACACCGTTGTCACTCATTAGGAGTGCTCATGACTGATATTATTATGAATGAAGAAAACTTAGAACTTCAGACCCCTAGCGTGTTACCGCTATTAGCTTTGCGTGATGTTGTGGTTTATCCCCACATGCAAATTGCGCTTTTTGTCGGCCGTGAAAAATCGATTAAAGCAGTTGATGTAGCTCGTAACAGTGACAATTTAGTTTTTGTAGTAGCTCAACAAGATTCTCTTACAGAAGAAATTGATCACGACAATTTATATCAATACGGTACTGTCGCGAAGATTGTACAAGTCGTAAATCATGAAAACGATGAAAACTGCATTAAGGTTTTAATCGAGGGTATTTATCGCTCTAAATTGGTTAACATTTACGATCAAAACGATTATTTAGAAGCTGAACACAGCCTTAGCCCAATGACGATCCGTATGGAGTCGGCAACTCAACAAACTCGCCTCGAAGAATTACGTGGTCTTTTCAGCCAATATGCTGAAGCGAAACTACGTAATGCGCGTGAGTTAATTAATGCTGCAAATAAAATCGATGATTTATTGCAACTCATGTTCTTTGTCGCTACACGCGTGCCGTTAAACATTGAAGTGAAACAAAAATTCCTCGAACACGATGAATTTGAAGCTCATTTACAAGAGTTAATGACTTATTTGCTTCAACAGTCTGAAGAACAACAGATTGAGCAAAATTTACATGACAATGTAAAACGTCAAATGGAAAAGAATCAGCGCGAATATTTTCTAAATGAAAAAATGAAAGTTATTCAGCGTGAACTTTCTGACATGAATGGCGGTGCTGAAGATGACATTGCTGAGATAGAAAAACGCTTAGCTGAAGCGGATCTTCCTGAGCATGTTCGTAAAAAAGCAGAAGGTGAATTCCGTAAGCTCAAAGCAATGCAGCCTGCATCGAGTGAAGCAGCCGTAGTTCGTAATTACATCGAAACTATTTTAGATACACCATGGAATAAGGCGAGCAAAGTAAGTATCAATCTTGCTAAAGCTCAAGATATTCTTGATGCTGATCATTATGGTTTGGATGAAGTTAAAGAGCGTATCGTTGAATATCTTGCTGTTCAGTCACGTGTAAAAAAACTACGTGGACCAGTATTGTGTCTCGTAGGTCCTCCTGGTGTAGGTAAAACCTCATTAGGTGAGTCTGTAGCTAAAGCAACAGGTCGCGAATTCGTTCGAATGGCACTTGGTGGTGTTCGTGATGAGGCCGAGATTCGTGGACATCGCAGAACTTATATAGGTGCGATGCCAGGTAAGATTGTGCAATCACTTTCTAAAGTCGGTGTAAAAAACCCTTTATTCCTACTCGATGAAATTGACAAAATGGCTCAAGATCATCGTGGTGATCCTGCATCTGCCTTGTTAGAAGTGCTTGATCCTTCACAGAATCACAAATTCAACGATCACTATCTCGATCTTGATCTTGATTTATCTGAAGTCATGTTTATTTGTACTGCAAACAGTATGAATATACCTGAAGCTTTGTTAGATCGTATGGAGGTCATTCGCCTTCCTGGTTATACAGAGGAAGAGAAAATCAATATTGCTGAGCGTTACTTAGTACCTAAAGCAATCAAGAATAATGGCTTACGTGCTAAGGAATTGAGTGTACATGAAGAAGCAATTCGAGATATCGTACAACGCTATACACGTGAAGCTGGTGTTCGAAGTTTAGAGCGTGAAGTTTCTAAAATCGCACGTAAAGTGGTTAAAGAAGCGGTTAGTAAAAAAGCGAAAAACCTTCAAATTGAAGTTAATTCTGCAAATCTACCTGACTACTTAGGGCCACATAAATTCGATTTTGGTATGGCTGAAGAAGAAGCTCAAGTCGGTCGTGTTAATGGTCTAGCTTGGACTTCAGTTGGTGGTGAACTACTGACAATTGAAGTTGCAGCAATGAAAGGTAAAGGCAAATTCGTAACCACTGGTTCTTTAGGTGATGTTATGAAGGAGTCTATTACTGCAGCGATGACCGTAGTGCGTACACGAGCTGATGTTTTGGGTATCGATTCTACTCGCTTTGAAGAAACCGATATTCACGTGCACTTACCTGAAGGCGCTACGCCTAAAGATGGTCCTTCAGCTGGTCTTGCTTTGACGACAGCATTAGTTTCAGCGTTTACTGGCATTGCGATTCGACCTGATATTGCAATGACTGGTGAAACTAGTTTGAGTGGCCGTGCAATGCGTATTGGTGGTTTAAAGGAAAAATTACTGGCTGCGCATCGTGGCGGTGTAAAAATGGTCTTTATTCCACAGGAAAATGCACGCGATTTAGTCGAAATTCCTGATAATGTGAAAGAAGGTTTAGATATCAAAGTTGTAAAATCAATTGATGAAATTTTACCACTAGCATTAACCTCTATGCCCAAACCATTAGTCAAAACACCCATTGTGAAAGCAGTTGACGAATCAAAATCTGCACGACACTAATCGGTCTTTTAAGTGAAGAAAGAGAGCTTAGGCTCTCTTTTTTTTATAAGATGTCAATGGATGCAAAATTAACAACTCATTATGTTTTAACTTTTGATTTTATAAATTCATCACTTTGAAATGTATAATATCGTGAAACTTCTAGTGACACATTTTCATGAAAATTCGTATCTTGACCATTGGTCAAAAAATGCCAGCATGGGTTCTTACTGGTTTTGAAGATTATTTCAAAAGAATTCAACCTTTTGTACAAACTCAAATTGTTGAGCTTCCTATGGCGAAACGCGGAAAGAATGACTCTGAAGCTGATATTTTAAAATACCGTAATATCGAAGGCGATAGCATTTTAAATGCACTGAAAGGAAATGAACTTTTAATTGCACTTGAAGTGGGAGGAAAAGAGTTTAATACAGAAAAATTAGCTGAAACCATGAAAGGTTGGATGCTTGAAGGGAATGATGTTGTACTCGCGATTGGTGGACCTGATGGACATTCTGATGCAGTTCGTAAAGCTGCTGCTTGGCACTGGTCTTTATCTAAATTAACGCTACCCCACCCTATGGTTCGCATTCTGTTGATTGAACAACTGTACCGTGCCATGAGCATTAATCATAACCATCCGTACCATCGTGCTGGATAATCGTTCCGAATTTGCAACATGATGTTCAAATTTAAATGGTTACTCTGACTTCTAAAATTTGCGATGATCACCTCATACATCTAAGAATGGAACCACCCTCATGACTATTCAAACGCTACCTGGCTTATTCATCTCACATGGCTCTCCAATGCTGGCTTTGAATCCTGAACAGGTTGGTCCAGCTTTACATCGCTTGAGTCTCAATTTGCCCAAACCTAGAGCGATAATCGTCATGTCTGCACATTGGGAAAGCAATGCACTCGAAGTAAGTACGGGGGCTAGACCTGAAACATGGCACGATTTTCGAGGTTTCCCAGATGAACTCTATGAAATTCGCTATCCTGCCCCTGGTGCTCCAGATGTTGCTGAACAAGTTTTAAATTTATTCGCTGAGGCACAAATTACTGCACATGCCAATAGTACACGACCTCGTGATCATGGCGTATGGATGCCTTTATTACATATGTATCCAGAAGCTGATATCCCCGTAGTCGAAATCTCTTTACCCATGACGATGTCTGCTGAAGCGATATTTAAAATTGGTCAAGCTCTCGCTCCATTAAGAGATCAGCAAATATTATTAATTGGCTCTGGAAGCATTACCCATAATTTAAGAGAGCTTGCTTGGCATGGTGAAACGAGTGAAGTTCCAGAATGGGCATCAACTTTTAGAAACTACGTAGTACAGAAGCTAACTCATTCGGATTATCCTGCTGTGTTAGCGTGGAATACGATTCCTTATGTTCATCGTAACCATCCTACGATAGAACACTTTGCACCTTTATTTTTCTCTATGGGCACTGGTGATCGTTTTAGCATTGTACATAGTAGTTTCACCATGGGTGCTTTAGGAATGGATATTTATCGCTTTGATTGAGAGAAAATAAAATATCATTTTTCAAATAACCATCACGAATTAATCATCGATCAATGGATACATTTTGATACTGAAAAGTGCAGAATGTATCCATATTTTTTTAGATGTCCTGCGTTATCCTTCCCCTGATCAATACAATTTAGAAAACTTGTTATGAAATTAAAATTAATTGCCTTGGCTATTTTGCCTATCACACTTGCTGCGTGTCAGACTTCCGATCTACAAAAAGCTGGGGATTTAGCTGTGTCTGTGCTTCAACAACAAAATGCTGATCAAACTCTCGCTGCATACCAATGGCAAGCCAATCCACAAAATGCGGCTCAACCAATCACTTTAAACTTCACCGCTGATAAAAAACTTTCAATACATACGAGCTGCAATACTTTATTTGGCGGGTTTGAGCTAAAAAACAATACTATCGTAGCGGCTCAACTTGCATCTACCATGAAGGGATGTAATGGTTTGGCTGCCGAACAAGAACGCTTTACTGGAAATCTATTTTCCCAAGCTGCTGTTCCTTTCGTGCTTAATTTAAATGATCGTGATAATCCAACGTTGACTTTGGTACAGCCGAATGGTGAAAAGATTATATTCACGGGTAAAATGACACCTGAAACAAAATACAAAACTCAAGGTGAAACCATATTTCTTGAAATTTCGCCAGAAACTAAACAATGTACTGGTGTAGCTCCCCAAACTTGTCTACAAGTCAGAGAAATAAAATACAACGATAGTGGTATTAAAACACAAGTCGATAAAGACTGGACTTTATTCTACGATCAAATTGAAGGTTTCTCTCATAGTCCGAATGAACGTCAAATCATTCGTGTAAAACGTTATGAAATTAAAAATCCTGCTGCAGATCAATCAAAGTATGCTTATATTTTTGATATGGCTGTAGAGCGTGAAGCTGTAAAAGGTTCTCTATAAAGAATAAAAAACCGAGGCTGAGCCTCGGTTTTTTATTTTTAAATATATTCTTAGAATACACCCTGAGCTAACATCGCATCAGCAACTTTTACGAAACCAGCAATATTCGCACCATCTACGTAATTCACAGTACCATCTTCTTGAGTACCGAATTTTACGCAGTTACGGTGAATTTCTTTCATGATTGCATGTAAACGCTCATCTACTTCTTCGAAAGACCAACCTAAACGAAGCGCATTTTGAGACATTTCAAGACCAGAAGTTGCAACGCCACCTGCATTAGATGCCTTACCTGGAGCATATAGAATTTTTGCTTCAACGAATTTTTCAACTGCAGCAAGTGTAGAAGGCATATTTGCGCCTTCAGCTACGCAAATTACACCATTTGCAAGCAATTTATCTGCATCATCAGCATCTAATTCATTTTGTGTAGCACATGGAAGTGCGATATCACACTTAATACCCCAAGGACGTTGCCCTTCAAGATATTCAAAACCATGCTTCGCAGCAAACTCAGAGATACGACCACGTTGAACGTTTTTAAGCTCCATGACTTCAGCTAAAAGCTCTGGAGTTAAACCATCTTTAATGTATACAGTACCAGCTGAATCTGAAAGTGAAACAACTTTTGCACCTAAATACATTGCTTTGTCAGCAGCAAACTGAGCAACGTTGCCAGAACCAGAAATTGTAACTACTTTATCTTTAAAGCTTTCGCTACGAGTTTTTAGCATTTCCTCAGCGAAATACACTGTACCGTAACCAGTTGCTTCAGGGCGCGCTAGTGAACCACCGAAAGTTAAACCTTTACCTGTAAATACGCATGAAGTGTCATTGCTGAGCTTCTTCATCATACCCGCCATGTAACCTACTTCGCGGCCACCAACACCAATATCACCCGCAGGGATATCTGTGTCTGAACCTAAGTGGCGATATAACTCGATCATTAATGCTTGGCAGAAACGCATAATTTCGCCTTCTGATTTACCTTTAGGGTCAAAATCAGAGCCACCTTTACCACCACCCATTGGTAATGTAGTTAATGCATTTTTGAAAGTTTGTTCAAAACCTAAGAATTTTAGGATTGAAAGGTTCACTGAAGGGTGGAAACGCATACCACCTTTGAATGGACCAATTGCTGAGTTGTACTGAACACGGAACGCACGGTTAACGTGTGTTTGACCTTGATCATCAACCCAAGAAACGCGGAATTGAATCGCACGTTCAGGTTCAACTAAACGTTCTAATAAACCATGAGCTGCATACTTAGGGTTCTTTTCAATAAAAGGCCATAAGCTTGTCATCACCTCTTCAACAGCTTGAAGAAATTCTGGTTGATGTGCATCACGTGTTTTAACGTAGTCTAGGAAGTCGTTAAGGCTGTTGTATTTCAACGCTTAATCCTCAGCAGAAAATGGATCAAAATTGGTCAAAATTTCAATATATTGATAAGTTTTGGCGCAAAGTATTAAATATCTTTTACAGGCACTGTACAATAGTTTTCATATTTTTTTTTAATATTTTTTTAATTTCAATTACTTAATTATAGCATTTAATAATTTTTAATTATCAAATTCATTACTTTTAATTATAGATTAATGCTTATTCGGCGCTTTTATTGCGCAATAAATGACCCATAACAGCGCACCCCAAACTAACATTAATCATGTTAAAATCATTCATATTTCGCACCTATGATCGATCTCCTTTTCGCTTTATTAAGTTTTAACGTACATGCACGCACAAATCTCATTGATACAACAAGTTGATGCTTTCCTACCTCAAACTCAATGTGGCCTATGTGGCCACCGTGATGGTTGTTTACCTTATGCTAAAGCTATTGTAGAAGGAGAAGACGCGAATAAATGTGTCCCTGGCGGCCAACCTGTCGCTGACGCAATTGCTCACTTACTGAATCGCCCTATACTTAAAGCTGAAGAAAGCGTTTGGCCAATTCAATCTGATGGTCGCCCACAGCGTATGAAAGCGATCATACGTGAAGACGAGTGTATTGGTTGCACTAAATGCATCAGTGCTTGCCCTGTAGATGCCATCATTGGATCAGGAAAGTTAATGCATACTGTTTTAATTGATCTTTGCACTGGATGCGAATTATGTATACCACCTTGTCCAGTCGACTGTATCGATCTTGTTGAAGATTTACAGCCCATACCAAATGAGCAATCCCGCATTCTAGAACAAAACGATCTTAGAAATCGATATTATGCTCATATTCAACGTGAGGAAAATCGCAGACTTCATCGCAAAGGTCCTGTTGTTAAAGCTGAAATTGATACTGCACTTTTTGCTCAATTTTCAAAACAATTACAATCCGTACCTACTATTCAAACGATAGAAAAAACAGCACTTCATAAGACATTAGATGCAAAATCTACAATCGAACTTGCCAAATTACGTACACAAATTAAAAAGCTTGAAAAACAACTTGCTGTACGTGAGAGTCTCGATAAGCAAGAGCAACTCAATACTTTATATGAAAAACTCAATTCAATTGAGGGTGTTTAAATGAACGTTAAAACACCTAAAACTATAAAAAACATGACAAAAAAGCAAATTCAAATTTTTTTTGAAAGATTAAGAGCTCAACGTCCAAACCCTAAAACAGAGCTGAATTATTCTTCACCCTTTGAGTTGTTAGTTGCTGTAACCTTGTCAGCACAAGCCACTGATGTAAGCGTAAATAAGGCCACAGATAAGCTTTTCCCTGTAGCAAACACACCTGAAGCAATCTATGCCTTAGGTGTAGAAGGATTAAAATCTTATATTAAAACAATAGGTCTCTATAACTCTAAAGCTGAAAATGTCATCAAAGCTTGTGAAATATTGATTAAACAACACAATAGTATTGTTCCTAACAACCGTGCTGATTTAGAAGCACTTCCAGGCGTAGGTCGAAAAACTGCAAATGTGGTATTAAATACTGCTTTTGGTCAACCAACCATGGCAGTTGATACCCACATCTTTCGATTAGGTAATCGTACTGGACTTGCGGTAGGAAAAAATGTACTCGAAGTTGAACACCGTCTAGTTAAAGTGATTCCAAAAGAGTTTATTGTAGACGCTCATCATTGGTTAATTTTACATGGACGATATTGCTGTATTGCGAGGAAGCCAAAGTGCAACGAGTGTGTTGTGAGTGATGTGTGCAATTGGCCTGAACGTTTCGAATATGGAGCGATAAGACAAATCGATTTAAAACAGATTTAACGATCAATAGATTTTCTTAGTTCTTTTTTCTCTTTATCTAATTTCATCTGTGTTTGACTATCGCGAAGTAATTTAAAACTTATAAATACCAAAAAAGACAATACTGCCAAGCATGCAAGCATCAATAAAATAATGGCAATATTTTGCACTTGTTTACCTTCACATCATAAAAAAAGAATCCCTAATATGACTTAGGGCTTCTTTTTTGTCAAAGCTGAATAATGATTATTTAGTTTGATCTAAAATTGCAAAAAGTTCTTTTTGAACTTCTTCAATAGGACGAAGTCCATTCAGCTTATCATACGTTGGCGCATTTTCACCTGAAGCTGCACGACCTTGGTAAAAGCCAACCAACTGTTCAGTTTCAGTATGATATGAACCTAAGCGCTTACGAATTGTTTCTTCTTGGTCATCTGGACGCTGAACTAAATCTTCACCAGTTTCATCATCTTTGCCTTCCACTTTTGGTGGGTTGTAAACGATATGATAAACACGACCTGATGCTGGATGTTGGCGACGACCCGATAAGCGTTTAACGATTTCTTCATCAGGCACATCAATTTCGATCACGTGATCAATATCAATGCCTTCTTTTTCCAAAGCTTCAGCTTGAGGAATCGTACGAGGGAAACCATCAAAGATACAACCATTTGCACAATCTGGTTGTGCAATACGCTCTTTAACCAGACCAATAATCAGTTCGTCAGAAACTAGACCACCATTGTCCATTACAGATTTTGCCTGTAGACCGAGTTCAGTTCCTTCACGAATTGCAGCACGGAGCATATCACCGGTTGAAATTTGTGGGACATTGTAGCGCTTGCAGATCAACTGAGCTTGAGTACCTTTACCTGCTCCAGGTGGTCCGAGTAATATAATGCGCATAAATAAACATCCTCATTTTAACTATATCGACGATACTTGGTTAATGTCTTTGGCAGGCACCAATCCAGCATCAATTTATAAGAAAGCCACAAATAAATGAATCAGACCCGCGAAGAAACCTGTTACCCCACCTAGCACAATTAAGATCCATTCGTCTTCCTGGAATGCAGGACGTAATAGATTTTGAAACTCGCGCGGCGTTAATTCACGGATACGTTCTTTAAACATTTGATAGATTTTCTGTGCGCGGCTCGCATTAAAAGCTGGGTCGCATACAGGCACCATCGTAATTTCAATTGAGCGATCGATCAAGTCTGTCTTGAGTTTTGCATACTCTTTTGGACCTAAAGATAGCTGTAATGATGTACGAACCAATGGTGTTTCCATGATTTCATTGATATGACGTTTAACAATACGGCGTGTTTTGTCTTTTTTTCCACCATACATCATTTCCATCATAATAGATTTCAATGTAATCAAATCTTCAGTCACTACACGGGCAAATACATCAGATACTTCTTCTTGGCGCTTCATAAACGCACCTTGAATATTATAAGAACCAATGCGTGGAATGACAGGTTTTATCCAAGGGAATTTACGATCTTTCGTTAATTCAAAGAATTGTGGATAACGTATATAGTGTGGTTCAACTGGATTAAATACCATCCAAATTGCAATCCAATTTGTTAAAAAGCCCCAAATTGCTGCCCAGAATGGTACAGTCCAATGCCAAGGCACGACAAACCAAACGATCATTTGGAAGATACCAAAGAACATACCAATTAATGCACTGATATGCCAAATGAAGTTAATTTCTTTTTGACCCACTTTTAGGAACATATTGACCATCAATTGACGGTCGCCTTCCATTTGACTCACTACCATCGCACGCATATCCACGAGCGACTCAACATTTAAAGTTAATTCGGTTACGAGCTCTTTCAAAACATTTGGAAGTTGCTTATGTGCTTGCGCATAAATACGTCGCTTGATTGAGTAAGGTAAGTTTTCCCATAGAACCGCATTGCGATCCATCATCACTTCATCAATTAAGTGCTCTAACTCAAAGCCAACCTGTTCACCAATGATACGAGCAGTATCCTCGGGATCCATCGCATCTAAGAACTCTCGTAAGGAGCCAAGTTTTGATAGTGTATTGTCGGTAATAATACCCGATATACGTCCTGCCTTACGTGGAACAATTCCTTGCCATCCCACCGGAAGCGGACCTAAGTGAAAACCCCAAAACTTAATTGGATAAAACACCATCTTGAGTGCCATCCAGACGTGAGCCCAAGTCACAAATGCGGTTACTGGGATAATACTCAGTACTGCATAAAAATCAGGTCGATTGACGAAGGCTTGCCACAAATCACTCACATATCCAAACATTCATGACTCTCATATTCATATATCTAATTGCAGTCGAACTTGAGGTATAAAACCATAAAGCTTTCTAAAATCCTACACTTAAGGTGTAAGCAAACTGTAGTTCTGGTTTAGTTTCAAAAATCACTTGGTTTCCTTGCGTGATTTCCTCTCCTGCTTTTATCCCTACACTAAATGTACTAATTCTTTCTTTATTCAGCATGACATAAGATAAATCTATACCACCACCGAGTTGAGATTCCTTTTCACCATTGACTGTTTTTGATTTTAGATGACCAGCAAATGCACCTAAATAAAATCCATTTAAGTCCTTAGTTCCGAGAATTATTGGGTAACGAAAACCGACTTGAGCGCCCACATCGTGGTCGTCATTTAAGAAAGCGCCAAGCTTTCCGTATCCAATAGCGTATGGAGTGACGTATTCTAAATTCCCATGCGCTAACCGTTGTGTAACACCAGCACCCACATTTATTTTAGAAAATTGCTCTGGTTTCAATTTTGCTTCAGGATAAAACGATGAAAAATCTGCGTATGCTAAATTCCCTACCCACATCACGACAGCAAAGGAAACGATTTTTCTCATTATTTTCTCCATTCTCTCAAACTGAGAACAATATTATTATTCATCCATAGTGCTTCGACTTTAACAGAATAATTTTCGTTCTTATATACAACAAGCTTTAAAATTAGTGTCTATTTGGTCAAATTTTAATTTTTATAACATACGAACTATTTATTAATTTTTCAAATTTTATAGTCAATCTGAGTTAAAATACTTTGATATAAAGTCAGCTTTTACCCGCAAAAAAGTAAAGATCTATGAAGCAGCAGTTCCCACTGAAGAATGTACAACAAGAAAAGCGAATTTTTCGCAGTCGAGTGGTTTTTGCTATTTGCGTGGTAATCTTTTTTTTACTTGTTCTATTGTCTCGATATGCGTATCTGCAAATTGTGCATTACGACCAGTTTAAAAATGCATCGGACAAAAACCGAATTCGTTTACAACCGATTTCCCCTGCACGCGGTTATATTTTTGATCGTAACGGCATTCTACTGGCTGACAATTATCCAGTTTTTACGGCTACATTAAGTAAAGCGGATGTGCATGATATTGAAGATACGGTAGAACGCCTTAGAAAGATTATTGACTTGAGCGAAGAAGACATCGAACGCTTCATGAGTCGTGTGAAAACCGCAAAAAAGACTGAACGTGTAACGCTTAAACTAAACTTAACTGAAACAGATATCGCCAAATTTAGCGAAGTAAAGTTTAAATTTCCTGGTGTTTCTATTGAAACCCAAATGACGCGTTATTACCCACATGGTGAACTATTTGCCCATGTTATTGGGTATGTCGGTCGTATTAACGACAAAGAACTCAAAAGCATTGATAAAGATGCTTACGCAGGTACAAACCTGATCGGTAAAATTGGTGTAGAAAAATTTTATGAAGACCTGTTGCATGGCTCACCTGGCTTTGAGTCTATTGAGACAGATGCTTTCGGTAATGTCTTACGGAAATTAGGGCGTAAAGATTCTGTACGCGGTAATGACCTCTATTTATCACTTGATTATGGTCTCCAAACCGTAGCTGCTGAGCAACTTGCGGGGCGTCGTGGTGCAATTGTTGCAATGGATCCACGTACAGGTGAAATTTTAGCGCTCGTTTCAAGTCCGAGTTTCAACCCAAATTTATTCGTAACCGGTATCAGTCATACGGACTACAGTGCACTTCGTGACAATTTAGATCAACCACTTTATAACCGAGCAGTTCAAGGGACTTATCCACCAGGTTCTACCATTAAGCCTATGGCTGCATTAGGGGGTATTCACTACGGTATTGTCGATTGGTCAACTGCTATTTCAGATCCAGGTTATTTCCACTTACCAGGAGACTCTCACAAATTCCGCGACTGGAAAAAAACGGGGCATGGTGTAGTCAATATGCATAAATCCATTGTTGTCTCTTGTGATACTTACTATTACGTTCTTTCTTACCAGATGGGGATTGATCGTATGAACACATGGATGCGTCAGTTTGGATTTGGTGAGAAAACGGGTGTAGACCTTCCTAGCGAAAGCACAGGCTTGTATCCTTCGCCAGAATGGAAAATGCGTACTCGCAATTCTAAATGGCTCAAAGGTGAAACAATCTCAGTCAGTATTGGGCAAGGTGCATTCACTTCTACCCCTTTACAACTCGCGATGGCAACTGCAATTACCGCAAATCATGGTGCCCATGTTACACCGCATGTATTGCGTGAAACCAAAGGAACAAAGCAATTCAAAGTCCACAATGCACCAGATTATAAAATTGCCTTCAATGGTACTGATGAAGATTGGATTAAGATGCGTGATGCCATGGTAGATGTGATCCAATCTGGAACAGGTAAAGGGATTCGTGGTGGACTGCAATATCAAATTGCGGGTAAAACAGGTACCGCTCAGGTCAAGAGTATTGCGCAAGGTAAAAAGTATAACGAAGCTTTATTAACTGAACGTCAACTCGATCACGGCTTATTTGTAGGCTTCGCCCCTGCCGACAACCCAGAAATAGCGATTGCAGTGATATGGGAAAATGGTCGTGGAGGTTCAGGAGCAACCGCGCTCGCACGTCCTGTATTAGATTATTGGTTACTCCATCGTGATCGTAAGCCAATAAAACCGATGAATCATGTTGTCAGCGGCGGCTTAATGACAGCAGGCATTAAGCCTGGTGAATTACCTAGCGGATCTACTAATTTGTCAGCCGATCCAAATGCACTTCCTCGTGAACTCCAAACATCACGTAACAGCAACAGTGCAACGAATGCAACGAATGCAACGAATGCAACGAATGCAACGAATGCAACGAATGCAACGAATGCAACGAATGCAACGAATGCAACGAATGCAACGAATGCAAACACTGACACTCAACGTAACACGAGTCAATAAATGAAAAATCAACTCCGCATCATTGGTGGTGAATGGAAACGCCGTGTATTACCTTTTGCCCCTATTGAGGGTTTAAGACCAACACCAGATCGTGTACGCGAAACTTTATTTAATTGGTTAATGTGGGATATTCAACAAGCGCAGGTGCTAGATGTTTGCGCTGGATCTGGTGCATTAGGTTTTGAAGCGCTATCTCGAGGGGCAGCTCATGTCACGATGATCGAACCTAATTTAGAGCAAAATAAATTTTTAAAATCAAACTTAGCGCTTTTAAATGTGAATAATGCAAAACTGATTCAAAGCACTGCCCAAATCGCGCTAAAACAACTCTCAAACAATCAATTCGATGTAGTTTTTTTAGATCCTCCCTATAGTTTAAATCTTTGGGAGGAGTTGGCTTCATTGATTGACCCAAAACTCAAAGCAGATGCATTTATTTATGTCGAAGCCGATCAACCATTGTCATCACTTAATCTACCTTCTTCATGGCACCTCATAAAAGAAACCAAAGCTGGAACAGTTAAATCAGGCCTTTATCGAAAAATAGATTAGACATTTAAAACGTCTGATTCCAAAAAATCCGAATCAATCTGCCTCGATCGTAGGGAAACGAGGATAAAAACTCGTACCCTATCGTTTGATTCTGTTTCAGCAAATACTCAACACCATATCCAAACGTAATGCTTAATTGTTCCAGATTTGATAAGTCAAAATGACCTGTATCAAGTTTATTCTTCAATTCATTCCGATCAAAAGCTGTGAAATTAAAAAACTTAATACGTTCGGATTGAAAAATTGAATGCGTCAATACATCAAATCTCGAATATTCTTTCTCATTTAATTCTGCAATCTTCGTCTGTTCACTATTTAAATCTTCTATGGCAGGCTCATAGTGAAGTTCTTGCTGAGCTTCAAAAAAATTAAAAATGAGATTTTGATCATTTGTATTTTCATCATGATCCAAGGAATTCGCGTGAACAGCAGAAATTGAATAAAACATCAAAGCTTGTAAATAAAGTTTTAAATTTTGAATCATATTAATTTTACGTTTCTATATCATATTATTATGCATGAAAAAAAGCCTCCACTCAGGAGGCTTTTTTACTTAAAGCATTAAGCTAGACCTTTTTCTTTAAGTACTTCTAGCATCGTTGAACCAAGTTCAGCTGGGCTACGTGTATATGCCATTCCAGCACGTTCAAACGCAGCGAATTTTTCTTCTGCCGTTCCTTTACCACCTGAAATAATAGCACCAGCATGACCCATTCGCTTACCTTTCGGTGCAGTCACACCAGCAATATAACCAACAACAGGTTTGGTCACATTTGATTGGATATATTCTGCCGCTTCTTCTTCAGCTGTACCACCAATCTCACCAATCATAATAATTGCATCTGTGTCTGGATCATCTTGGAACAGTTTCAAAGCATCAATCTGATTCATACCAGGGATTGGATCTCCACCAATACCAATACACGTTGATTGACCTAATCCTAACTTCGTAGTTTGTGCAACAGCTTCATAGGTCAACGTACCAGAACGCGAAATAATACCGATTCGTCCTGGCTGATGAATATGTCCTGGCATAATACCAATCTTACATTCACCCGGCGTGATAACACCTGGACAGTTTGGACCCACTAAGCGAGTGCCATTTCCATTGGTTTCTAGATAGCGTTTCGCTTTCAGCATATCAATGGTTGGTACACCTTCAGTGATAACAACAATCAGTCCAACGCCAGAGTCAACTGCTTCAACGATAGAATCCAATACAAATGGCGCAGGAACGTAAATGACCGATGCATCAGCACCAGTCTCTTTCACTGCATCTTTCATTGTATTGAATACAGGTAGATTTAAATGAGTTTGACCGCCTTTACCTGGAGTCACACCGCCCACAACCTTAGTACCATAAGCCAAAGCTTGTTCTGAGTGGAATGTACCATTTTTACCCGTAAAGCCCTGTACCAATACTTTAGTGTCTTTATTAATTAATACGCTCATGATTGATACTCCTTATGCTTTTACTGCAGCAACAATTTTTTCTGCGGCATCAGATAAGCCGTTTGCAGAAATTAGTTTAAGACCAGATTCATCAAGTAATTTTGCACCTAGTTCTGCATTATTCCCTTCTAAGCGAACAACAACAGGCACTGTTACATTTACTTCTTGAACCGCTGCAATAATTGCTTCAGCAATCATGTCACAACGCACAATACCACCGAAGATATTGATCAGCACACCTTGAACTGACTGATCCGCTAAAATGATCTTGAATGCTTCAATTACACGCTCTTTCGTTGCGCCACCACCTACATCCAAGAAGTTTGCAGGTTGACCACCATAGAGTTTAATGATGTCCATGGTTGCCATCGCAAGGCCTGCACCATTCACCATACAACCAATATTACCTTCTAAAGCAACATAGTTAAGGTCAAACTCAGATGCCTTAAGCTCACGCTCATTTTCTTGCGATTTATCTCTTAAAGCAGAAACTTCTGGCAAGCGATATAAAGCATTCGAATCAATACCAACTTTGGCATCGACACACAAAATTTCACCGTTTTCACGGACTGACAATGGATTAATTTCAAACAATGCGAAATCATTTTCTACGAACGCTTGATAAGCTGCAGACATAATTTTAACAAATTGATTAATCTGTTTATCTTTCAGCTCTAAAGCAAAAGCGACTTTACGAGCTTGGAATGGAAGTAAGCCAACCAATGGATCTACTTCAACTTTAATAATTTTTTCTGGAGTTTCTTCAGCAACTTTTTCAATTTCGACACCACCTTCAGTAGAAGCCATGAAAGTAATACGACGAGATGAACGATCAACAACTGCGCCTAAATACAATTCACGCTCAACTGGATAGACATCTTCTGCAACGAGTACACTGTTAACTGGTTGCCCATTTGCATCCGTTTGATATGTAACTAAACGAGTACCAATAATTTGCGAAGCATATTCTTTTGCTTCATCAGCTGACTTAACGACTTTAACGCCGCCAGCTTTTCCACGCCCACCGGCATGTACTTGTGCTTTCATAACAGCGAATTTTCCGCCTAGCTGTTCAAATGCTTTTACTGCTTCCTCTGCATTTGTAGCGATGATGCCTTCCTGAACTGGCATACCATATTTTTTTAACAGCGATTTCGCCTGATACTCGTGTAAATTCATTGTTTTACCTTTTACTACTTTTCACTTTTTATGACACACCAATATTTAAACTTCCTTCGCAATAAATATTGGCATTTATTAAATTTAGTCTTCTAGTTTTAGATGATTATTCAAACAAAAACAACCACCAAATGCAAAAAGAGCGACCTCAGCCGCTCTTTATTGTGTTATTTACGTTTACGCTGAATCGCATGAATTGCTCGCCCATCTACTGCTAACGCAGCTTCATGAACTACTTCAGAGAATGTTGGGTGACCAAATGTCATTAATTGAAGATCTTCAACGCTTGATACAAATTCAAGTGCGATCATACCTTGGTGAACGATATCAGACGCAGCAGGTCCAATCACGTGCATACCAAGCAAACGATCCGTTTTAGCGTCAGCAACAAATTTCACGAAACCAGCATTTTCTCCAGCTGCCATCGCACGACCATTCGCCGCGAAACCAAATTGACCTGTTTTAACTTCGTGACCTTTTTCTTTCGCTTGTTCTTCTGTTAAACCAACCCACGCCGCTTCAGGGTGTGTATAGATCACAGAAATAATCGTGTCATAGTTCACTTGAGCTGCGTGACCATGAATACGTTCAACAGCCATTACGCCTTCTTCCATTGCTTTATGTGCAAGCATTGGACCACGTACTAAGTCACCAATTGCATATACACCTTCAACAGAAGTTGCACACCAATCATTTACTTCAACCAAACCACGTTCAGTAAGTTTAATGCCAGAATCTTCTGCTAATAAACCTTCTGCATACGCTTTACGACCCACGCAAACGATCAATTTGTCGAAAGTCTGAGTTTTGTCTTCGCCACCTTGAGTGTACTTAACTGTCACTTCACGACCATTGATTTCTGTACCAGCTACTTTTGCGCCAACACGAATATCAAGACCTTGCTTCGTTAATACTTTTTGGTAATCTTTTGCCAAAGCTTTATCAGCCATTGGTAAAAATGCATCCATTGCTTCAAAAACAACAACTTCTGCACCCAAACGACGCCATACTGATCCTAGTTCAAGACCAATTACACCTGCACCAATTACACCTAAACGCTTAGGTACTTCTTGGAATTCAAGCGCGCCAGTAGAATCAACGATAAGATCTTGATCTACAGGAGCAACAGGAATATTTACAGGAACAGAACCAGAAGCAAGAATGACATATTTAGGTTCTAAAATTTGAGTTTCACCTTCATGTGGAACAAACTCAACTTTTTTACCAGCTAATAATTTACCTGTACCCTGCAACCATTCAATACCGTTACCTTTCAATAGGCCATCAATACCCATTGTAAGTTGGTTGACGATTTTATCTTTACGAGCAAGTAACTTTTGAAGATCGAATTTCACTTCGCCCGTTGTAATACCATGATCATCTAAATGATGAACAGTATCTTCATATCGATGTGAAGAGTCTAAAAGTGCTTTAGATGGGATACAACCCACGTTCAAGCAAGTACCACCTAAAGATGGTTTTCCTTTATGAATACGCTTTTCAATACACGCAACTTTGAAACCCAGTTGTGCTGCACGAATAGCAGCTTCATAACCACCTGGACCACCGCCGATTACTACTAAATCAAATTGTTGAGACATTCTTCTCTCCAAAAATGGGCCTAGAGGATCGCTCTAAGCCCATGGATTTATTCTTTAGAATTAAAGATCAAGGATAAGTTTAGCTGGTTCTTCTAACAATTCTTTGATTGTTACAAGGAAACCTACTGCTTCTTTACCATCAATTAAACGGTGGTCATAAGAAAGCGCTAAATACATCATTGGTAAGATTTCAACTTGACCATTTACCGCCATTGGACGTTCTTGGATTTTGTGCATACCCAAAATTGCAGTTTGTGGCGTATTTAAAATTGGTGTTGAAAGCAATGAACCGAAAGTACCACCATTAGTAATCGTGAATGTACCACCTGTCATGTCTTCAATGCCGAGCTTACCATCACGTGCTTTGAATGCGTAATCACGGATTCCATTTTCAACTTCAGCATAGTTCATGCGATCAGTATCACGTAATACTGGAACGACTAAACCACGGTCAGAAGATACCGCTACACCGATGTCATAGTAACCGTGATAAACGATATCATCACCATCAATTGAAGCATTTACAGCTGGGTAGCGTTTAAGTGCTTCAGTTGCAGCTTTAACAAAGAATGACATAAAGCCTAAACGAGCACCATGACGCTTTTCAAAAGCATCTTTGTACTGAGCTCGCATGTCCATGATTGGCTTCATGTTAACTTCGTTGAACGTCGTTAACATTGCTGTTTCTTGCGTTGCAGCAAGTAAACGCTCAGCCACACGCTTACGAAGACGTGTCATAGGAACACGTTTTTCAATACGCTCACCTACAGCTACACTTAATGGTGCAGCAGCAGGAGTAGCTGGTTTAGATTGGTGATTCGCCACATCTTCTTTAGTGATACGGCCACCACGACCTGTACCTGAAACTTCTGATGCATTGATACCAGTTTCAGTTAATGCCTTACGAACAGCTGGAGCTTGGTCTTGAACAGGAGTTTGAGCACGTTCAACAACAGGAGCAGCACCCGCTTCTGTAGCAGCAGCAGCTTGCTCAACTTTCTCTTCAGATTGAACAGCTTGAGTTTGAGAAGCACCTGAAACAGCACCTGCTTCAAATGTAGCAATTACTTCATCAGAAAGAACTGTGTCGCCTTCACCTTTGATGATATTTGCAATCGTACCATCTGCAGGAGCAACAACTTCAAGTACAACTTTATCCGTTTCGATATCACAGATCACTTCATCACGTGATACCGCTTCACCTGGTTGTTTGTGCCAAGTTGCAATTGTTCCGTCTGCAACTGACTCTGGGAATACCGGTGCTTTAATTTCGGTTGCCATTCTTAAGATTCTCCTGATTATTCTGCTACGATCGCAAGCGCTTCGTTAACGAGTTGTGCTTGTTGTTTTGCATGTAAATATGGTGAGCCACAAGCCGGTGCAGCAGATGCTTCACGTCCTGCATAGCTGATTTGAATTTGTTGACCTGACTTCATAACACCTTCGTACAAACGTGGTGCGATGAATAACCATGCGCCTTGGTTCTTCGGTTCTTCTTGCGCCCAAACAAGCTCTTTCAAATTTGGATATTGTGCAAGTACTTCCGCTAAACGTGCTTCTGGATATGGGTACAATTGTTCAACACGAACAATAGCAGTGTTGTTCAATTCATTTTCACGACGTTTTTCAAGTAAATCGTAATAAACCTTACCACCGCAAAGCACTACACGAGTCACATCCAACTTATTAATGTTATCAACTTCATCAATCACAGTTTGGAAAGTGCCGTTCGCTAATTCATTAAGATTAGATACCGCTAATTTATGACGTAATAATGACTTTGGAGACATGATAATCATTGGTTTACGAATTGGGCGAATCGCCTGACGACGTAAAGCATGGAAAATCTGTGCAGGAGTTGTAGGCGTCATCACTTGCATGTTTTCTTCAGCACATAGCTGTAAGAAACGCTCTAAACGAGCAGATGAGTGCTCTGGACCTTGACCTTCAAAACCATGTGGAAGAAGCATCGTTAAACCACAAACACGCTCCCACTTTGTCTCACCAGAAGCAATGAATTGGTCAATAACAACTTGAGCACAGTTCGCGAAGTCACCAAATTGTGCTTCCCAAATAATTAAGCTCTTAGGTAGAGTTGTTGCATAACCATATTCGAATGCCAATACTGCCATTTCAGACAATAATGAGTCATAAATCGCTGTACGCGGTTGATTTTCTTTAATATGACAAAGTGGAATATACGTCGAACCGTCAACTTGGTTATGTAGCTTCGCATGACGATGCGAGAATGTACCACGACCAACATCTTCACCAGTTAAACGAACAAGATAACCCTCGTCCAATAACGAAGCATAAGCTAGAGTCTCAGCTGCACCCCAGTTCAATGGCATTTCACCAGTTTGCATTTTAAGACGATCATCGATCACCTTAGAAACTTGACGCTGCATCACGAAGCCTTCAGGAAGCTCACGCATTTTGCGACCAAGTTCTTTTAAACGCTCTTCAGGGAAAGTAGTATCCCAAACGTCAGTGTATTCGTGACCTAAGTATGGCGTCCAGTCAACGAACATTTTTTTATTCGGTTCAAGTACAAGTGCATTCGCAACATGTTTACCTGCTTCTAAATCAGCACGGTAATCTTCGATCATCTGATCTGCAGTCGCACGATCAATTACACCTTCTTGTACTAATTTGTCAGCATATAACGCACGAGTCGTCGTTTTCTTATTAATGACTTGATACATCATTGGCTGAGTTGCTGCTGGCTCATCTGCTTCATTGTGACCGCGACGACGGTAACAGAACATATCGATAACAACGTCTTTACGGAAAGTATGACGGAAATCATGTGCAAGTTGAGCAACAAACAATACAGCTTCAGGATCATCACCATTCACATGGAAGATTGGTGCCTGAATCATTTTCGCGATATCAGTACAGTATTCAGTAGAACGTGCATCACGTGGATCTGATGTTGTAAAACCAACTTGGTTATTGACAACAATATGAACTGTACCACCTACCGTATAACCACGTGTTTGTGACATTTGGAAGGTTTCTTGGTTCACACCTTGACCAGCAAATGCAGCATCACCATGTACGATTACTGGTAATACGTCATCACCACCAATGTCTTTACGACGAACTTGACGAGCACGTACTGAACCTTCAACTACAGGCCCTACGATTTCTAAGTGTGATGGGTTAAATGCCAATGCCAAATGAACTTCGCCACCTGGAGTCATTACGTTTGACGAGAAACCTTGGTGATACTTAACGTCACCAGAACCTTTCTTGTGAAGTGATTTACCTTCAAATTCACCGAAAAGATCTGCTGGGTTTTTACCCATGATATTGACAAGCAAGTTGAGACGACCACGGTGTGGCATACCGATCACAACTTCTTTACATCCCACAGAACCTGCGCGTTGAATAACAGCATCAACCATAGGAATGAAAGATTCTCCACCTTCCACACCAAAGCGCTTAGCACCAACATACTTGTTGCCTAAGAATTTTTCTAAGCCTTCAGCTGCAGTTAAACGCTCAAGAACATGTTTCTTTTGTTCTGCTGAAAAACCAAACTGGCCTTTCACACCTTCAAGACGTTGTTGAATCCAACGTTTCTCTTTAGTGTCAACAATGTGCATATATTCAACACCGATAGAAGCGCAATACGTCGCCTCCATCGCATTGACCATTTCACCCAAAGTTGCTTCAGTTTTGCCAATTGCAAGATTACCTGTATTGAATACAGTATCTAAGTCAGATTTGGTTAAACCATGAGCCGCTAGATCAAGATCAGGCACTTCTTCTCGTTTTGCCAAACCTAATGGATCTAATTTTGCTTTTTGATGACCGCGGTTACGGTATGCAGCGATTAATTGTAATACGCCAATCTGACGACGCTCGTGCTCAGAACTAACTGAACTTTGAACGACAGGCTGAATACGGTTTGAGTTACGACCCAATAAAAGGAATTGCTCACGTACATTGCTGTGTGGTTGATCCCCTTTTGGGAACTTACCAAAGTATTCTTGCCAATCAGCACCGACTGATTCTGGAGCAACTAAATACTGCTCATAAAGTTCTTCAATATACGCTGCACTGTCAGCGGAAAGTTCAGTGTCAAGACGCAATGCGTCAGCAACTTCTTGCATTTGTGGACCCATTTCCTATTGCAAAACATTACAGGGAGCTTTCTAAGCTCGCCCATGATTGATAATGCCAAATCGGTAAATTGACATTCACCCATCTGGTACAAAAGACCATGGGGCGTATAGCATTAGAGAGTTTCTAATACCAATGACGAATCATAACGCCCTCATTGGCATCATCACTCTTCTTTATACTCGATAAAATTACCGAGCAATTTTTGCAAATTGACTTAGAAAAAATTAAAAATATTAGTCTTTTCTAAAACAACTTTTCAATTTCATTATCCCTGCTTTCAGCTTAACACCAAACCACCAAAATGTTGATTTAATGTACAGATTGAATAATATTCATGCTAAAAATTTTGTTCAAATCCTATCATGAACTTCACTTCAAACTGATTTTATTGACACATACCATTCATAAATTAGCTAAATACAACTATAAACCATTGAGATAATATTAAGGTGCATTTAGATAAATTCTATTAAAATTCATAATTATTAGACTAAAGCCTAAAATTATAGATTTAAATACATGCAACTTGGATCATAAAACCGATATCTTAACATTTTAAAAAGATATTTGCAGATGCAAAACGTTTTCATTTATCCCTAAAGTGCATATTTTTTTATGATTGGGGCAAATCTAACCACTTCAACCAAAATATCTCGAAAACAAAATTTAACACCAAGTTTTGATTAAAAAAAAAGCACACCAAAGTGTGCTTTTTTTTGGAACAGCATTAACCAGCTTGATCTAACAACATGCTACGAATGTGACCAATCGCTTTTGTTGGATTTAGACCTTTAGGGCATACTGATACACAGTTCATGATACCTTTACAACGGAATAAACTGAAAGGATCATCTAAACGAGCCAAACGGTCTTGAGTTGCAGTATCACGCGAATCAATAATGAAACGATATGCATTCAACAATGCTGAAGGACCCAAGAATTTATCAGGGTTCCACCAGAATGATGGGCAAGACGTTGAACAACATGCACAAAGAATACATTCATACAAACCATCAAGATGCTCACGCTCTTCTGGAGATTGTAAACGCTCTTTAGGTGGTGCAGGTTGATTATTAATCAAGAACGGTTGAATTTTGTCGTACTGATCATAGAACTGATTCATGTCTACAACCAAGTCTTTGATTACTGGAAGACCTGGTAATGGACGAATAGTAATTACTTCTGGCAAATCGTTTAGGTTCCAAAGACACGCTAAACCATTTTTACCATTGATGTTTACACCATCAGAACCACAAATACCTTCACGACATGAACGACGGAACGTTAAAGTTTCGTCTTGAACTTTCAATGCAAGTAGCGCATCAAGCAACATACGGTGCTTATCAGTCAACTCAAGCTTGAATGTTTGCATGTACGGTGCTTTATCCTTATCAGGATCGTAGCGGTAGATATTAAATGTACGAGTACCTCTACTCATCTTACTTCTCCCAATTAGAATGTGCGTGGTTTAGGTGGAATAGCATCAACTGATAAAGGCTTGTAACGTACTGGTTTGTACTCAAGACGGTTATCAGCAGAGAACCATAAAGTATGCTTCATCCACTCATCATCACGACGGCCGTAAGGATATGCTGGATGATCTGGAGATTCTTCAAAATCTACAACAGTATGCGCACCACGACATTCTTTACGTGCAGCAGCAGAGATTAAGGTTGCTTTTGCAACTTCGTATAAGTTTTCCACTTCAAGTGCTTCAATACGTGCAGTATTAAATACTTTTGATTTGTCTTTTAAGTGGATATTACGGATACGAGGCTCAAGTGCAAGAATCTCTTTCACACCTTTTTCAAGAAGTTCAGTTGTACGGAATACACCTGCATGGTCTTGAACGATATCACGAATTGCATCAGCAACTTCTTGCGCGTTTTCACCTGAAGTTGACTCATCTAAGCGACGGATACGCTCAACAGTTTGCTGAAGCACAGTTGTTGGAAGCGGCGCATATTCATCACCATGATGCTTAGTCACATAGTCAATGATATGTTCGCCAGCAGCTTTACCAAATACAACTAAGTCAAGCAATGAGTTTGTACCTAAACGGTTAGCACCGTGTACAGACACACATGAACATTCCCCAATCGCATAGAAACCTTTCACTGGTTTAGTGAAATTGCGATCCGCAGCATTGGTAGAATAAGTATCACTGTCTTTGTCGTAATGTGCTTCTAGCGGAGTAGTTTCAGGCGACTCAGGAACAACAACTTGACCATGAATGTTAGTTGGAATACCACCCATTTGATAATGGATTGTTGGGACAACAGGAATTGGCTCTTTTGTGATATCAACGTTCGCGAACTTCTTACCAATCTCAAATACAGATGGAAGGCGTTTCATAATCGTATCAGCACCCAAGTGCGTCATATCAAGAAGGATATAATCACCTTTAGGACCACAACCACGGCCTTCTTTGATCTCTTGGTCCATAGAGCGTGATACGAAGTCACGTGGTGCCAAGTCTTTCAAAGTTGGAGCATAACGCTCCATGAACGGTTCACCATCTTTATTACGAAGGATTGCACCTTCACCACGACAACCTTCAGTTAACAATACACCTGCGCCTGCAACACCCGTTGGATGGAATTGCCAGAATTCCATATCTTGTAATGGAATACCTGCACGAGCAGCCATACCAAGACCGTCACCAGTGTTGATATATGCGTTTGTAGATGCACGGTAAACACGACCAGCACCACCCGTTGCGAACAATGTTGCTTTCGCTTGGAATACTGCAATTTTACCTGTTTCTTGGTCAATTGCTGTAACACCAAGCACATCCCCTGCTTCGTTACGGATCAAATCAAGCGCGATCCATTCTACGAAGAATTGTGTACCCATTTTCACGTTGCTTTGATAAAGCGTGTGAAGAAGTGCGTGACCTGTACGGTCGGCAGCAGCACAAGCACGAGGAACAGCTTTTTCACCGTAGTTCGCAGAGTGACCACCAAATGGACGTTGGTAGATTGTGCCGTCAGCGTTACGGTCAAATGGCATACCTAGATGTTCAAGTTCATATACAACTTGTGGCGCTTCACGAGTCATAAACTCAATTGCGTCTTGGTCACCTAACCAGTCAGAACCTTTTACTGTGTCATAGAAATGGTAGTGCCAGTTATCTTCTTGCATGTTACCAAGAGAAGCACCAATACCACCCTGTGCAGCTACAGTGTGAGAACGCGTTGGGAATACTTTAGTCAATACCGCAACTTTCAAACCAGCTTGAGCAAGTTGGTAAGAAGCACGCATACCAGAACCACCACCACCAACGATGACAGCATCGAAAGTTTCGTGTGGAATATTTGTATAATCTTCTTTAGGGTTTATAGCGCCCATGATTGTTTCCTATCAATTCGCCCAAAAAATCTGGATTGCCCAGATCGCATATGCAAATACAGCAATAATTACTGCTGAAGTCAGTACAAGGCGTAAACCTGATGCTGATGGACCCATTTGACGAGTCGTCACATAGTCAGTGAATACTTGCCACATACCAATCCATGCGTGTGCAACAAGAGATAAGACTGCCAATAAAGATAAAATCTTCATCGGTAATGTCATCATAAAGCCGTACCACTGTTCGAAGTTGAAACCACCATTACAAAGGATCCAACCAAACACCACAACAGTATAAACAGCTAAAACTACAGCACTTACACGCTGGATAAACCAATCGCGAGAACCTGAACCCGTTAAACCAGTAGCACTTTTCATTAGAGTACGATCCATACAAATGATGCAACGATACCAATTGCAGATAAAATTAATGCGATTGTTGCTGCTACACGACCACTTTGTAACTCTTCAGCGATACCCATATCAGCAAGCAAATGCTTGATACCTGCGATGAAGTGGTAGATTAAGCCAGCGACAAATACCCATACGATGAAGCGCACGATAAAGCTATCAAAAATAGCTTGAACTTGTGCAAAGCCCTCAGGAGAAGACAATGATTTGTCTAAGATCCATAGAAGAACTGGTACGAGTAAAAATACGATGACACCTGAAAGACGGTGTAAAATAGATGCAATAGCCACAGGGGATTTTAAGTTTACGTCTAAAACTTGACCCATGGACAAATTGACAGGTCTGTTGCTTTTCACAGCGGGCATCCTGTAGTTAAAAACTCCATCCGGAGTTTGTTGGAATTAATTCGAAGGAAAGCTGGCATTTGTTAGACAAATAAATTGTCTAAACCTTTATACGACACGGAATTATAAAACGTGCAATTTCAAATTACAAACCTACAAAGCAAGCGTCAACCATAAAATATTTTTAAATAAGAATCATTTACATCTAGCTCTTCATAGTTAAATCATATGTACATTTAAGTACAGACACTAAGCTATTAATATTTATATCAATTTATTTTGATTTAACGATATTGAATTCAAATTTACGATTCATCATAATTAGACTAAAGCACAACTCACTACAAAAATATATTTTTTTAAGCATCAGAATATTTATTTTTATTTTTCAAAAACTTAAATTATATTCATTTTCAAATAATTTGTACTTTTAAAACTAATTAGAAAAATGAATATTTACCACATTGTCATTGTTTTTTTATCTAATTCAATTGGGGAATTGCAAATGTAAAAAAGGATTAAAATCATAAACACCTATAGCTTAATTATAGAATAAATTTGATTTTCCAATGTTGAATTCATGACTTAAAATGTAATGAAACATGATAAATTAGACACTTTTTAATCAATTAGTAAATAAAGTGAAAAAAAATATTTCATTGTCATTGTTACTCTATTTATTCAGTCTATCATCTTAAAAAAACAGACAAATTCTATAAACAATCGCTTTTCACAACCTTTTAACATATTGATAAAAGGTATTAATAATCAAGCATTACTTGGTTCAAATCATCAAAATATGCACGTTTTTGTCTTTTTTTTTATGCCACTACCGTTGAATTTGTCTTATTATACGGCGGCGCTAGTGAAAAGCAGATAAATTCCTACTGATTAACTGAGTTTAGAACCAGTCACTTTAGGTCGTCATTTTTATCCATAAGTATAATTGACAATTTTTGACTACTCACTAAGCTTAGAGCAAATTTTGAAACCGTCTAACTCACGGATTACAACAGATTATTTCGGGTTAGATAAAACATTCACCAGGACAGGAGATCTATTGAATGTCTGAAGCAACTGGCAAAAAAGCCGTATTACAGCTTGATGGCAAAGAAATTGAATTACCAATTTACAGCGGCACATTGGGCCCAGATGTAATCGACGTTAAAGATGTATTGGCCGCAGGTCACTTCACTTTTGATCCTGGTTTTATGGCTACAGCGTCTTGCGAGTCAAAAATCACATTTATCGATGGTAATAAAGGTGTTCTATTACACCGTGGTTATCCAATCGACCAACTAGCTACTAAAGCCGATTACTTAGAAACTTGCTACTTATTATTAAATGGTGAGCTTCCTACAGCTGAGCAAAAAGAAGAGTTTGACGCTAAAGTTCGTAACCACACTATGGTTCACGATCAAGTTAGCCGCTTCTATAACGGTTTCCGCCGCGATGCACACCCTATGGCTATTATGGTTGGTGTTGTTGGTGCGTTATCAGCGTTCTATCACAACAACCTTGATATCGAAAATGTTGATCACCGTGAAATTACTGCGATCCGTTTGATTGCTAAGATCCCTACGCTTGCTGCGTGGAGCTACAAGTATACTGTTGGTCAACCATTCGTTTACCCACGTAATGACTTAAGCTACGCTGAAAACTTCTTGTACATGATGTTTGCTACTCCAGCAGATCGTGATTACAAAGTTAACCCTATTCTTGCAAAAGCAATGGATCGTATCTTCACGCTTCATGCTGACCATGAACAAAATGCTTCTACGTCTACAGTACGTTTAGCTGGTTCTACTGGTGCTAATCCGTATGCATGTATCGCTGCTGGTATCTCTGCACTTTGGGGTCCTGCTCACGGTGGTGCAAATGAAGCTGTTCTTAAGATGCTTGATGAAATCGGCTCTGTAGAAAACGTTGCTGGCTTCATGGAAAAAGTGAAGACTAAAGAAGTTAAACTCATGGGCTTCGGTCACCGTGTTTATAAAAACTTCGATCCACGTGCTAAAGTAATGAAAGAAACTTGTGATGAAGTTCTTGGTGCTTTAGGTATCAATGATCCACAGTTAGCTTTAGCAATGGAATTGGAGCGTATCGCACTTTCTGATGAATACTTCATCAAGCGTAACCTTTATCCAAACGTAGACTTCTATTCAGGTATCATCCTTAAAGCGATTGGTATCCCAACAGAAATGTTCACTGTAATCTTCGCACTTGCACGTACTGTTGGTTGGATCAGCCACTGGTTAGAAATGCACAGCGGCCCATACAAGATTGGACGTCCTCGTCAGCTTTATACTGGCGAAGTTCAACGCGATATCGTTCGTTAATTCGAACTGCGTCGACAGTCAAAAAACCACCCTTTGGGTGGTTTTTTATTCTCTGATTAACAACAAAATATTGTTTTCAGCCCTGATGAAATAGAAACCTCGTATATCTAGAATATCTACAAACAAAAAAGCCTGATTAAATCAGGCTTTTTTTGATCAGTGTTGTGAATAATGATCCAAGTTTAATGAGCTTAATTGCTGTTTTAATTTTGCAAGAGACCATGGCCATGCTGCAAAGTTACGACCATTTTCATCCAAATAGTAACTCTTACAGCCCCCTGCATTAAATACAGTAGTTTTAAGATGCTTTTGAACCAATTGATTATGTCGCTTAACAACGTTGTCTTTAATCAAAAGCTTGTTAATATTTTGCTTTTTGATCTTTAGTAGACCATCAAGAATATAATCTAATTGAGCTTCAGCAATACCAATAAATGAGTCATAAACTAGAATATTTGGTCCTAACACCAAAAATGCATTTGGTACATTGGTAATACTTGCACCTAAATAAGCTTCTGGTGAACTATTTTTCCAGCGATCCGCCAAGAGCTTCCCATCCATATCATAAATGCGCTTACCAATTGGCGGATGCGATACCTCAAAACCCGTACCCCAAATGATGACATCTACTTCATGACGCTCACCATTGGCTGCAACGACCGTATTCCCATCAATCTCAACCAACCCCTCATTGATTAGTTTCACATTATCTTGTTGCAATGCTGGATAGTAATTGTTGGCAAATAAAAGACGTTTACAGCCAATATCAAAATTTGGTGTGACTTTTTTTCTTAATTCATCATCTTGAATTTGCAACTTCAATAATTGTTTGCTTAAGAAATTAACAGGTTTCAGCACCTTCGGATTACGCAAACCAAAGTTAATGCCATTTAAAATTTGGGCAATACTGCTCCGCCAAGTGGATTGAATAACGGGAAATTTCTGGATCAGTGATTTCGCTTGATCATTCAAATTCATATCAGCTTTTGGCAACACCCAAGGTGCTGTACGCTGAAACACAAAGAGTTCTTTCGCTAATGGCTGAACCTGAGGAATAAATTGAATCGCTGAAGCACCTGTACCAATAACAGCAATACGTTTACCTTTCAGATCGTACTCATGATTCCATCTTGCAGAGTGAAACATTTCCCCCTTGAAACTTTCTACGCCCTTAGTTTTTGGAAATGATGGCTCAGTAATCGGTCCCGTTGTAAAGATTACCGTTTTTGCCAGATACTTTCCTTGAGAGGTTTCTAACGACCACTGCGCCTTCTCATTATCCCAACGTGCTGTTTTTAATTCATGATTAAATAGGATTTTTTCAGTCAGTTGATGCTTCTCAACCACTTCCTCAAGATAACTTAAGATTTCTGGCTGCTTGGCAAACAAATGACTCCATTTGTGACTTGGCGAAAAGGAAAAAGAATATAAGGCTGAAGGAACATCACATCCACATCCTGGATAATTATTATCGCGCCATGTACCACCAACTCGGTTCGCTTTTTCTAGCACAATGTAGTCGCGATAGCCTGCCTGATTCATTTTATATGCCGCAGCGATACCGGAAATACCTGCACCAACAACAATCGTGTCATACACCTTTTGTGGTTGTTCAACTTTAAGTTCTTTATCTGCATTGTTTTTTTTCTTTACTTTTACTTCTGTTTTTTCAGATTGATCATCACTTTGAATTTTTAAATCTGCTTTGCTTTCTAATTCGTTATCGAATGTCATTCTTTTATCTCTCTATTATTTTACAAACCGCTTAAACCATGGATAACCTACACCTAACATCTTGGTATATAAGGTTGGTGAAGCACGCTTCATCAACCAAAATAATTTCGCGTCTGGTTGTGGAATCGTATAAAGAATGCCTTTATCTAAATTGTTTAAGGTTTTTTGTGCAACTTGATCGCTTGTGACAAATGCATGATTCTGCAATAAGTCATCCGCTAAACCCGAGTAATTGGAAGGTAATCGCCCATTCTTCATAATATTAGTAGGTACTAAAGTTGGGCAAAGCACATTCACACGGATATTATCTTGATGTAATTCTGCAGATAACGTTTCAGATAATGCAAGTACACTAGATTTCGTCACGTTATAAGCTGTCATTTCAGGTGCAGCTGTAAAACCTGCTGCTGAAGCAACATTAATAATTGCCCCATAACCTTGTTGTTTAAACTTTGGTACAAAAAAGTGGCAACCGTGAATCACGCCCCATAAATTGACATGCATACACCATTGCCAATCTTCTAGTGTCACCTCATCAAACTTACCCCCTAACCCCACGCCAGCATTATTAATAACAAGCGTCACAGGATGATTAAAAAGGTTTTCTGCTTGATTCGCCAATCGCTCAACATCTTCCTTTTTTCCTACATCGCAGGATTCAGCAAATGCTTTTTGCCCTGTGGTCTGAGAAATCAGCTGAACAGTTTCTTCAGCTGCAGCCAAATTAATATCAGCACACACCACTTGACCACCACGTTTTGCAATTTCCAATGCAAAACTGCGTCCAATACCACTTCCCGCACCCGTTACCACAGCATAAGCCTGATGGCTCGGTTTCATTTTCTTCTTAAAAAAAAGCATGAACTATCCTTATTCTTATACCTTTAAAGCAGGCATGAATTCCTTCGTAAAGTATGGTGTCAAAATACCATCCACTGGATTTAATAAACGTTCTTTGTAGTACTCTAAAAACGCTGATGTATCATGATCATTCGGATGGAAGTCTGGTTTGAGATATTCGAAAATATGTTTGAGCGAACTGCCATAAACACCATCTTTTAGCCCAAAAATCAGACCTATACTTCGATACATATCTTTGTAGTAACTTAAACTGATTAGATTTGATGGCTTACGATAAAATGGCACAATTAATGATGCAGCAGAAATCAGCACTAAAATCGTAATAAGCGCTGGGAAAAAGCCTGCTATTCTTAAAGCATAGTTACTCGAAAGAAGTTGGAACACATCATATGCAATATCTTTATGCTCTGATTCCTCAAGCATATGCCACATCCAAATTGCGCGTTGTTTCTCATCTTGAGATTCGAAGAAAATATGCTCATGATTCATCATGTATTCAGCAAGCACAGCGGTAAAATGCTCAATCCCAGCCATAAGCGATAATTTCATTGGCTGAGGTAACCGATTAAAACCATATTCAAAAACGTGATGCGCCAGAAATCTAAACAATTTGACAGGCAAATCTGCCTTTAAAAAAGCGTCATTTAATTCTTCATGAAGTTTAGAATGTAAAGCTTCTTGCCCAATCAGCGCTGTCACTCTTTGCTTGAGTAATGGATCTTGAATAAAGTCACGATGATAACGTGCTGTATCAATAACGAGATCCTCACCATAAGTTAAAAAAATTGAAAGTGAGGCAAAGTAAGCACTTGCTAATTCCGCATTCAAATAAAATTTTGGATCAATCTTTTGATGATCAAAATCAAATTTCATATGACGAATTGGAATAGCTTTTGATTGATTCTCAGGATCAAATTTAGAACCGTTTAGAAATTTAGAAATTTTTTTTAGTGG
The DNA here is from genome assembly GCF_013417635.1 of Acinetobacter sp. YH12239. Taxonomy (NCBI): domain Bacteria; kingdom Pseudomonadati; phylum Pseudomonadota; class Gammaproteobacteria; order Moraxellales; family Moraxellaceae; genus Acinetobacter; species Acinetobacter sp. YH12239. The sequence goes on along the minus strand of NZ_VPDP01000001.1, from coordinate 151,869 downwards.
CTGAGTTAATAACATGGCGAACCTTCTCTTTTATCTCAGTGAATAAATTCAAATAATGTGAATTCTTCGACGTTTCTAAAAAATTAAGATAAAAAGACGAAATAGCCATTTGCATAATAAATCTTTAGAGATGGCATAATTGCTCATTCATCAAGATTGTCTAACAAAATTATTAAGTTTTAATCAGTAAATACCATTTCATTATCATTAAAGGTCAACACCATTTTTAACAAGTAATGATTCCAATTAGTGATATTTTGAGTGTCACATAAACTTTAAGTAGATTAAGAAATAAGTATGATGTTGTGGATGCCACTTATTTTAAAATGGATAAAATTTGACGCTTTTAGATGTAGATCACTCACCCAAGGTGAAATCACGTTGAGCCAAAGTGTCTTTGGTGATCTTATAGATTATGACAGGGTGAAAATCATGAATCATCCGTTTCTACCGTGGCAACCCTCAGCGGTATTTATGGCGCCAAAGGGCTATTTGCATATTCGCAACAAACATTTCAAAACTGACTATTCGAAAGAAAATAAAATCTATCAAGGAATTTTCATTCACGAGATGACTCATATTTTACAACACCAACAAGGACAAAATGTTTTGCTCAAAGGCGCTTTTCTGCAAAGTGCGTATTTTATTTCCTTCAAAAAGTATAATCCTTATGCCTATAAATTTGACCCTAAAAAAAATTTCAATGACTACAACATTGAACAACAAGGCGATATAGCTAGAGATATATTTTTGAAAAAGATTCCAAATATTATTTTGAATCAATAAAAATTGTAAAATTAAAAGAATATTTTTTATTCAAGCTATTGATTTGTGAATCAGAAACACCATATCAGCTTTGACATCTGATTTACTGTGTCGCAAATCCATTACGATTTAATTTTTTATGTACAAACAATGGCAAAAGCTAGTATCTACTTTTATTTTAGATAGAATACATATGAATCGTAGTTTTTGCTGTGCAAGAAATAAGATCTTTTATCATGTTTTAATGATGTAAATTTGAGCCATTTGGCAGTTATGTAATATCACATACACACAGCTGAATAATTACTCCAATAAAATCAGCACGTGCTGTATATAAACCTATAGGATAGGACTTGGTTTAAATGAATAGTTTTAAAGTTTCTCTTGCTCAATTCTCTCCATTTGTCGGCAATTTAGAAGCCAATGTTCAACGAATGATTGGACTCGCTAACGAAGCCAAACAGCAAAATGCCAATATCATTGTGTTTCCTGAACTTTCGACCATTGGTTATCCTGCAGAGGATCTCCTACTTCGTCCAAGCCTAAGCAAACGTACAGCATCAGCTTTCGAAAAACTGGCTGAAGTGAAAGACATTGTGATGGTATTTGGTTTTGTTAATCAAGCTGATTCGGGTGCACGCTATAACTCTGCAGCCGTTATGAAAGATGGGCAAGTATTAGGTATTTATAACAAGCAAAATTTACCAAATTATAGTGTTTTTGATGAAAAGAGATATTTCGCTGAGGGTCATCAACACCTTGTATTTGAGTATTTAGGACATAAATTCGGTGTATTAATTTGCGAAGATGTCTGGACACTTGAGAGTGTTCAACAACTTGCCAAACTGAATGTTGAAACTGTTCTTGTGTTAAATGCCTCACCATACGAAGTTGGAAAGCCTCAACACCGTGTTGTTACGCTTAAAGAGTTAGCTAAACAATTGAATCTCAATCTTGTTTATGTCAACCAAGTAGGCGGGCAAGATGATCTCATTTTCGACGGAACAAGTTTCGTTGTGAATGCAAATGGTGAAGTTGTACTTGAAGCACCAAGCTTTAAAGAAGACCTTTTTCATGTTGAATATGAAGCAGAGCTTAAATCTTTTAAAGCCGCTACCAAAGCACCTGCATTAGATACGATTGCAGAAATTTACCAAGCTTTGGTTTTGGCAACACGAGATTATGTACAACGCTCAGGTTTCCCTGGTGTCATTCTTGGTCTCTCTGGTGGTATCGACTCAGCACTCACCCTTGCAATCGCTGTCGATGCTATTGGAGCAGATAAAGTTCAAGCGGTTATGATGCCTTACACATATACCTCTCAAATCAGTGTTGAAGATGCGACTGAGCAGGCAAAACGTATGGGAGTCACTTTTGGTATTGCGGAAATTCACCCAATCGTTAACAGCTTTATGCAGACATTACACCCATTCTTCGGCAATTCTCCAGCTGATGCGACTGAAGAAAATTTACAAGCTCGCGCACGTGGCACCTTATTAATGGGTCTGTCGAATAAATTTGGTAATCTTGTTTTATCTACAGGTAACAAATCTGAATTATCTGTTGGTTACTGCACACTGTACGGTGATATGGTCGGTGGTTTTGCTGTACTTAAAGATGTTTATAAAACGATTGTATTTGAGTTAGCAAAATACCGTAATAGTTTGGAAGATACGCCTGTAATCCCTGAACGTGTGATTACTCGCCCACCTTCTGCTGAATTGCGCCCTGATCAAAAAGATCAAGACTCATTACCAGCTTACGATGTTCTTGATGCAATTTTATATGCATATATTGAAGAAGATCAGAGTCTTGAAGATATTATTTCTAAAGGTTTTGATCGAGATATCGTGACTAAAGTCATTGGATTGGTTGATCGCAACGAATATAAGCGCCGTCAGGGTGCAATTGGTCCACGTATATCCTCTCGTGCATTTAGCCGCGAACGCCGCTATCCAATCGTAAATGGATGGAAAGCAGGTGTCTAACTCGACACAACTCAATCAATTTGCTCAAGCACTTATGCTTGAGCAAATTCGGTTTACGCTACAGTATTTATTAAATGCAGAATCTAATGCTGTACTAGACACGTTTGTTTCACAGGCTTATGCTCAGTTTAATCGAATCAAACTAAAAGACATTGTAAATCTTGAACAACTTCATGCTGTTGTTTCAAAATATGCTTTTGAATTAAATCTTGGATCTGATTTACTAGAGTTTATTGGCGCAGTTTCACAACGTATTTACCTTCATTTAAAGGATTCAAATGCTTTAATCGGAGATTTAATTTCTGCCCATGATTTTGGGCTATGGCTAAATAAAATTCTTGAATTAGATCAAGTACGTTATGGTTTAAAACAACAAATTTTAAGTAATGAGAAGGCACATGCTGTGAGCCTTCAATTAGCAGATCAAATTTTAGAAAAATATACACCTTGGCTGGATAAGCTTCGGAAAAACAAAGTTCAAAACAATACGATCAAATCAAAGATTTTTAATTTTCTCCAAGATCAGCAACACATATTAGAGTCAAAACTAGAATCCCAACTTGCAGATGCAATATTGATTCAATTAGGCGAAATTATCACGCTGCCTCAAAATGAACTTTATGAAATCATTCAACATATTTGGTCAGATCTACAATTTCAAAAAATTTCAGCCCAGCTTGAGCAGATTGAAGCAATTGATGTCGAAGATTTTTTTATTTTGGTCTATGAAACCTGGAGAAATTTACGCCAATCCTCTGAGATTCAATCCATCATTTTAGAAGTGGTTGATGAGTTCTATGAATATTTTGGTGATTACAGTTTACAAGCTTTACTCACTGCTGTTGGACTAACTCAAGAAGATTTAGTGATCGAAGCACATCGTTTTGCACCTCAACTTATCAGCATGTTAAATGATTTTGGCGTTCTAGAACAATTAATTCAAAGTTTGATTCAGCCTTTTTATCAAGCACAATCTACACTTGATCTTATCTCAAAACATTTTGAGAAATAAAAAAAGACCATGCGGTGAGCATGGTCTATAAAAATGGTGGCTATGACGGGACTTGAACCTGTGACCCCCGCATTATGAGTGCGGTGCTCTAACCAACTGAGCTACATAGCCGTAAACTGTGTGCGCATTATCTTAAGTTATCGTTGTATCGTCAAGCATACGAAAGCACTAATGATCACCCTTTATACAAATAAACCTTATTTGAACAAAATTAATGCATAATTATATGATTTTATTGTAATAGTAAGGTTTTAATGACATCAAAATCATGCTCAATCCTCAATATTTCATTCTCATATGCTGTTTAAGCCTTGTGAGCGGATGCCAAACGATTCATCCCATATCTGTGAATTATCACGGTGTACGCATGGATGTCGCTCAATGGATCAATGCTCAAAACTTTATAACCATGCAACAAAAACGAACTCTAGTTCAATTAAGCCGTGCTCAACAAAAGCTCGTGCATATTGATGTTATTCCTGAAGATCATAAACTTGCCGTGAGTAAAGAGAATGCGGTTGCTCTTCATTGTGCACAGCTTTATTTGTCTGAGCAAAAAATTGAAAGCTTGCAAAATATTGTGTTTTCAAATGTAAATCAGACAGCCGTTTTAGCACAATTTGAACAAGAGTTTCCAAAAATTAAGCTAGATTCTCAGCTTATTCAGTGCCAATGAAAACTCAAGATTTCACACATAAAAAAAGACCACACTAGTGAGTGTGGTCTATAAAAATGGTGGCTATGACGGGACTTGAACCTGTGACCCCCGCATTATGAGTGCGGTGCTCTAACCAACTGAGCTACATAGCCGTAAACTGTGGGCGCATTATCTACTTGATTGATGTATCCGTCAAGTAATATCGACACTGTTTGATCAAAATTTGTTGAAGTGAGCCGATAAGCCGGGTTCTGTCTAGAACGATCATTCCTCTAGGCATACAATCACTCATATGCTCAAGCGACCTACCCGAATCCAGTATGGGCCATACCTTAAGGATTCCTATTTGGTCTTGCTTCAGGTGGGGTTTACCATGCCATGAACTGTTACCAGTCATGCGGTGCGCTCTTACCGCACCCTTTCACCCTTACCATTCTCTAGGCTAAACCTAAGTTCAGTTGCAAAATGGCGGTCTACTCTCTGCTGCACTTTCCGTAGGCTTACGCCTCCCAGGCGTTACCTGGCACCTTGCCCGATGAAGCCCGGACTTTCCTCCCCTGCTTTAGTCACGAAGACCTTCACAGCAGCGATCGTCTGGCTCACTTCAAGTGGCGCATCTTAACAAACTTTGAGATCAATTGCTCGTGCTTTTTTGAGCAATTAGTTTTTTATACTTTTCCAGCAATTCATCCTCAGATTCCACATGATTAGGATCTTTAGGAATACAGTCTACTGGGCAGAATAATGAACACTGGGGTTGGTCATGATGACCAACACATTCAGTACATAGGTTCGGATCAATTTCATAGATCAGTTCACCCATATAAATCGCTTCATTTGGGCATACAGGCTCACAAACGTCACAATTGATGCACTCATCCGTAATAATTAAAGACACTCTACCAACCTTGCTGATGCTTACGTTCAAATGCCTCAACAACTGCTTTTGGCACAAATTTCGTCACATCACCTTTCAAACGTGCAATTTCACGAACTAATGTGGATGAAATAAACGAGTATTGCTCTGACGGCGTTAAAAATACAGCTTCAAAATTTGAATCTAATTGACGATTCATATTTGCAAGTTGAAACTCATATTCAAAGTCAGACACTGCTCTTAAACCTCTGAGTACAGCTGTTGCCTTTTGCTCTTGAAAAAAATTCACCAATAAACCATCAAAACCAACAAACTCTACATTGTCTAAATGGCTTAACGATGATTTTGCAAGCGCAACTCGCTCATCTAAACTAAACACTGGATTTTTGTGATGACCAATTGCAATAGCAACTACAACTTCATCAAACATTTTTGCAGCACGAGATACAAGATCAATATGACCATTGGTAATAGGATCGAATGTTCCCGGATAGATGACACGAGTTTTAGACATCCATTTATACTCTAAGATTATTATGTAGGCGCATAGTTTAACAAAAACTCAATTCACACGCACACTTGTTGACAGTGAAATGACTTCACCTCAAGCCAAGTTTGAGGCAAAATAGGTCTAATCTTGGAATATTTGTATTATGTCGAAATCGATTGTAGTAAAAAAAAATAATAGTGGCACTATTGCGCTTAACAAACGTGCACGTCACGATTATTTTATTGAGGAAAAATTTGAAGCTGGTTTAGCGTTACAAGGTTGGGAAGTAAAATCTCTTCGTGCTGGACGCATGAGTATCACGGAAAGCTATATTATTTTCAAAAATAATGAAGCTTATTTATTTGGTGCTCAAATTCAACCTCTTCTTTCTGCTTCAACTCATATCGTTCCCGAAGCAACACGTACTCGTAAGCTACTTCTTTCACGTCGCGAACTCGAGAAACTCCAAGGAGCGATCAATCAAAAAGGTTACACATGTGTACCTTTGGCGTGCTATTGGAAAGGTCGTTTAGTCAAACTCGAAATTGCACTTGTTAAAGGTAAACAATTACACGATAAACGTGCCACTGAAAAAGACCGCGATTGGCAGCGTGATAAAGCAAGAATTTTTCATAAATAAAAAAACCGCTCATTTGAGCGGTTTTTTTATTAACAAAACCTTAAATTTCCATAACAGTTTGGAGCAAAGCTTTGATTTTTAAGTTGTAAATCTTTTAATGGAAAATTTACATTGGTATTCGGCAAATGAACATTCCCAACACCAAGTTTGTCACCAAACAGACAATCAAGTGCATTACAAGATGGAGGATTTCGACTGATATAATCACTGATTGGTCCAACCACTTGTTTTAACACATCATTCGTAATATCGATACGCTTCTCAGGTGTTACATCCCCAATATTAATCGAATCATTAAACGCCATCCACCAACCCTGTTGTGCAGCAACGTCAGCATTTGGCCACCAGATTTCACTGTTTTGCACAGAGAGCGAGAATGGATTGTTTACAGGGATTTTATGAATTAAACCTAAGTTTTGATCTACCGTAATGTTGGCTTTTAAACCTGTAATGTTACCACTGACCTCTTTTTGCAAATTCAGTAATCCTACCCCTAGCACTTGGATATTAGCCGTGAGATTACCACCAAAATTCAATTGATTAATATTGGCAACACCTGTCAATTGTGCAGAACTCATTCGAGTACCAAAGACCGTAGTTCCATTAATCTGAATTGGTGCCGTCGTTTCTTGTAATGCTAAATTGTAATTATTCGATTTAAAATCGAGTGTCAAAGTAGGTGCGATAATACAAATTAAACAAATTCTTGCATTCACTTTTCCATCGATAGTTTGACCAGTATCAGCATAAGTCATACTTCGAGCATTGGTATAGCCCATACCCTGAGTGGGATTAATTTTTAAATAACCACTGAGTGAGTTAATACCATTCGGTTTGTCAGAGTTTTCATCACCAAGCGTCAGTAAACCTAATACTTTTTCAGCACTGAGACGCAAACCCACAACTTCTCGAGTTGATGCAGATGTTGGATTTTTTACCGCAAACTCTAAAAATGGATTGGTTAACTTGGCTGAAGAACCCGCACGACCTTCTCTAGTGTCTGACATACCGCTCAAACTCAGATTTTCGATATCAATATCACATCCACCTGCTCCATTAATACCACCACAGCCAAGTTGTAAATGCTTAATATTTGCATTGAGTTCTATATCTGCTTCCATTCCAAGCTTATAAAAGCCAACACCTTTACCTCGCATATTGTTTGCCCCATCATTGGGATCAATATAACTCATACTTAACAAAGCTTGGCCATTTGTCGCTGATAACTCTTCATCACTCATCATTTTTAAATCATTATGAATGTTATTAGCCGTTGCATACAAAGGAATCAACACTAAGCATGATGTTGATAAAATCAATTTGATAGAACCAAGTAAACTCTTCAACATTAGAGTCTCCATATTATTTTTATTCAGGCTTAATCCATAAGCAACATCATTACTATCTATAAATTAATGAAAAAAATAAAGAGGCTTAAAACTTGCTAAAAGAATTAAAATATAGAAATTAAAATAAAATTGAATATTTTCTAGAGACTTACATCACATTATTAATTTTTAAAATGTGATGTATATTACAATTTATCCGATGAAATGCAAACTTAAAAATCAAGTATATCTATTATTTAGCAGAATTTTAAACTTCCATAACAGTTTGGGGCAAAGGATTGATTTTTTAACTGTAAGTTTACCAAATCCATATTCACTCTTGAATTTGTTAATGGAACCTCACCTAATCTAAAATTACCTGCTAAACAACTTGTTGCTAAAAAACCACATTCGATTGGATTAGCCTGTAAATAATTACTAATTAGCGGTACAACTTGTTTAATCACTGCATCTGTCACAACCACTTTTTGACTCGGAGTAACATTACCTATATCAATTGGGTCCTCGATTGAAAGCCACCAACCTGTCTGAGCAGCAACACTCGCTCCAGTCCAATGTATATCTTGTTTTTGCATCGATAGAGAAAATGGATTGCTCAAAGGTAAGCGGTGAATATATCCAAGGTTCTCTGAAACTTTAACATCTACATTTAGGTTTGAAACATTACCCGTAATGTCACCAGATAGTGGTATAGGCACAAGCCCCCAGAGTTTAGCATTTGCAGAAATTTTACCTGACAATGCAATGTTATCTATTCGAGCAACACCTGTTAAATAGACATTTGACATTCTGTTACCACTAATAGTTTGGCCATTAATTTTTCAAGAGCCGCTTCCCTCAGCTAAATTTAAAGCATAATCATTAGACGTAAAGTCTGCACTTACGAAACCTGTTGTACTCTTTGCTTTTCCGTAAACTAATTCTCCAAGATTGTTAAAATTTACACCAGAACGAGCTGCTGTTGTCGCAGTTCCAACAGCGTCCTTAATCTTCAGATAACCACTTAAACTATTTATACCATTTGGTTTTTCAGAGTTCTCACTACCAAGCGTTAATAATCCTAGTACTTTTTCTGCACTTAAACGAACACCAACCATTTCACGTGTTGAAGCTGAATCTGGGTTTTTTATAGCAAACTCTAAAAATGGATTGGTTAGTTGGGCACTTGATTGGACGCGTCCTTCACGAGTTTCTGCAATCCCTGACAAACTTAAGTTATCGATATCAATATCACAACCGTTTGCACCATTTACTCCACCGCATCCAAGTTGCAATCTTTTGATGTTAGCATTTAAATCTAATTGGGCTTCCATTCCCATTTTATAAAATCCAATATTTTGACCAGGATTCTTATTGACGGAATCTGCAGGTGAAATATAGCTTAAGCTCATGAGTGCTTTACCTTCAACATGTGAAAGTTCAGCGTCAGTCAGTTCTTGCATTGGAGCAGCATACGCTAATGTTATTGAAGTCAATCCATAGATGACAGGAATACAAAAATTTCTTGATTTCGCTAATCCTATTAAGATCATCATTGTCTCCACAATTTTTTATTTTTATGTCTTGTCTAATAAAAAGACAATGTAATATTCACTATTATATAAATTTTTACTATCAAATTGTGATTGATCTAACATTTTTTGTATTTAAATAATTCATATTTCAAAAAAATGGTCTAGTAATGAATCACTTATATCAACTTAGCAACTTGTAAATTAATGTATTTTTATTTAAATCTTTCATTTAAATAAACAACAGATCGAAGTGATTAAATAAAATCTCAAACATAAGTAAAGATGATGAGCTTTAAGAAAGTCATCATTTAAATACCCAGACGATCTGATTGAAACTAAATAAATTCTTTTCACTCCATGAAGACAAATGTCGCCATGCGGCCGGTTTTTGAATTACGGCGATGAGAATAATATGTTTGATCCTCCGTGTAGCTACATCGCTCACCTCCAAGAACCTGTTCCACCCCTAAACTTTTCAATATATGGCGAGCAATCGCATACAAGTCTGCGTAATACTTAGCCTCACGATCTCCCTTTTGAAATGCTGAGCTTAATTCTGGAATCCTATCGCAGAATGTGTGCATTACTTCCACACCCACTTCAAAGCATGGCTGACTAATTGCCGCACCTAACCACGCCCAAGAGGGTTGAGTGCTCATGGCATTAACTGTATTTTCAATAATGCCATTTGCCAATCCTCGCCAACCTGCATGCAAATTAGCGACTTCAGTACCATCTTTGTTACCGAGAACGACTGGCAAACAATCTGCCGTCATCATCATTAATGCATGATGTTTTTGCTGTGTCACTAAACCATCGCCATTCAGGGCGTGTAAGTTCATGTCATCATTTACAACATGACAGATTGTACTGTGCGTTTGGTTCATCCAAGTCAATCGATTCACCCCATAGACTGAGAGGTCACTTAACAAGTGCATTCGATGCTGATGAACACGTTTTGGTTGATCATTTACATGCAATGCCAAGTTAAAACCTTCTAAATCAGTCTGTGGTGTTTTAAGTGCGTTAGGGTGACTTAATTCTGTTTGTCCTACCACAACACCTTTGGGCAAACCTTGCACAATTTGCATGTAAACTTTCCTTTAATTTAGTAAGCCTTATTTTCCGTACGAAGAGTCTCAAGTAATGCTGTGAAATCTTCAGGCCATGGTGCTTCAAACATCATTTCTTCACCTGTCCGTGGATGTATTAACCCCAATTTTGATGCATGAAGCGCTTGACGTCTAAACTCTCGTAAATGAGTAGCAAGTTTTTCCGAAGCACCCGCAGGTACTTTGACACGACTGACATAAACTGGATCACCGACCAAAGGAAAACCAATATAAGTGAAATGAACACGAATCTGATGAGTACGTCCAGTTTCTAATTGTGCTTGAACACGTGTGAAATTTTGGAATCTTTCTTTCACATTATAGTGAGTCACGGCATCACGACCACCTGGTAAGATCGCCATTTTTACACGATCTACAGGATGACGTTTAATCGGCTCATCAATTTTACCGCCTGCAATAATATTGCCATAACAAATTAAATCATAAATTCGATAAACTGATTTTTTCGCTAACTGTTTACTTAAGGAAAATTGAGCTTCTAAATTTTTAGCTACAACCAAGAGACCACTAGTATCTTTATCGATACGGTGTACTAGACCAGCTCGAGATAATTCTGCTGATTTTGGAAAATGATATAAAAGTGCATTAACCAAAGTACCATTCGGGTTTCCTGCACCAGGATGTACAACCATCCCCACTGGCTTGTTAATGACTAAGATATCATCATCTTCAAAAATAACATCTAAAGGGATATTTTCAGGTTGGCTGGTGACTTGGGCTTCAAGCTCTACATTAAGCGTGAGTAGCTCATTCCCTTCACTTTTATATTTTGGTTTCACAACTTGACCATTTACCAACAAATGACCATCCTTCAACCATTGTTTCAATTTTTCACGCGAAAATTCGTTCCAAGCGAGTGCTGCAACTTGATCTATTCGCTGACCAAGAGAACTCTCATCCACTTGAAATTGCAACGATAAACGTGTTGCAGTTGGGGCTGAAGTATGGTTATCTGCATCCTCAGAATCTTCAAGTAAATTGATGTCGATTTCTGGGAAATTAGAATTAGAAGTTTGTGCTGAAGTCATTTGCTCATTCGGACAAAAGTGGTTTAATAGTGCAATTGTAGCCTATTGCCCGTATAAACAGAGGAATTTTTATGTCGCTACCACGTTATAAAGTTACAATGCTTGCTTTATCGCTAGGCTTAGCAGCAACATTTGTGGGCTGTAGCAGTAATCCCAAGAAGGATGTTGTGGATACTGGACCTAAATCAACCGAACAATCTTATTTCGATAAAGCACAAAAAGCATTAGATCGTGGTCAATATAGCGATGCAGCACAATCATTAGAAGCAATTGAAACTTATTACCCTACAGGTCAATATACTCAACAAGCTCAACTCGATCTTTTATATGCTCGTTTTCAACAAAAAGACTATGAAGCTGTTATTGCGCTAGCAGACCGTTTTATTCGTTTAAATCCTCAACATCCTAATGTTGATTATGCTTACTATGTTCGTGGTGTGGCGAATATGGAGCAAAACTATGATGGTCTCATCCGCTATACATCACTCCAACAGGCTCATCGTGATGTCAGCTATTTAAAAGTTGCATATCAAAATTTTGTTGATTTCATTCGTCGTTTCCCAAGTAGTCAGTATGCTGTAGATGCTGCTCAGCGCATGAAATTTATTGGTCAAGAACTTGCTGAAAGTGAAATGAATGCCGCTCGCTTTAACTTAAAACGTAAAGCTTGGCTTGCAGCAGTTGAGCGTGGACAATGGGTTGTGGAACATTTCCCTCAAACACCTCAAGTACCAGAAGCGCTTGCAACGATTGCTTACGGATACGATAAACTCGGTGACAAGGCAACATCTCAACAATACGTTGAAGTGCTAAAGCTAAACTACCCTCATCTTGTGAAGTCTAATGGTGAGGTCGATTTACGCGCAGCACGTAAAGATGGAAGTTGGTTAAATCGTGCAACCTTGGGTATTTTAGGTCGTGAGGCACGCAGCCAAACAACGGCAGAAGTATCAGCAGAGCAATCTGACAACACCAATACACAACCCGGTTTATTGAATCGCTTAAGCTTTGGCTTGCTTGGTAATAAAGATCACAATGTGGAAAGTGCGCCAGCAAATGAAAGTATGTACGACCCACAGCGTCAATAATCCATTCTTATGAATCAAAAAAGGTGGGATTACCCACCTTTTTTATTGCATGGCTTTATTTATCGTCTTAAGTGTTTAGGATAGACTTAATTCAATCACTTTATTCCTCATTCTTTTGGCTTTTTAATTATGGCAATTCCACAACATACGATTGATCAAATTTTAGATCGAACTGACATCGTCGATCTTATTGGCCAACGTGTGAAATTAAAAAAGTCAGGTCGTACCTATTCAGGCTGTTGTCCTTTTCATCAAGAGAAAACACCTTCTTTTCACGTCTACCGTGATAAGCAATATTTCCACTGTTTCGGTTGCCAAGCCAATGGAAATGCAATTCGCTTTATGATGGATATTGATAATCGCAATTTCATCGAGGTGATTAAAGACCTGGCAAGCCAAACCGGTATCGAATTACCTAAAGACAATCAAGACAATAAAAAACTCTCATACAAGAGAGAACCTATTAAACCTAATCAAGAAAAGCAACCGCAGGCACCCATTGAAGCAGATGCAGCAGAAATCATTTCTCAGCCTACTTCAGCTTTTGATGTAGATCCTTTTGAAGCATTTCAAAACTATGAATTCGATGAGTATCAATTTAATACAGATGACTTGAATTCAGTTGAGGTCGCACCTGAAGGTAATTTATACGATCTTCTTGAAAATGTTGCTTTATTTTATGAAAAACAACTTCCAAATAGCCAAATTGCGCAACAGTATTTTCAGCGACGCGGACTAAGTGATACCACGATTAAGTATTGGCGATTAGGTTATGCCCCAGAAGATTGGCAACATCTTGAAAAAGCATTTCCGCAAGATATTGAAGGATTAAAACTACTCGGTTTGATCAGAACCAGTGATTCTGGTCGTGATTTTGATCTACTACGAGAACGTGTCATTTTTCCTATACGTGATGCAAAAGGTCGCGTTGTCGGATTTGGTGGACGAGCATTGAATGACGAGATCAAACCCAAATATATCAACTCGCCAGACTCTGAAGTTTTCCATAAAAACCAACTACTCTATGGCTTATATGAAGGTCGTAAGCTCAAAGCCAATCATTGGTTAATGGTTGAAGGTTACATGGATGTCATCGCATTACAGCAAGCTGGCATTCCTGGCGCAGTTGCCACCTTGGGGACGGCGAGCAATGCTGATCACTTGAATCTATTATTTAAACAAAATAATCAGTTAACTATTGCTTTTGATGGTGATTCGGCTGGTCAAAAAGCAGCTCGACGCACTTTAGAAATTGCACTTCCCCTCTTAAATGATGGTCGTGAACTGAAATTTTTTATTCTACCTGCGGAGCATGATCCTGACTCATTAGTTCGTAAGGACGGTGTTGAAACTTTCAATCGACTTTGGCAACAATCACCACTCTTATCAGAGTTTGCTTTTTCTCTTCTCAGTCAACAATATCAAATTAATACACCTGAAGGTAAAAGTCAGGTCATGGCTGAGCTAAATCAACTCACCAATCTGATGCCTAAGCAAGGTTCGTATCGCTATTTGATTCGTCAATATTTCAAAGAGAAATTAGGATTCAATAAAAAGTGGCAGCCTCAAGTGAGTCTTGACGCTTCATTATCATTTAATATTCGCACACGAGATGAAGATTTCGCAGTGGCAATGTTAATGTACCATCCTTTTCTTTATATTCATTTTGAAGTATTACGCGCAGTGATTCCTGAGGATGAATTGCTTGCAAAAGTATTAAAAATCTTTAATGTCATTTTTGATGATCTGCCAGATGACCAAGAGTTGGCGAGTTATTATATTTTGGGTGCATGTAGCCCATTTCATCATGAACTCTCTGAGATTTTAAAACGTACCAATATTCAAACACTCACTGAAGCCCCTGAAATGGCTGATAAACTTGCCTCAGAATACTCACTTTCACTTCAAGAAAAATACCTGAGAATCAAATTTAAAGCAGCAAAATCATTAAACGAGTCTAAAAACTTAAGACAACAACTGAATGAGCTAACCAAAAAAATTGGACTACGCTTACTACATGAATAAATAAAAGCGGTCAGTGACCGCTTTTATTTTTGAGTTTTCGCTGAGCACTAAAAATATCTTCTAAATGTTCTTTAATCGTTTCATAGACATCAGGATTTTCATCTTTAGCGACTTCTCTGAGTAAGATGGATGTAGGATGTAATAGCTTTTGCGTCAAACGATGCGCCATTTCCTGCATGACAATGGCTGCATCATCGCCAGAGGCTAAACGATCTAATGCATGGTTTAATTCAAATGCTTTAACTTTATCTCCATGAGCACGATACTCACTAATTGTCGCTCCAGCTTGTGAAACTTTCTGCTGAGTCACCAATTGTGTTGCTAGTTGATTGACCATCACTTCAGCTTCAACAGCGGCTTGGCGTCGCTGCGCTAAGTTTTCATCAATAACACCTTGAAGATCGTCCACCCCATAAAGGTAAACACCATCCAAACTTTCAACCTTAGATTCAATATCGCGAGGAACAGCCAAATCCACCATCAACATTTGACGGTAACGACGTTTTTTGAGTGCTGACTTAACATCTTGATAGGAAATGACCTGATGTAAACTTCCTGTACAACTTGAAATCACATCAGCGCGATGTAAATTTTGAGCTAAATCAAAAAAAGGAATAATTTCTACCGCAACACGATGTGATATTTCTTGCGCCAAAATTTCTGCCCGTTCCTGACCACGGTTACAAATTAAAATTTTAGCAACGCCCATTTCAGCTAAGTGCTTTGCAACCAAGCTATTCATTTCACCTGCTGCAACCACCATGACGGTTAATTGTTCAGGCTTACTAAAAACTTGTAGTGCTAACTGTGCTACCGCATAACCCATGGATACAGCATGACTACCGACCGCTGTTTCTGAACGCACTTTCTTAGCAGCATAAAATGCATATTCGAAAATACGATTTAAATTTTGTGAAACAACTTCAGACTCTTTTGCTAAATTAAGTGCAGACTTAACTTGCCCCATAATCTGAGGCTCTCCAAGCATAAGTGAATCTAATCCTGATGCAACACGCATCAAATGTGTCACAGCATCTGTATTTTCATAACGGTAAATATGATTTTGTAATTGTTTTACATCAATGCCATTTTTTTGAGCGAGCCAATCTAATACCATGTCCGCATTATCGGCGATGGCGTAGACTTCAGTACGATTACAGGTTGACACCACAACCATATCGTTCAGCTGGTCATGGTGACTTTGTTCAGTCAACAACAGTTTTAACTTTTCAGGGTTAAAAGCAACTTGCTCTCGTAATTCAACTGAGGCTGTTTGATGGTTGACACCCAATGCAAAGAAAGACATATCAGATCATCAATTCGCTAAATTTATGCTATTGTGCAATAACGGTGTCATAAAAAGCAGTACTTGGATAAAAAAATTGCGTCAAACAATGAGCCGCACAACCGGCATGACAATTCGACAGTATTCTACCACACTCTTGTTAGTGAGTAGCATGACTTACAGTGCTCATATTAGAGCATCTGGAGAATTTTACCATGCCAATTTAAATCATAAAGTTTTACAACAGGCGATGGTTGCAGAATTTGCTTTAGCTGCACATGACACACCGACTGCTTTACACAACTATACCGTACTTGCGATCCAAACCAGTTCAACAGCTTTAAAACAACGTGCACTTAACGTCGCACTCGAACAAAACGACTTACAAGCCGCTTTAGATATTGCAACCCATTGGGTCGTGCAAGAACCCAAAGATGTACCTGCAAAATTCTATCTTGCACATATCGCATTAAAGTCACACGAATATGAACTTGCTGCGGATGTGCTCGATGATATTTTAAATTTAGATCCTGAATCAGATTTAGAACAAATTCTTGAAGGCATTTCTCCGGAATCCCCTGAGGATCGAGCATATTTATTAAACACTTTACATAATAGTAAAACGCGTAACAATCCTTCAATTCTCGTTTTGATTGCGAGTTTACAAGCACAAAATAATGAAATCGAAAATGCCTTAATTACTTTGAATAAAGCGTTAAAAAAACGCCCCAAATCAACAGGGTTTATCTTACTGAAAGCCAACTTACTCATGGCTTTAGGCGACGAAGAAGAGACGCTAAAATGGTTTGAAAAAAGTGCGCGTAAAAATCGTAATAATTTAGAGCTCAGTCTGGCTGAAATCCGCTACTTAATTAAACTAAATAAAAATGAACAGGCTTTAAGCAAATTAAAACGCATCATAAAAAAATGGCCAGATTCGGAAGAAGCACTTTTTATCGCAGGTCTAACCTCAATTGATCTCAAAGAGTATGAGCTTGCTGAACAGTATTTGGTCGAACTACGTGCATCTGGACAATATCAAAATGATGCTTATTTTTATTTGGCATTGAATGCTGAACGAAAACAACATTTTGAAACAGCTAAAGCTTATTATCGACTCGTAGATGGTAATTTATATATGGTTTCTAGACGAAATCTAATTTCAATCTATGACAAACAAAATCGCTTAAGTGATGCGCTGCGCTTCCTGACTCAGGAGCGAGTGAATTACCCTCAACATGCGAGTTTCTTATACCAAGCACAAGCTGAAATACTCAAAAAAATGGGCAATAACAAAGCTGCTTTGGGCTTACTCAAAGAAGCTGCTAAAAACTTAACTGATGACCCTGAAATTTTATACTCTCAAGTCTTATTACTTGATCCATTTACGGATCGCGATCAATTAGATGAATTACTTAAAAAATTACTCACGATTGAACCCAATAGTCCAACATATCTAAATGCGTATGCATATACTCTGGCGTTGCAAAATCGTCGTTTAGATGAGGCGAGACAATATGCCGAACAAGCTTTAGACAATGCCCCAGAGCAAGCATCTATCTTAGATACCTTAGGTTATATCTGCTTTCTTCAAAACGATTTTGACACCTCCACCCGTGTACTTGCGAAAGCATATCAAATCAGCCAAAGTCCAAATATCGGCATTCGATATGCTAAATCGCTTTATATGCTGGGTTCACTGGAAGAGTTTAGCCAAGTGTTACTTCAACTCCATCAAAATCACCCAAATCATCCTCAATTGCATCAACTCGATAGTTTATTGTTGCCACAAAATATCAAAAAGAGTTAATACTGTATGATCTTAAATTTAAAATCTTTATTGTTGATTGCCACAAATAGTGCGCTTCTTGGGTTAACTGGCTGTCAATCAATTCAAACTCAACCATCACCGCCAACAACGCAAAACCTTGAACAATCAAATCAATTTAATCTTCAGGGTAAAATTGGCGTTAAGACTCCCAAGCAATCAGGCAGCGCTTTTTTTACTTGGCAACAGCAAGATGAACAGTTTGATATCGAGTTAAGCGGAATTCTTGGAGTCGGTAAAACTCAAATTTCAGGTCAACCTGGGCAAGTGACACTGAACAGTGCCAAAACTGGTGAAATTACAGCCAACTCACCTGAAGAGTTATTGTTTCGTGCAACAGGTTGGGAAGCACCTATTACTTATTTAGTCGATTGGGTACAAGCTAAGCAAGCGACTGAAGAAGCTGAAATTCAAAAAGACGAATCGATGCGAATCAGTGAAATTAAAGAACAAGGTTGGCATATTCAATTATCTTACAATGGTCAATCTATACAACCAAACCGTTTGATTTTGAAGCAACAACTTGAAGATGGAACTGAAAATCGTATTACAATGGTAATTCAAAATCGTTAAGTTTGATCGTTTATGATTCGTGTACCGTCTCCTGCAAAACTGAATTTGTTTTTACACATTACGGGTCGCCGTGAAAATGGTTACCATGAATTGCAAACCATTTTTCAGTTGATAGATCTTTGTGATTGGATGGAATTTACACCAAGCTCTAATCAATCTATCTCCATTGCAGGCTTATCAGAAGTAAGTCTTGAACAAAATTTGATTTATCGTGCAATGATGATGCTGAAACCCTACGCCAAAAATGAAAAATTAGGCATTCATGTCAACATCGAAAAAAATATACCGATGGGTGCAGGACTCGGTGGTGGTTCTTCAAATGCGGCTACTGCATTAATAATCATGAATCAAATTTGGCAATGTGGCTTAAATCGTGATCAATTAGCAGAAATTGGTGTACAACTGGGTGCGGATGTTCCCATCTTCATCCATGGTCGTAATGCATGGGCAGAAGGTGTTGGTGAACACTTAACATTCATAGACTTAGATCAAAAACAATACATTGTGTTAAAACCTGACTGTTTTATCAGCACTCAACTGCTTTTTTCACAAAAATCGTTGACAAGAGACACGAAGACCTCTAAATTTTGCGCCTATCAGATAAAGCCATCTGATTTCAGAAATAACTTTGAACCTCTGGCAAGAAGTCTATATGCTGAAGTCGATGAAGCAATGCAATATTTAGATCAGTTCGGTGTTGCAAAACTTACAGGTACAGGTGCTTGTGTTTTTACTGAAGTAACGACTGAAATGAACATTGATGACATTCTTGCTCATTCACCTTGTAAAGCTTACTTAGTGAATAGTTTAGAACAATCACCATTGAATCAAATCATCGTTTAAATGATAGGGGCGTCGCCAAGTGGTAAGGCAGCGGGTTTTGATCTCGCCATCCGTTGGTTCGAATCCAGCCGCCCCTGCCATCATTTTCACCTGTAAGATGTATTGTGTTTTAGGGGCGTCGCCAAGTGGTAAGGCAGCGGGTTTTGATCTCGCCATCCGTTGGTTCGAATCCAGCCGCCCCTGCCATTAAACACAACATCGATTTAGGGGCGTCGCCAAGTGGTAAGGCAGCGGGTTTTGATCTCGCCATCCGTTGGTTCGAATCCAGCCGCCCCTGCCAATTTAGTTCAAAAAGACAGAACATTGGTATCATGAGTTGAGTCAAACAACCTTGACAAACCCATATAAAACCATTAAAGTTCTGCCGCATTAGGGGCGTCGCCAAGTGGTAAGGCAGCGGGTTTTGATCTCGCCATCCGTTGGTTCGAATCCAGCCGCCCCTGCCATCTCATTCTATACATTTCAACCGCCAAGGGTGCTTCATGCCCAATCTTGTCGTTTTTAGTGGAACTGCGCATCCACAATTCGCCCAAAAAGTCGTTAGCCACTTGCATATCCCTCTAGGTGCTGCATCTGTAGGTCAATTCTCTGATGGTGAAATCGCTGTCGAAATCACTGAGAATGTCCGTGGTAAAGACGTATTCATCGTTCAGCCTACTTGTGCTCCAACTAATGATAACCTTATGGAAATCTTAGTGATGGCAGATGCATTGCGTCGTGCAAGTGCTGGTCGTATCACTGCTGTGATTCCTTATTTCGGTTACGCTCGCCAAGACCGTCGTCCTCGTTCTTCACGTGTTCCAATTACTGCAAAAGTGGTAGCAGATATGCTAACAACTGTAGGTATTGACCGTGTTGTGATGATCGATCTTCATGCTGACCAAATTCAAGGTTTCTTCGACATCCCTGTAGACAACATTTACGGTACGCCAGCGCTTTTAGCTGACTTACGTCAACAGTCTCATGACAACCTTATGGTTGTTTCGCCAGACGTTGGTGGTGTTGTTCGTGCTCGTGCTGTTGCGAAACAAATGGGCGATATCGATTTAGCTATCATCGACAAACGTCGTCAAAAAGCAAATGAATCACAAGTGATGCATTTGATTGGTGATGTTAAAGATCGCGACTGCGTGATCGTTGATGACATGGTTGATACAGCTGGTACTTTATGTAAAGCCGCTGATGCATTGAAGACTTTTGGTGCGCGTCGTGTCGTAGCCTATGCTACTCACCCTGTTTTATCTGGTAAAGCGATCGAGAATTTGAAAAACTCTGTTATCGACGAACTTGTTGTGACAGATACAATTCCACTTTCAGAAGAAGCTTTAGCTCTTGGTAAGATTCGCCAAGTTTCAGTTGCAAGTATGGTTGCTGAAACAATTCGTCGTATTAACAACGAAGAATCTATTAGCGCAATGTTTGATTCTTATCTATAATAGAGCGCTAAAATTTTAAAGCCCTGCCTTTTGGTAGGGCTTTCTATCACTAGATCGGTCGCAGATCTAGTTCACTTAACTTAAATAGGATGTCTCTCATGGCAAACTTCGTATTAAATGCAGTAGCACGTGAAGAAGCAGTACAAGGGAAAGGTGCGAGCCGCCGCCTTCGTCTTCAATCTAAAGTTCCTGCTATCATCTATGGTGGTGATGCTGCACCTGTAGCAATTACACTTGAGCTTCGTCAGCTTGTTAAATTCTTAGAAGACAACGCTTTCTTTGAAGAAGTAATTGAAATTGATGTTGATGGTAAAGTTGAAAGCGTTAAAATCCAAGCTTTACAACGTCACCCAGCTAAAAACACTCCAATGCACGCTGACTTCAAACGCGCATAAGTGTTGATGGTGTAAATTAGTGTCTCATATTTCACTGATTGTTGGTTTGGGCAACCCTGGTAAAGAGTATGCTCAAACCCGCCATAATGCAGGCTTCTGGTATGTAGAACGTCTTGCAGAACAATATGGCATAACACTTAAAAATGACCCTAAGTTTAATGGATTAAGTGGTCGCGGTAATGTAGAAGGACAAGATGTTCGACTTTTATTACCTTCAACCTTTATGAACCGTTCTGGTCAAAGTGTTGTACCCTTCGCAAAATTCTACCAAATCTCTCCAGAAGCAATGCTTATAGCTCACGATGAACTTGATATGGATCCAGGTATCATTCGCCTCAAAACGGGTGGTGGTCATGGGGGTCATAACGGTTTACGTGACATTGTTCCTCATACTGGCCCCAACTTCCATCGTTTACGTATTGGAATTGGACACCCTGGATCAAAAGACCGTGTATCAGGTCATGTTCTAGGTAAAGCACCCTCAAGTGAACAAACGCTCATTGACGATGCAATTCATCACGCACTAAGTCGTACAAAATTATTAGTGAATGGTGAAATTCAGCAGGCAATGAATCAAATAAATGCCTACAAGCCGTAGTTGATAAATTTAATTTTTGTTCAACAATTTTTCTTGCCACGATGAAAATTTGAGGGCAAAATGCGCTTTCAAATGCTTCACCCAAATTAAAAAACTGTTGTTTCTAGATAATAAAACAATCTTAGAACAACTCAGGAGACGCTTCCCATGCTATCTCGTTTATTAAAAGCTAAAATCCACCGTGCAGTTGTAACACAAGCTGAACTTCATTATGAAGGTTCATGTGCAATTGATGGTGTATTACTAGATTTAGCTGGTATTCGTGAATATGAAGAAATTCATATTTGGAATGTAACTAATGGTAAGCGTTTTACAACTTACGCAATCCGTGGTGAAGAAAACTCAGGCATTATTTCTGTAAATGGTGGTGCTGCACATCAAGCAGATTTAGGTGACATTATTATTATCGCGACTTTCGGTGATTTTACTGTTGCAGAAGCTGATGCACATAAACCACGTTTGGTTTATGCAAATCCAGATAACACTGTGAATCATACAGCAAATTGTATTCCAGTCCAAGTTGCTTAATGATTGACTAAAAAACTCGCTTACTTGAGCGAGTTTTTTATCACTAATTATCACAAACTTACTCTTCATCCACCAACTGCAAGCTCTGGCTAATCCCATCTGCTCTTAACCAAGCTAATTCATAACTGGCATTCGCCAAAGCTAGAACCCGACGTTCAAACTCAGTCCAGATCGATTTAACATGTGGAGCTGAAATACCTAAACCACTCTGCTCTGCTAAATGCTTGTTTTTTTCGCAAATTTTAAGCGCGTGATACAATTTTCTACCTTTTGAAGCATTCTCTAATACTCGAATTCTTTTTGATTCAATGAATTTTTCCACCTCAGAAAGTTGAGCATGAGGAAGCATTGGAACCAAAATTTGATCCAGTTGTTGATCTAAACGCTTCCAAATACTCAGTCGTTGTTCTTCATTATAAGTATTCCATTGAATCACTTCATGATTAAAACGTCGACAACCACGACATACCGCATCACCAAACACTGTTGAACAACGTCCCGCACATGGTGTTAATGAAGGGATTCGACGCGCTGTATTCAAAATATTTTCCTCATATAAAACCATAAATTTTCTATGGCTTTCTCGCATATTTTCAAAAATCGCGTTAGAATACGCGCCTGATTTTATCCCTATATTAATACATTTGGAGTACTCCATGAACGCTACTGTAGAACAGCTTGCACCTGTAGAACAGCAAGCGACCACTGGTTGGGTTGTTGCGGCACTTTATCAATTTAAAGAAGTTGAAGATTCTCTTGCACTTCAACAAAAATTACTTGAGTTGGTAAAAACCATCAACCTATGCGGTACTCTTATTGTTGCCCATGAAGGGATTAACGGAACAGTTGCAGGTGACCGCCATGCAATTGATGTCATTCATCAATTCCTTTTAAATGAAGGATTTAATGATATGGAATATAAAGAGTCACATAGTGACGAAAAACCATTCCGTAAAATGAAAATCAAACATAAAAAAGAAATCGTGACTTTAGGTGTTCCAGTGAAGCCACGCGACTTGGTTGGTCACTATCTAGACCCTAAAGAATGGAACGAACTTATTGCACGTGATGACGTGATCTTAGTCGATACAAGAAATGATTACGAATACAAAGCAGGCACATTCAAAGGGGCAATTGATCCGAAAACTGAAACGTTCCGCGAATTCCCTGAATATGTAAAAAACAATCTTGAACAGCATAAAGATAAAAAGATTGCCATGTTTTGTACAGGTGGAATTCGTTGTGAAAAATCAACTTCACTACTTCTTCAAGAAGGCTTTAAAGAGGTATATCACCTCAAAGGTGGTATTCTTAAATATTTAGAAGAAACCCCTCCTGAAGAAAGTTTATGGGAAGGTGAATGCTTTGTTTTTGATGGTCGTACTGCGGTTACACACGGAGTGGAAGAAGGTCAAAATGTGAAGTGCCATGCTTGTGGTTGGCCATTAACCCCTGAAGAAGTAGCATTACCAAGCTACGAACATGGCGTATCATGTGTTTATTGTATCGATAAAACAACAGAAAAGCAGAAAGAAGGTTTCCGTATGCGCCAGTCTCAGATTATTGCTGCAAAACGTAAACGCCTCTAAATAAAAAATATTTTATTTAACTTACAAAAGCGTTGTCTACATTACAGTGTAGATGACGCTTTTTACATTGAACAAACAAAATTTCAATTCTGATATATCACCATAACAAAGTTATTTTATAACAACACAAAACACATGAAGTCATTCAGATAAATTTAATACGAAGGAAATAAATTTAGCTCAAGGATGAAAGTCATGAATCGAGTGCCATTCAAATATCTTCCTGTTCAACGAAATTTTGCTCACCATAATCATTTAGATCGTGTATCAGCTGTACCGACACATTTAAAATTTATATATATCGATTCACTTAATTCTGATGTTAAATTGCATATACGTAACCAATCCCATTATTTTATCGTAACGTTAGGTGCTTGTATCGGCGCAATTATTGCTTTGGCAATCGGTTTTCAGATGAGAAACTCAATGAGTCTTATCTTCATCATTAGCATAGCTCCCTTTCTCTTCAGCTATATCCTACGAGAAGTCTATGTTCATACACTTATACAAATTCAACATCCTAAACTAATGCATTAACTTAATTTCACTGTATTTTTTCTTAAAAACATCTAGCATAGGTTTAACTTTAAAATACAAATCACTTATGAAAGATTGGATCATTTCAGTGATGGAGCAATTGGGCTATTTCGGCATTGCTCTATTAATGTTTCTCGATAATGTGTTTCCACCTATACCCTCAGAGATTATTATGCCTTCAGCTGGCTATACCGCTTCTCAGGGTCAATTACTTTTGATCGGTGTCATTATTTCAGGAAGTATAGGCTCGCTCTTAGCTGCCGCTACGCTGTATTGGTTAGGACGTAAGATCTCTGATCAAAAGCTCTATGCATTCGTTGATAAATATGGAAAGTATTTATTTATTAAAGTAGCTGATGTTGATAAATCATTAGAATGGTTTGAAAGATATGGACATCGAATCGTTTTTTTTGGACGTATGGTTCCAGCAGTACGATCTCTGATTAGCATACCTGCAGGCATGAGCAAAATGCCTTTTGCAAAGTTTATGTTTTATAGTGGTTTAGGCACGATTATATGGACCACCTTTTTAGCATATGTGGGTTATTATTTTGGAAATAATACTGAAATGATGCACAAAATATTTAGCCAAGTCAGCTATCTAATTATTGCTATTGTGATCAGCATAATCATTTGGATTGTGTACCGCAGACAAAAAAGAAAGCACTCAAAATAAAAAAGCACCTTACGGTGCTTTTTTATTAGTTCGGCGTGTGATACATCAAATACAATTCATTCAAGTTATCTGGAATTTCTTCTGCAAGCTCATCCATCAATTGACCGTTACGGCGGAAAGACTCCATTTGAGGATCTTCTTCGTCAACTCCACTAAACACCATGATTGGCAGAGTGAGATCAACCAATTGCTCTTCAAACTCAGGTGTGAACCATGCATCTTCATTTAAGAACATTGCATCGACAAAGCCTACACTCCAATCCCCAAGGCTTGACTCTACATCTGCTTCTTCAATTTCAAAAGGAAATTCAATACCTTCTTCATTGGCAAGTTTTTGACGTAAATCTTCTAACCAAAGTTTAATTTGAGCTACGATCTCTGCAGGCACTTTCTTTTGATTATTGTCAAATAACTCATCCAACCAACGATCAAATTGAGGACCTACAGCTGTCGCACACAAAAAACCATGAGTTGCAGCAAAATCTAGACCATGCTCATTTTGGTCGCCATCTAAGTAGTCACTTAACAAGTCTAAATCTAATGCACTCATTATATTTCCAAAGGTTGTATCTTAATTTCGTAGAATAACATTTTAGATCAGGATACCCAATCTAATTTAGTCTTCATCATCGTCGAAATCATCATCGTCAAAATCATATTCAAGATCTTTCAATTCACGATCTAAACGACGCTGTGCAAGTAAGTCATCAATCAAGCGACGCTTTTCTAATGATTCTTTGGCGCTAATTTTGCTCGTAGTTTCATCAAAACTAACATCATCATCACCGTAGTTATCATCTAGTTCAAAATCTGTAGAAGACACTAAAACTACCTCATGTGTGAAAAAATGAATGGGGCTAGGCGCTATTTATCTTTGTTCAGAATACTTGTCAAGTTTTATTTTATTCTTCGCTGATATTTATACAAATTTTAGTTTTTTTTGGACAAAAAAATATGTCATTATTTAATCAAGGATCAGAGCCTTATTGCTGGTTTAAAATAAAAAGCATGATGTGCTTGAAATGAACAATTTTGACCCAATATTGACTTAAATAGCTTAATTCATTGGTTTTCAAAACCAATTATACTGAGTTAATACGATACTAAAGATAAGTTAATTGTGCTAGAATGCACGGTTTTTCCCCGCCACAGATTCAACGAGAAGAGAGCAAAGATGAGCGATATGCATTCCCCTACTTCACAAGTAGCGGCTCTGATTAGCCGAGGCAAAGAACAAGGTTACTTAACCTACGCTGAGGTTAACGATCATCTCCCAGACTCGATCACTGAAAGCGAACAGATTGAAGATATCATTCAGATGCTTCAAGACGTCGGTATTCCTGTACACGAACGTGCGCCAGAATCTGACGATGCAATGTTTGATGGTAGCAGCGCAGAAACGACTGACGAAGTTGCTGAAGAAGAAGCAGCCGCAGTTTTAGCATCTGTAGAAAATGAGCCTGGTCGTACAACTGACCCTGTTCGTATGTATATGCGAGAAATGGGAACAGTTGAACTGTTGACTCGTGAAGGCGAAATTCAGATTGCAAAACGTATCGAAGAAGGTATTCGTGACGTTTTAAACTCAATTGCTTATTGGCCAAATGCGGTTGAAGTTGTATTACAAGAATATAAAGATTACGAAACTGGCGAGCGTCGTTTAGCCGATATCCTTTCAGGCTATTTAGATCCAGAGTCTGATGAAGAAATTCCAGAAGTTTTAGAAGAAGTTGATGCTGATCTTGAAGAAGAAACAGAGACTAAACCAACTAAAGATGTAAAACTTGATGACGATGATGAAGAAGAGTCTGAAAGTGATGATGATTCTGAGGGTGATTCAGGTCCAGACCCTGAAATCGCAAAAGTGCGTTTTGCAGAGTTAGAAACTGCGTGGAATGCGACTAAAGATGCGATCGCAAAACATGGTCGTAACAGTAAAGAAGGTAAAGCAGCTCTTGAGTCGCTCGCAACCGTCTTTATGATGTTTAAGTTCACACCACGTTTGTTTGACATCATTTCTGAAATGATTCGTGGCACGCATGAACAAATTCGTACAGCAGAACGTGAAGTAATGCGCTACGCAGTTCGTCGTGGTCGTATGGATCGTACTCAATTCCGTACAACGTTCCCTGGTCAAGAATCAAACCCAGCTTGGTTAGATGAGCAAATTGCTAAAGCCACTGCTGACCAAAAACCATACTTAGAGAAAGTACGCCCTGACGTTCTTGCTTTCCAACAAAAAATCGCTGATATCGAAAAAGATCTAGACCTTACTGTACGTGAAATTAAAGATATTTCTAAACGTATGGCGATTGGTGAAGCAAAAGCACGTCGTGCTAAAAAAGAAATGGTTGAGGCGAACTTACGTTTGGTAATCTCCATCGCGAAAAAATATACCAACCGTGGTTTACAGTTCCTCGATCTGATTCAGGAAGGTAACATTGGCTTGATGAAAGCCGTAGATAAGTTTGAATACCGTCGTGGTTATAAGTTCTCGACTTATGCAACTTGGTGGATTCGTCAGGCGATTACACGTTCAATTGCTGACCAAGCACGTACAATTCGTATCCCTGTCCATATGATTGAAACCATTAACAAGATCAACCGCGTATCTCGTCAATTGCTTCAAGAAATGGGACGTGAACCTACACCTGAAGAGTTAGGTGAACGCCTCGAAATGGACGAAGTCAAAGTTCGTAAAGTGCTTAAGATCGCTAAAGAACCGATTTCAATGGAAACACCGATCGGTGATGATGAAGACTCACATCTTGGTGACTTCATTGAAGATGGTAACATCACTTCACCAGTTGATGCTGCCACTTCTGAAGGCTTGAAAGAAGCAACACGTGAGGTACTTGAAAACCTGACTGAACGTGAAGCTAAAGTCTTGAAGATGCGTTTTGGTATTGATATGCCGACGGACCACACTTTGGAAGAAGTTGGTAAACAGTTTGATGTAACACGCGAACGTATTCGTCAGATCGAAGCAAAAGCGTTACGTAAATTACGTCATCCATCGCGTTCTGAACATTTACGCTCGTTCCTTGAGAATGACTAATCTATCCATAGGATAATACAGGCTTGAATATGGGGGACACTCCCCCATAATATAAAGCATGTAGCAAATAATTCTAAATACCTGCGCATAGCAGGTATTTTTACTAATGAGGTGTCCTATGACTGACATGATCGATCGCACTCCATCACGCGAATTACAAGAGCATCTTTGGGTGTTTCCGATGGACTATCCAATTAAATTGATTGGTCTTGCAGGTGAGGATTTACGCAAAGCAGTGAATGACATTTTTGTTAAACACTTCCCTGATTTTGATGGTAATGCAATGACAATTACACCATCGCGTACAGGCAAATATCATTCAATTACTGCGCAACTTCGTTTTGAAGAGCTTGAGCAAGTACATCAAGTATATGCAGACTTAGCAGCCTGCCCTTTAATTAGAACCGCACTTTAATAAAAAAACACGCTTCATGCGTGTTTTTTTATGTTTGTTAATTATTCATCAAGTACATGCCTAGGTCACACTTAATTCAACAATATTGTCTATAATAAAACTCATTTTTGAATGTGAGCCTTAACCTCCGTGGATGTCAAAACCAAACCTCAATTGATTATTCGTCACTATAACCAAACCACTTCTTATGAAGATCGCTTCCATGAAATGAAGCTGATGACAGAGCAGCGTGATGAACAAACAGCAGATGAATTTTGGATTTTGCAGCACGATTCTGTGCTTACCCAAGGACAAGCTGGCAAACCAGAACATATATTAGTGCCTAGCCATATTCCAGTTGTTCAAACTGATCGTGGTGGACAAGTCACTTGGCATGGTCCAGGTCAATTGGTTGCATATTTTATGTTTGATTTAAATCGATTAGGCTGGAATGTCCGTACTTTGGTCAGCTATGCAGAAAATGTCATGATCGATTTATTAAAAAAATACGGTATCGAAGCGTATGCTAAACCAGATGCACCTGGTGTTTATGTTGATGGTAGAAAAATTGGATCCCTCGGCTTTAAAATCAGAAAAGGTCGCAGCTATCATGGACTCTCACTTAATATAGATTGTGATTTGGAAGGCTTCCAAACCATCAATCCTTGTGGTTATGCAGGTCTTGAAATGGTCAGAATCTCTGACTTAATAAATCCCTACCCAAGTTTTGATACGCTAGTTCAAGACCTCATTGCCTATCTAGAAAAAAGTGACCTGTTCAGTCAAATTATCGTGAAAGATCATTAAAACTCCTTTACTTTGTCATTAGATAATTTTAGAGTATTTACTCTAAATTATAAAACTATGTGATAAGGGACAAGTGAGTGATTTCTATTAACTCTGTAAAGCCCGCGCTAGAACAAGCTTATGTCAAACTCATGCTTGACGTGATTGGCAGAGGCTTAGCGATGGCAAGTCAAGTCGATGAAGAAATAAAACAGGAAATTGCTAAATTTCCTGTCGGCTTCACGATTTCAATGGACGTTTTCAACAGTGATGCGGCTTTTATTGCACAAGTGAATCCACAACATCAACTTGTCTTAGTCGACCATGCATCAAAAAAACCAGATTTAACGATTACCTTTAAACATATGCATCATGCTTTTTTGGTATTTTCTTTCCAAGAAAGTACTGCACAAGCATTTGCAAATGACCGTATGATTGCTGATGGCGATTTAGGTCATGCAATACGTTTAGTGCGTTGTCTAAATAAAATGGAAGCCCTTATTCTTCCAAAATTAGTCGCTGAACTTGCAGTCAAAGAATATCCAGTCAATCTGTCATTAAAAGAAAAATTGACAGGTGCAGCAAATATTTATCTCAAAGTTGCTCAGTCATATATTAAAGGGAGTGCTTAAGCATGGCTAAACCATATTACGAATTTTTCTGTCCAGTGAAAGTGATTGCTGGTAATGCTGCGCTTGAACACATTCCATTTGAGCTAGATTCAATGGGTTCAAAAAAACCACTCATCATCACAGACAAAGGCGTACGTGCCAATGGTCTACTTGAACCAGTGGAAGCTGCTTTTGCAGCGACAGAAGTAAAAATTGGCTCAATTTTTGATGAAGTTCCACCGGACTCAAGTTTAGAAACAGTAAAAGCCGTGACTGAGATGTATCGTAACAATCAATGCGATGCCATCATTGCAATTGGTGGTGGTTCAGTCATCGACACAGCAAAAGCTGCCAATATTCTCGTCTCGGAAGGAGGCGAAGACCTGCTGAAATATTCAGGAGCTCACAACCTGCCTCGCCCATTAAAGCCTTTTTTTGTTATCCCAACAACATCAGGTACAGGCTCTGAAGTTACGATGGTGGCTGTGGTTTCAGATACAGCGAATAATCAAAAAATGGCATTCGCTTCGAAATATTTAATGCCTAGTGCTGCAATTTTAGATCCACGTATGACTTTAACACTACCTCCACACCTGACAGCAATGACAGGAATGGATGCAATGACACATGCTGTTGAGGCCTATACGTGTTTGGCAGCGAATCCTATCAGTGATGCTTACGCTACTGCTGCAATTAAAAAAATTAGTGAAAACTTGTTTAAAGTTTTGGAAAACCCAAAAGATGCTGATGCCCGTTTAGAACTTGCTCAAGCATCAACCATGGCTGGAATTGCATTCTCAAACGCAATGGTCGGTATTGTTCACTCTCTTGGACACGCTCTAGGTGCAGTTGCTCACTTACCACATGGTTTGTGCATGAACTTATTCCTCCCTTATGTGCTCGATTACAACAAGGATGTGAATGGCGATAAGATTGCTGACCTGTTACTACCGCTTGCAGGTACTGATATCTATGCACAGACACCAGCAAATCAACGTGCAGATAAAGCTATTGCGATTATCAACACAATGCGTGACCGCATCTATGATTTAACTAAACTGCCACGTACATTGCGTGAGACAGGCAAAGTTACGCAATCTCAATTAGATGAAGTTGCCGAAAAAGCGTTAAATGACGGATCTATCATTTTCAACCCTAAAGAAGCCACATTAAAAGATTTGAAATCTATCTTAGAAAAAGCTTGGTAAATTTCTCAAAATAAGTAAAGATACGCTTAAAACTAGCCTGATGTTTTTTTAGACATCAGGCTTTTCATTTGTTTGTTGTTTTAACTCATGAGTTCAACACCTTTGGCATAAATCCTGCTAAAAAACTCGCACAGACTACTGACAAACTGCATCAATTTGGTTTAGATTGGCGCACTTTTGAAAAAACATTAGGGGGGATCGTTCGTCTCAAACGATCCTTAATTGATTTGACTGATCCTTGATCAACGATTAAGAGGATAAAGCCGTTGACTAATATAACTGGGACTCAATCGGCAGCTAAACTGCAAAAAACGCTAGGACTCTGGCACATCATTATTATCGGTTTAGCTTATATTCAGCCAATGACGTTGTTTGATACTTTCGGTTTAGTATCAGAAGAAAGTAATTTCCACGTTCCTACATCATATATTTTTGCACTTGTTGCAATCTTACTGACTTCATTGAGTTATGGTCATATGATCCGTAGATATCCATCTTCAGGTTCAGCGTATACCTATGCTCAAAAATCTATCCACCCTAACGTTGGTTTTATGGTTGGCTGGTCATCATGGTTAGATTACCTGCTCTCACCCATGGTCAACATCATCCTTGCGGTGATTTATCTTGAGGCTTTATTCCCTGATGTCAATCATTGGGTCTGGGTCATTGTGCTAACAGCATTTATGACGGGTATTAACCTTCGTGGTGCGCGATTTGTTGCAAATTTCAACAGTTTAATCGTATTCGTACAATTAATTGTGATCGCTGTATTTACATGGATGGTCTATACCAAGCTCCAAATGGGATATAACGCGGATGGTCCAATCTCTGCTGAACAACGCTACCAACTTTGGAGTTTAGAACCATTTTGGAATGAGTTAACTTCAGTGGGTGCCTTGATCACAGGTGCGACATTACTCTGCTTCTCATTCACAGGATTTGACTCACTCAGTTCTCTCGCTGAAGAAACTAAAGATACTGAAAAAACGCTTCCAAAAGCGATTTTCTTAACTGCTTTAATTGCAGGGATTATCTTTATCGTCAGCACTTACTTCATGCAGATCTATTTCCCTAATAATCCGGGATCATACTTCCAGAATATTGCAGAAACTCAACCTGAAATTTTGTTGTTGGTTGGTGGATCTTTGTTCCAGTCTTATGTACTGGCATTTGCCATCATTACTGTTATGGCATCAGGTATTTCTGCGCATGCAGGTGTGTCACGCCTTATGTATGTTATGGGACGTGATGGCGTCATCAATAAGAAAATTTTTGGTCACATCAGCCCTAAAAACTTCACCCCATCATATAACATCATGATTGTAGGTGCAGTCGCATTAACCGCTGGTTTTATGGATTTAGACTTTGTCATTTCATTAATTAGCTTCGGTGCGTTAACAGCATTTAGCTTTGTGAACTTATCTGTTATCTCACGCTATGCATTACGCGATGGTCGTACTAAAACAGCGAAAGAAATTATTAATTTCGTTATCGTACCATTACTCGGCTTTATTGCAGTATTTGCATTGTGGCTAGAAGTCGATCAAGCATCGCTTAAGTATGGTTTGATTTGGGCTATTGGTGGTATTTTGTATTTAGGTTATAAAACCAAAGGCTTTAAATACCCAGCTCCACAACATGATGAGTTTAATGATCGTTAAAAATTTATTTTTAGGAAAGGCGCTTCGGCGCCTTTTTTTATTGTGCAAATTGACCAAAATGATCAAACATCAATCAAAATTTCTGATTTAAAAAAATAAAATCTACATCCTAATAGGCAGCTTTATTTCAAAATAATGAGAAAAACAACACACTTAAACCTATATATATGAAATTAAACAAAAAAAAGATTGGCAAAAAATTACATATTTGTCAGGATACTCATTGACCAAAAATTACACGATGTGTATAAAGAGCAAAATATTTGAGTAAAAGCTCTAATAATATTCATTACACAGGGAATGTAATAATGCGTTTGAATACACTGACTGGGGCGATTTTGGTCGCAATGTTTCCAACCGCTGGCGCTTATGCTGCAGCTATGGATCGTTCAGGCCAATCGATGAATGGCTTTTTACAGCCAGGAAACTATGTAGATTTTAGTTATTCAATTTTGGATGCTGATCTTTCAGGAACAATGAGAACTGAACCTTCGGGCCCTGCTTCTGCAGGATTAAGAGACCCGAATGGTTGGAATATGCCTACAGCAGATGATATTAATGCAGGTGGGGAAATTGCGGGCACAAATTTAAGTGATATTGCTGACACGTTCGGATTTGCAAATATTAATTTAAAATTTCAAGTAACTGACAATATTTCATTAGGTTTAATTTATGACCAACCTTTCGGAGCAAAAGCCTCTTATTCAAATTTTGATAAAAAACATTCCAGAGTCAACAGCTCAGGACGATTGCCATTAGGTGACCTTGAATCTGCGACAAAATATGGTGCATTTCACAGTGAGTATGGTAGTACAAAGGCTGAAGTTTCGACAAATAGTTTATCTCTAGTTGTAGGCTTCCAACCTAATGAACACCTTAATTTTTATGCAGGCCCAGTTTATCAAACAGTAAAAGGTGATCTTAGTTTACAAGGAACTGCTTACAGTCTGTTAGGTGGTTATTTATGTAATTCACAGACTAGTGGTGTAGCACTGTGTAGTACTTTTAAGGAAAAAGGTACAGGTTCAAGAGACCTTCTTGGTCGTGATACAAGAAAAGATTATCAAGGCTATAAAGCAAGTATGCCTGAAGAAGGTGCTTTTGGTTGGCTAGCGGGTGCTGCATTTCAAATTCCTGAAATTGCATTAAGAGCTTCATTAACCTACAGATCAAAAATTTCTTATTCAGTTCAAGCTGAAGAAAGTATGCCTGAAGTGATTACAGATACATTACCTATTGTACATCCTGGGTGGCATATTGTAGATAAAATTGGGGCACTTGGTACCGACTACCAATATACAGAAGGTAAAACCTCAGCAGCAACTCCACAATCAGTTAACCTTGATTTCCAATCAGGTATTATGGCTGATACATTAGCTTATATCAATTTACGTTGGGTAGATTGGTCTGAGTTCAAAATCCGTCCATACAAATTTGGAGTTTTAACTTCTTCTATTACGGAGGGACAAGGTAAAGGACCTCGTGGTTTCGACTTAATCGCTTATGAAAAAGATCAAATATCTGCAACATTCGGTATCGCAAGAAAATTAAATGAAAAACTCGCATTGACCATTATCGGAGGATGGGACTCTGGTGCAGGTGAATATGTTTCTACCTTAGGTCCATCTGAAGGTTTTTGGAGTGCAGGATTAGGTGGTCAGTACAGCTTTAATAAAAATACATTCATTCAAGCGGGTGCGCGATATTTTTGGTTAGGTGACGCAAAAGCTCAATCTGCTAGTTGGTTCGGAACCGATCGCTATGATGCAGATTTTAAAGACAATACAGCTATTGGATATAGCTTTAAAATTGGTTACCGTTTCTAGAGTTTTAAAAGCACGGATTTTTCATCCGTGCTTTTTTTAAATTAATCGACAACTAAAACCTAATTTAGTATCAATTTGATTATCTTTGAATCCTAAATACTCAATAAACCTATTTCGATCATCCACAATTTTCTGTTCATCTATAGACATACGATGGCGATTTTTTTGCGCTAAAGAATATGTTTCATCTACAGAAGCTTGATATATATGACATAATTCAAGCTGTTTCTTACTTTTTAACACCAAATTTTTTCCTGTCCGCTCGAAATCATTTCGTTTTAACGCCGCACTCCAATTTTCCAAATTTTTGAACATTTTTGCTTTCATCTGAGCTAATGCTTGATCGATTTCCTGTTGAGTCAATGGATTAATATTATTTAAATCCGCTTGTTCTTTATTTTCATTTTGTGCTATCACTTTAGAGGTCGTCATTCCTGCACATATGATTACTATGATTCCATAGCTGTATTTTTTAATGTTTTTTATCATACATCTCCCCCAATTTAAAAAAATAAGATTTTCTTCAACTCATTAGACAGTGAACAATGAAATTCGTCTATTTTAAAGTGTAACTTCATAGCGTTTCTATCCATTCATTTTTTATTTTTATCATTAAATTACTGATTATTCTTTACATTTAATATCCTATGTATAAAAAATTTTCCTTTAAGCTGTACTGAATCATTGATGCACACAATCCCTTTGGAATCACCTAATTCGCAGAAACCCTATAATTTAAAAAAAATTGTTCTTCAAGCAGAATCACAAGGAAGAGATTTTATCGATGATTTTTTTAACTTGGACTAGCGTAAAAAAGGTCACCTTTCGATGACCTTACTGACTTAAGTTAAATCTTTAAATCCTTGTTGTCGCCATGCTTCATAAACAATCACTGCCGTAGCATTAGATAAATTTAAGCTTCTAGAATTTGGCGCCATGGGCAAACGAATCCAATGTTGCTTTGGGAACATCATACGGACATGTTCAGGTAGTCCGCGCGTTTCAGGCCCCATGAGTAAAGCAACTGGCCTATTCAGATTCGAGGTATGTGGTGTTTCGGTACCTTTGGTCGTTAAAGGATAAATCGAATCTTGATCCACACCTTGACTCTCTAGATTTTCCAGACATGCTTCAATATTATCCCATATCTGCATGCGAGCCCATTCATGGTAATCTAATCCAGCACGCTTTAACTTCTTATCATCCAGCTCAAAACCTAGCGGTTTGACCAAATGTAATTGTGCTCCTGTATTTGCACATAAACGGATAATGTTTCCTGTATTTGCAGGAATTTCTGGTTCGTATAAAACAACATGAATCACAATAATTTCTCAACTTTATAGCAGACTTTTACAGTTCGTCTTGCCATTTCAACTGTTCTCTTAATTTCACCACCTCACCAATAATGGTCAAAGTTGGCGCCTGAATTTGATTTTCTAACACTTTCGAAGCGATATCTGCCAAAGTCCCCACAACAACTTTTTGTTCTGGTGTCGTACCTTTAGAAATTAAAGCAACAGGCATGTCTGCTCGTTGACCATGTTGAATAAGCTTTTCACAGATTTTTTCTAATCCAACAAGCCCCATGTACAGTACCAATGTTTGGTGTTCATACACGAGTTCATTCCACGGAAGTTCAGGAGAACCTTCCTTCAAATGTCCAGTCAAGAAGCGAACACTTTGTGCGTAATCACGATGAGTTAAAGGGATACCCGCATAGGCTGAACACCCTGATGCTGCGGTAATTCCGGGAACGACCTGAAATGAAATTCCTGCCTCATAGAGTTCTTGAATTTCCTCACCGCCTCGCCCAAAAATAAAAGGATCTCCTCCTTTTAAACGGCAGACACGTTTGCCTTCATTCGCATATTTCACGAGTAAAGCATTAATACCTTCTTGTGGAACAGCATGATTTGACCTTGCTTTACCCACATAGATTTTTTCAGCATCCCGGCGGCATAACTCCATAATAGCACCAGAAACTAAACGGTCATAAATCACAACATCTGCTTGTTGCATCAACCTTAAAGCTTTGAGTGTGAGAAGCTCGGGATCACCTGGACCTGCCCCAACTAAATAAACTTCACCTTTGGGTTTGTTCCATTCTATTAAAGACTGATGAATAATTTTTTCTGCTTCAGCCAGATTATTATTAAATACACGCTCTTTGAAAGGTCCAGCATACAGCTCTTCCCAAAAGATACGGCGTTCATCAGGATTTTCAATTTTTTGTTTTACACGTTGTCGCCATTCACCAGAGATTTTAGCTAATGTTCCGATTCCATGCGGGATAACAGTCTCAAGTTGAGTTCTAATCTGTCTGGACAATACTGGGGATGTCCCATTACTCGCAATTGAAATAACAAGTGGAGAGCGATCAACAATTGCAGGGACCATAAATCGGCAATGTGGTGGATCATCAACACTATTCACCAATACATTTAAGTTTTCACATTCTTCAAAAACTTGTTGATTCACTAAAGGCTGATCTGTGGCAGCAATCACTAAACGGTAATCGTTTAATTTTAAATCGTGATCTTCAAAATGAGCTTGAATGTATTGACCAGAGCTTTTCTCGACAATCTCTAAAAGTTGCGCCTCAATCTCAGGTGAAATAACCGAAATTTTTGCTCCTGATTTTTGCAGTAACAGTGCTTTGCGATATGCAATATGCCCTCCACCGACAATCAAGCAAGGTTGCTGCTGCAATTTTAATGAAATTGGAAAAATATCCACTGAATCGATCCTCATATGCCCACTATATTTTAGCACCTTCTCCACGACTCAAGCTGCTTAAAAGTAAGCAAGTGGTAGCTTTTTTAACAGATGCATATCGATGAAGGGACCTAAAACGGATAAAACTTGAACTCTATTTGGATAGTCAAAAATCCTGCTGATGCCGATGATAAGTTCAACAGTAAAGGAGATTATCGAGATGGCTGGTTCATATATTGATGTACATTCATCAGCAGGTTCGTTTAAAGCATATCTTTCAGTACCTGAAGCAGGTAAAGGTCCTGGTCTTGTGTTATGTCAGGAAATTTTCGGTGTTAATGAAGTTATGCGTCAAAAGGCAGACTTTTTGGCTGAAGAAGGTTATACCGTTATTGTTCCTGATTTATTTTGGCGTATTCAACCTAATGTAGAACTCGGTTATACCGAAGAAGACTTTCAAAAAGCATATGACTTATATACTCAATTTAATCAAGATCTGGGTATTGAAGATATCAAATCTACAATTGAAAAACTCAAATCCCTTGAAACAGTTGATCAAGATGCAGGTACTGGATTGGTCGGATACTGCCTAGGCGGTAAATTGGCATATCTCGCAGCTTGCCGCATTCCAGATTTAAATTGTTCTGTTTCTTACTATGGTGTAGGAATCGAGCAAAACCTAGAAGAAGCAGTCAACATTCAATCCAAACTGGTACTTCATTTTGCTGAACAAGATCAGTTCTGTGATTCTAACACTCGTGATCAAATCCTACTTGCTCTGCAAAACAGCTCAAAAGTTGAAACATATATTTATCCAGATGTCGATCATGCCTTTGCTCGCCCACAGAGTATGCATTATCACAAGCCTAGTGCACTCATGGCACATGAAAGAACCATTACAGCTTTACGCAAAGCAATAGGACCAAATTACGACCTCGCTGCGCTATGGGAAGAGCATGTTCGATTTGAATTTGACACTCGAAATGTTCCAGACACGATGGCAACAATGGTGGCAGAGCCTTATGTCAATCACATTCCAACATTGACAGGTGGCGTCGGCTACAAACAATTAGCTCGCTTCTATCAATACCATTTTGTTCATAACAATCCAAAAAATATGAAACTGACGCCTATTTCACGAACTGTAGGTGCAACTCAAGTCGTTGATGAATTCATTATGAGTTTTACTCATGATGAGGAAATTGATTGGTTAATTCCTGGAATTAAACCGACGGGAAAATATGTAGAGATTCCAATGCTCGGCATTATCAAGTTCCGTGGACCGAAACTATGTCATGAGCATATCTATTGGGATCAGGCAAGTTTACTGGTGCAAATTGGCGTATTAGATCCAACTGGACTACCTGTTGCAGGTGTTGAAACTGCCAAGAAACTTTTAGATGAAACTTTACCCTCAAATGAACTGATGCCAACTTGGCCATCCAGTGAAAATAAACCGATTGGCGAATAAAGGAACTCATTCTGACAAGCAGAATTAAGATGAAGGATTATGATCATGTTAAATGAAATGACACCTGTAATACAGTTGGAGCAACGCTCGTTACGCCAACTCTTAGGTCAGTATGCAACTGGGATTACAGTAGTAACTGCATTAGATTCAAATCATAAAAAAATTGGGATGACAGC
This sequence comes from Acinetobacter sp. YH12239, assembly GCF_013417635.1. Lineage (NCBI taxonomy): Bacteria > Pseudomonadati > Pseudomonadota > Gammaproteobacteria > Moraxellales > Moraxellaceae > Acinetobacter > Acinetobacter sp. YH12239. Next base: position 113,108 of record NZ_VPDP01000001.1, on the reverse strand, counting down.
GAACTCATTTACTTCTGTATCGCTTGATCCACCTTTAATTTTATGGAACATCGCAAAATCTGCGACACATTTCGAAGATTTCAAACAGGCAGAATATTTTGCCATCAATATCTTGAGTGAAGATCAGTATCAAGAGTCTAAGCATTTCTCAAAATCTTCTGATGACAAATTCGAAGGCTTAGATGACGTTGATGAGTATATGGGCATCCCCATTCTAAATAAATCCTTAACCACTTTTGTTTGTCGTCAGTATGAGCTTCATGAAGCTGGGGATCACTACATTATTGTGGGACAAATTGAAGCCTGCCGTAATCAGCTTGGAAATCCATTGGTGTTCCATAACGGGCAATATAAACAAGCAAATCTTCATCAAGCATTTGCTGGTGTATAGCGAATTCACGAAATTTAAGGATTTTTTAAAATGAATCAACATCACTTTTTCAATGATAATCGCTTTCTACTCGGCTCATTTGCTTCTAACTGCTCAGGTGGAATGACCATTTCAACTCTTGAAGATCGATGGAGTGCGAGCTGGGAAAAGAATCTCGAACTTGGAAAAATGCTAGATGAAGCTGGTATCGACTTCATGTTACCGATTGCTCGCTTTACAGGCTATGGCGGTGAAACAGACTTTCAGGGAACAATTTTAGAGACCATGACCTGGGCAGCCGCATTATTGGCTTTAACCAAAGACATTACAGTTTTTGCGACAATTCAGACCGTCCCCAATCATCCAGTTGTAGTTGCCAAGCAGATTGCAACGCTATCTGAGATTAGTCAAGGTCGTATTGGACTCAACATCGTTGCAGGCTGGAATAAACCTGAATATGAAGCACTCGGTCTACATTTACCTGATGATCACGAAACTCGTTATGGTTATGCACAAGACTGGTATGACCTGATTAAAAAAGTATGGACCAGTGAAGAAAAATTTGATTTTGAAAGTAAGTTTTTCAAAACCAAAGGAACTTATGGAAAACCAAAACCACTTGTACATCCGCCTATCTTCAATGCTGCTGGTTCAAAAAATGGACGTGAATTTGCCGTTAATAATGCGGACTTTCTTTTTACACCAGCTTCAGATTTGGGCAGAAGCAAGATTGAAATTGATGAGCTTAAACAAGCAGGTCGCGACGTAAACCGAGAAGTCAATGTAATGACCTTTTCCCATGTCATTTGCAGACCTACACAAGAGGAAGCCAAAGCAGAATGGGATCGTCAATTAAACAATGCTGATACTGTTGCCGTTGACAATCTGATGAGCTTAATGTTTGCACATGCTCAAAGTTTCCCAAAAGAAGTTCAACAATCCATTCGTGATGCAATGAGTGTAGGCCATGGTGGCTTTCCATTAGTCGGTACACCTGAACAAGTCGCGCAAGGTATTTTAGATTTACATGAAGCTGGTTTTAGAGGAACGACTCTTTCATTCCTCGATTATAGCCGCGAATTTCCGTATTTCCGTGATCATGTTTTACCAATTTTGGAAAAGCATAATATTCGTTAATCCACCACTTAAGCCGACAGTTTCACTGTCGGCTTATTTATTTTAAGAGGGAATTTAGCTGTGAATTATATTTTAAAGGGGTTATTCACTGGATCAATCTGCTTTGCATTAGGCACTGCAGTTCAAGCGGCAAATTGGAGTGATACTTCACTGGCTGTCAGTTATGGTCAAGATTTCTCAGAACCATTTAAAGACGGTGATTTTGACAAATATATTTTTAGTCTTGTACACCTAAGCGGCTATAAATATGGCACCAATTTTTTTCAACTCAATATGCATCAATCCTCAGCTGAACCAAATGCAAACAAAGCTTCTGGTCGAGGAGCTCAAGAGGCATATGCAATTTATCGTCATACTTTAGATATCCCAAGTATCACGCAACACAAATTGAATGATTCTAGTTGGTTCAAGACATATGGTTTTACAGTAGGTTTTGACTGGAATACAAAGAATGATGATTATGGTTCAAATCGACAAATGTATGTTGCTGGTCCAAGTGTTACATTAAATACACCAGGCTATCTTAATCTCAGTTTGCTAGGCTATTACGAGAGCAATGATGCTAATGTACTGAGTAAAAAATATACCTATGATCCTTACTTAGCACTTCAAGTGCTTTGGGATTTTCCTATTATGCAATCGAATTGGAATTATCAAGGCATAGGTGTTTGGATGAGCACCAAAGGGAAAGATCCTTTTGGTGAGCCTACCGCCAGCGAAATCTTTGTAGACATGTCTTTAATGTATTCTTTACTTAAAGATAAATCTGCCAATCAACCAAAATTGAAAGCTGGGATTGCTTATCAATACTGGAAAAATAAATATGGTAATGATGCATCTGGTGTTGCTGGTTCAGGAGCGACCGCGAGTAGCCCTATGTTACGTGTTGCTTACCACTTTTAAATAACATATCAAATTAATCTAATTTAGTACCAAAAGAGTATTTTTATATTCAGCTATTTTAGATTAATTTATTTATTTGAGATAAAACAAAAAAAGCAAAATCATGGATTGATTTTTGCATAAGTAATGATAAGCAAGCTAAGGATAGAGGTATTTATGTATAGCCAGCAACATAGGTCTATTTCTACGATTCAATCACATACGCAGAATATTCATGATGCCAACCATTGTCTTGATTTAATCATTGGCCCACATGATTTAGTCGATTTTAATCAATATGAACCATTGGATTTTAGTTTTCATGGATCACAAATCGGTCGTATGATTATTGGGGATTTAACATATGGTAAAGATGTAATTTTCAAAACGCATACGCATGAAAATATGAACCACTTTTGTATAACGCGCCCTAAAAATGGGCGACCATTATTTAAAAAAGATGGTCAAACTTTTTACGCCTGTTATGATCAAGCATCCATTGTTTCACCTGAAGATAAATTTGAACTAATTATTGACAAAGACTGTGTGCAAACTTTCATTTCTTTTTCAAAGAATTTTGTTGAAAAAATACTTTCAGATTTAATCTCTCAACCAGTTACCGAAGCTTTGGTATTTCAAAATGTGATGGATCAAAACAACCCAAAAATTAAAGCATGGTGGGATTTAATTGACAGTATTAAAAATTTCACAAACAATTTTACCAATACTTCATTTTTTCAAGAAATGCGCTCAGATTTTGAATATATTATCGTGAAGTCATTATTATTATCTCAACCCAATAACTATAGTGATTTAATTTATAAAAATACTTTAGATTATCCTGACTTCTTTACTCGCTTGTTAGAATTCATACAAAAAAATATACATCAAAAAATTGAAATTTCAGATTTAGAATATGCATCTGGATTAAGCAAAAAAAAGCTGAATACAATTTTCAAAAAATATTTAAAATGCAGTCCAAATGCTTATATACGCCATTACCGACTTAAATGTATTTATAATGAAATTTCACAGTCTACGCATAAAATTAATATTACTGAAATTGCTTATAAATGGGGTGTTACACATTTAGGTCGTTTTTCACTTGAGTATAAAGATGCATTTGGGGAAAAACCGAGTGAGACCTTAAAAAAAATTATTGAAAGGCAAACAGGCAGTGCTCAACTCATTCATTAAAACAGTTTCATTAAAACACGCAAAAAAAAGCTAACTCAATTGAGTTAGCTTTTTTGTGTTTATCGATTAATCGATAAAACTTTGTCCACCCATATAAGGACGTAAGACTTCAGGAATCTCAATCGAACCATCTTCACGTTGATAGTTTTCCATCACCGCGAGCAAAGTACGACCAACTGCTAAACCTGAACCATTCAAAGTATGAACAAACTCTGTTTTCTTTTGATCAGCACGGTAACGAGCTTTCATACGACGAGCCTGGAAATCCCCCATGTTTGAACACGATGAAATTTCACGATAGGTATTTTGGCTTGGTACCCAAACTTCTAAGTCATAAGTCTTCGTTGCACCAAAGCCCATATCACCACCGCATAAGATGATTTTACGATATGGCAATCCAAGCGCCTGTAAAATACCCTCAGCATGCCCAGTTAACTCTTCCAATGCTTGCATAGAGTCTTCAGGTTTAACAATTTGAACCATTTCTACTTTGTCAAATTGGTGCTGACGAATCAAACCGCGTGTATCACGCCCATAAGAACCAGCTTCACTACGGAAACAAGGTGTATGAGCAGCATATTTCAACGGTAGACGCTCAGGATCAATAATCTCATCACGCACAAAGTTGGTCACAGGCACTTCAGCAGTTGGGATCAAGTAATATTCTTTGTCACCTTGAAGCTTGAACAAATCTTCTTCAAATTTAGGCAACTGACCAGTTCCACGTAATGAATCAGCATTCACTAAATACGGTACATAAGCTTCTGTATAGCCATTTTTCAATGTATGTGTATCTAACATGAACTGCGTTAGTGCACGTTGTAAACGTGCAAGCGGACCCTTGAGCACACTGAAACGAGTACCTGTTAACTTAGTCGCTGTTTCGAACTCGAGTCCACCCATCCACTCACCAAGATCAGTGTGATCTTTAATTTCAAAGTTGAATTCACGAGGCGTACCCCATTTTAAAATTTCAACGTTGTCATTCTCATCTTTGCCCTCTGGCACCGACTCATGAGGTAGGTTTGGAATAGAAAGTGATTTTGCTTCAATTTCAGCTTGTAGTTCTGTTAATGCAAGCTCAGCAGCTTTAATTTCATCTCCGATCGCGCTCATACGAGCCATGATTTCAGAGGCATCACCACCTGCTTTTTTGATTTGACCAACTTGTTTAGCACCCGAATTACGTTCTGCTTGTAAAGCTTCAGTCTTAGACTGAATTTCTTTACGACGAGCCTCTAAAGATGCCCATTCTTCTACGTTGAGTTGCACGCCACGTTTAGCTAAGGCTAAATTTACAGCCTCTATATTATTTCTAAGTAATTTCGGGTCGATCATGGTTAATCTTTTCAGGGAAAAAAACTGCCTATAGTGTAAGCGCTTCGTTGAAAAAAATACAGTCGAAGCGCTGACAGCTGAAGCTTATTGAATCAAATTAAAATAGAGTCAATTACTCAGCAGTGAGTTTGGGTAGATTTGGAAGATATTCTGACTGTATCAAACCATTCACACTCATATAAGGTAAAGTGAGTTCAGACATTCCTTCAGCATAGGACGCGAGCTCATACAGCGGATAAACAAAGACGATACCATCAACTCCGTAATAGAAATTGTCACTTAATTCGAGTTTATCTTGTTCAATATTGTGATCTGTAAGCCACATACTATTAGCACTATAAAGTGTTTCTAATAGCTTTTTATTTTGACCTTTCACAATTAAATCTTGTAGTGCTATTCTTTTTTTAGTTTTTAAATCGAAATGAACATATTCTTTATGGTACATCCCATGTGCTGCACCAGCAGGATATACATAGCTCAGATATTCAAAACTCGCAATATTCTGATGTTGACTTAAATAACGTACCACAGTCTGACTTTGACTCAACTTCAGCGGATCAACAGTTTTAGTCTCTGAGCTCTTAGTAGCCGATTGAAATGGGATAGGGTCTGCTTTTTCTATCCGATTTTTAAAATACGTATTAATCCACGGATGATTAGTTTCAACCGTTTGGAATGAATATTCTGTACACCCTGCCTCATCGCATACTTGCTTCTGTTTAGGCTTTAATTCGACGTTCATCGATTCGATATACCAAGATTCTGATTGTTTTGCTTGCGCAGCAGTCTCATTGCTTTTTTTAGTTTCTGCATCAGATTTAGGCTGACAAGCGCCTAACATGATCATTGATGCACAAATAACACTCAATTTTCCAAACCGATTCATGTGTTTTAGCATATAGCCTCCAATAAAAATGAGTGTTTAACACAGAGACTATAAATTCTAGCTGACATGAATTCAGTTGAAATTTGTAGTTAAAAAAAGCAGCGATAAACGCTGCTTTTATATATTATTGGTCAATAATGTCTGTGCCTTTAGGCGGTGTAAAGTTAAATGTTGAATCGTGAATACCTGCATTCACTTTCACATTACTAAATTTAACGTGTGTAGTTTGTCCTAATGAATCTTCTAAAATCATTAAGCTTGGCGCTTTATTTGCACCGAAACTAATGGTCAGACTCTGAAAGGCACCATCTTTCTGCTTAGGATATAACGTGTAATAAGTTTTAGCTTTATTTGGCTGTGTTACACGATATGACTGCATAATTTGGTTGGTATTACCAGACAATAATAATGCTGGTGTATTGGCAACTTGCTCATCCATATTTTGACGAATTGCCTGCTGTAGATCTGGGTCATAGATCCAAATCATCTTTCCAGAAGTCACAATTGTTTGTTTTGCTGGTGCTGTAGTTTCCCAATAGAACTTACCTGGACGAGCAACTTTCATCACCCCAGTAAAAGTCTGATTCATATGTTGAGCACTCAAACCTTGTTTTTGTGGTGCTTTACTAGATTTAGTGGCTTTCGTTGTTTGTTCAAAATTCGCCGTTAAACTTTTTATTCCGTTTAATTGACGAACCAAGTTTGCGGTCGCTTGTTGCTCCGAAGCAGCCACTGGCGCTGCGAAAACTTGAGTGCTTGCGACTGGTGCCATCATTGCAGCACTCATTGTAATTGCACCAATCGTTTTACGAAGCATTGTCATGATCCCACCTTTTGTTATTGATCATCATTTGATATGGAGTCATCTTAAACCAAATTTGATCGCTAATAATTGAGAAAATAAGAACTTTTGTATTGTTATTTAGCTAAATTGTTGAAAATACTTCATCATGATGAAGATTCACTTCAGTTCAAAAACTTTCTTTCAGATATAAAAAAACCCACTCAAGAGTGGGTTTTTTGGTTATGCCTGATAAAACTTATACAGTTTCAACAGATACATAACGACGGCCAAATTGACCTTTAACTTCGAATTTGATCACGCCATCAGCGGTAGCAAATAAAGTATGGTCACGACCCATACCAACGTTAGCACCAGCGTGGAACTCTGTACCACGTTGACGAACGATAATGTTACCAGCAGTCACAGCTTGACCACCGAACATTTTAACACCTAACATTTTAGGATTTGAGTCACGACCGTTACGTGTCGAACCACCTGCTTTTTTAGTTGCCATGTCTATTTACTCCTCGTAATTAGCCTGAAATAGCTGTAATTTTCAACTCAGTGAACCATTGACGGTGACCTTGTTGTTTACGATAGTGTTTACGACGACGCATTTTGATGATGCGGATTTTGTCGTGACGACCATGGCTAACTACTTCAGCAGTTACTTTAGCACCAGCAACAACTGGAGCACCAATTTGAATGCTATCACCGTTCACTAACATTAATACGTCATCAAACGTAATAGTAGAACCAGTTTCAGCTTTCAATAATTCAACTTTAAGGGTTTCACCCTCAACAACACGGTGTTGTTTACCACCGCTTTGGATTACTGCGTACATAATGTACTCCAACAGGCCCGTGTCGTCGTGCCGATAAAGGAATATATCGATCTTAAAACGAACGCCACTGGGGGTTATTCAAGGGCAAGGATTTTAAGTGATAATGAAATAAACAACAAGGTCTTTTGTCTAAAAGTTAACTTTCATCCCGAAATATCTATTTCTTACATGAAAATAACAATTTGCTGATTGATTAAACTATATTTATTCACAAAATGAACTACTTCGAATATCAAATGACATATCAAGTTTTATTGGTATTATGAAGATTAAATCACAAACATGAATAGAAACTGAACAACATTAAGAAAATCATGCATATTCATGTGGCAAAGCGACCAAAACTTTCACTTAAATTGTTACACTAGCTGAGTAACATCTACTGTTTGTATAAGGACTTCATTGTTATGGCCATCGATTTTAAGCAAGACATTCTCGCACCTGTTGCTACAGACTTTGCTGCGATGGACCAACTTATTAATGAAGGAATCAGCTCTAAAGTTGCTTTGGTGATGTCAGTCAGCAAACATGTGGTTGAGGCAGGTGGTAAACGCATGCGTCCTATTATGTGTTTATTGGCTGCTCGCGCTTGCGGTGAAACCAACCTAGAGCATGCCCAAAAGTTAGCTGCAATTATTGAAATGCTGCATACCGCTACACTTGTACATGATGATGTCGTAGATGAGTCTGGGTTACGCCGTGGTCGTCCTACAGCGAATGCAACATGGAATAACCAAACCGCTGTCCTCGTTGGAGACTTCCTCATTTCTAGAGCGTTCGATTTGCTCGTAGATTTGAACAATATGGTGTTATTAAAAGACTTCTCAACAGGAACATGTGAAATTGCTGAAGGAGAAGTACTTCAACTGCAATCTCAGCATCAGCCTGAAACCACTGAAGCGACGTATTTAGACATTATTCACGGCAAAACATCTCGTTTGTTTGAATTGGCGACTGAAGGCGCTGCGATTCTTGCCAATCAACCTCAATATCGTGAAGCACTTAGAAAATACGCAGGTCATTTCGGGAACGCATTTCAAATCATAGATGATATACTCGATTACACCTCTGACGCAGAAACACTTGGAAAAAATATTGGCGATGACTTAATGGAAGGTAAGCCAACACTGCCACTGATTGCTGCTCTACAAAAAACTTTTGGTGCAGAGCACGATATTATCCGTCGTAGCATCACTACAGGTGGGACTGAACATTTGGATCAAGTGATTCAGATTGTTCAAAACTCTGGTGCACTAGATTACTGTCGCGAACGTGCTGTTGAAGAAACTACAGCAGCTCGTGAGGCATTGTTACAACTGCCTGAAAGTATTTATCGTCAAGCGCTTGATAATTTGGCGCAATTAGCATTAGATCGAATCCAATAAACTTCAACTAAATAAATTTGCGTATGCATATAAACTTTAATGATCTTTTTAAACAAATGCAGGAGCAACTTGACCATAATCAAGCTGCTCCAGACGAAAACATACTCATTGAACTCGTTAATCGCATCCGTCCATCAGACAGTTATAACCTAGAAGAAATTAATCAAAAATTTCAGGCATTGATACAAGCGTTATTAATTACGCCGACTGCAGCCACCACTTTTCAAGCCTATATCGTTCATCTGATCAATCGCTATAAACAAACCACTATTTATGCGGACAGTGGGATTCTTTCTCTAGATGGTTTTTGGAATCAGTTGGGTCAACGAATGGGAGCGCATGTTCTTCCCCTTTTGACCGATGAAACTGATTTAAAAGATTTAGTCTTCCGTGTCTTTCATTTACGTAGCGATAAATATTGGCTAGAAAATATTGAAGATCAGCAATGGATTCAGTTTTTTCAGATTGTCAATCAAAGTAATGGCAGCTTAGATGCAAAATTTGGCATCAAACGCGACATGATTAAAGCCATTACTGTTTTATCTTACCGTATAAGCGGTATTGGACTTTATCCTGAGTTTATTAATGCACAACCAGAACTGACTGAATATGAGTCACCTTTTTTGGTGCAGAATCGTGAAATCATTGAATTTATAGAGCTATACAAAAAACATTATAGTGAAGCTGATGATCTTACTGAAATGGTCGTACCCGATGCCAACCAAGCTTTGGTGATGATCGAGCAGTGTCGCGATGTCGTTTTGAAGATTCGTCGTGCTACGAAAAGAATTGGGGTGAGTTTAAGTCTCACTTATTTATTGTCTTTGCTTGAGCAATGTTTAGATCGTATTGAACTATTACTGAACTTATTGACTGAAACTGGAAAAGTTCAATACTTAGCACTCGCTGAGTTATGTCAAGATTTAGTTGCGGCTCACTATGAGGAGCGAAGTGTTCGAGAGCTTTTAAAAACAAACAGTGAATTAATCGCATTACAAGTCACTGAAAATGCCAGTAAAACAGGCGAACATTATGTAAGTACCAATAAAGCTGGTTTCTTCAGTATGTACAAATCAGCCGCAGGTGCAGGCGTCATTATCGCTATCATGGCGACCTTGAAGATTCTCACTGCGCGCATCGCCATGGCACCTATCATGCAAGCCTTCGCGTATAGCATGAACTATGCATTAGGTTTCATGTTGATCCATGTACTGCATTTTACCGTTGCAACCAAACAACCTGCTATGACTGCAGCTGCCCTAGCCGCGACAGTTCAACAAAAGAAAGGGTCTCGAACTGCACAAATTGCAGAACTTGCTGCACTGATTATCAATATTATCCGTACGCAGTTTGTCGCTATTCTCGGCAATATTTCCATTGCAATTCCGGTTGCAGCATTGATCACCATGATGTGGCCGTTGATTCTGGGTGAACAATTACTCAATCACAGTAAAGCAACATATTTACTTCATAGTTTGAATCCTTTTACATCCCTAGCAGTCCCACATGCAGCTATTGCAGGTGTATGTCTATTTTTATCTGGTTTGATCGCAGGTTACTTCGACAACATGGCAGTGTATCGTAAAGTCGGACCTCGCTTAAAAGCACATCATCGTCTAAAAAACTGGCTAGGTGCTGACAGACTGGAAAAGTTTGCAAACTATATTGAACGTAATTTAGGAGCACTAGCCGGGAATTTCCTGTTCGGAATTATGCTAGGCAGCATGGGGACAATTGGCTTTATTCTTGGTCTGCCTTTAGATATTCGTCATATTGCCTTTGCTTCAGCAAACTTTATGCAGGGTCTATTGAGTATCAATGGCACGCCTGAAATAGGGCTCATTATTGTTTCATTCCTTGGTGTATTATTAATTGGTTTGACCAACTTATTTGTCAGCTTTAGTCTCACTATTATTGTGGCATTACGCGCACGACGTGTTCGTTTTGAACAATGGAAACCTCTGGCAAAATTAGTATTTACTCACTTTGTTACACGACCAATGGACTTTTTCTGGCCCCCAAAACAACCTTTAGAGGTTGAAGATCCAATTTCACCAAAGAAATCTTCTCATTAGATATTTGTGTTATTTTTTGTGCTAAAAATAAGATGCACATTGTAATGAAATTACTATAAGTTATGCTTTTACACTGACTTGAAAAAAAGTGTACTGGCGAGTACACTTTGACGCATTCATGCAATAAATGTATGCGACTATAATATAACTCAGGTTATTTTATATGCCTTACTTACTGATTTTAATAGGTTGTTTAGGAATAACGATAAGTAGTATAGGAATCTATATTCCAACGATACAACAGCTCGATCTCACTGCTGTTTCATGGATGAGTCAACACCGCAATCCCCTCATAGATGGAATTGCGGTTTTATTGTCTCATATTGGCGGTTTACCGATCATGCTGATGTGCGTGGCGATCTGGACCTTACAGCAATGGCGATTAAAACAATATGCTAACTGTCTATTTATCTCACTTGGTCTCGTTGGTGGTGCCTGTCTTGGCTGGTTACTCAAATATGCTTTCGACCGACCTCGTCCAAATGCAATTTATCAAATCGTTGAAACTTATGGAGCCGCATTTCCAAGCGCACATAGTCTCTATGCAGCAGTGATTGCTGGTTTGATGATCATAATCTTTCGAAACCATCATCAAAGTAGAATCATTTTTGTCGCTGCCTGTATATGGTTTGTTGGCATGGGTTTTTCACGGGTTTATCTCGGTGCTCATTACCCGACAGATGTTGTTGCAGGTTGGAGTATTGCGTTGATATGGCTGACTATACTGTGGTTAGTCCTATCACAACGGATAGCAAAGCAAACAATTATTTTTAGAGAAAAATCTAACGAGGTGGAATAATGATGTCGGCAAAGCTTTGGGCCCCTGCCCTCACTGCTTGTGCTCTTGCAACAAGTATTGCACTTGTGGGTTGTAGCAAAGATCCAAAAGATGCAGAGCAAGCCGCTGCACAACAGCAAATGCCGCCAACTGAAGTTGGTGTCATCGTTGCTCAACCACAAAGTGTTGAACAAACTGTCGAGCTTTCGGGTCGAACTTCAGCCTATCAAATTTCTGAAGTACGTCCGCAAGCAAGCGGTGTGATTTTAAAGCGTCTGTTTGCTGAAGGTAGTTTTGTACGTGAAGGACAACCTCTGTACGAAATTGACGCAAATACCAACCGTGCGAACCTAGACAGTGCAAAAGCAGCCTTAGTTCGTCAAAAAGCCAATCTCAATGCGCTTCAAGTTAAAGCTGACCGTTATCGCCAACTTGTCGGGATCAATGCTGTGTCTAAGCAAGAATTTGATGATCTACAAGCACAAGTAAAATTGGCACAAGCAGATGTTGCAGCTTCAGAAGCAGCGGTGAAAAACGCGCAGATTAACTTAGGTTATTCTACTGTTCGTTCACCCATTTCAGGTCAATCAGGTCGCTCTAGTGTGACTGCAGGTGCATTGGTAACGGCTAATCAACCTGAAGCATTGGTGACAATCCAACAGCTTGATCCAATCTATGTTGATATCAACCAATCAAGTGCAGAGCTTCTTCGCTTACGTCAACAGTTGAGTCAAGGCAGTATCGACCGCAGCAACAACACTAAAGTTCGGTTAAAACTTGAAGATGGCAGCATCTACCCTATTGAAGGTAATCTTGCATTCTCTGATGCGAGTGTAAATCCAGAAACAGGGACAGTTACGCTACGTGCAGTGTTCTCAAATCCGAACCAATTATTATTGCCAGGAATGTTCACTAATGCTCAAATTGTGCAAGGTGTAATTCCTAATGCGATTTTAGTGCCTCAAGCGGCTGTGACCCGTACACCAACAGGTCAAGCGACTGCGATGATCGTGAATGCGAAAGGTGCAGTTGAAGTACGCCCAATCGAGACTGCAGGTGTTCAAGGTAAAGATTGGATTGTGACCAAAGGTCTAAACACAGGTGACAAGGTCATTGTAGATGGTGTGGCGAAAGTTAAACCTGAACAACAAGTTGTAGCTAAACCTTATCAACCTCAAGCTGCGGCACCTCAAGCCGGCAAAGATGGTCAACAAGCAAAGCCAGCAGCTCAATCTGAACAAAAAGCTACTTCAAATGCATAAGGAGTAGACTGAATGGCTCACTTTTTTATCCATCGCCCAATTTTCGCTTGGGTGATTGCATTGGTCATCATGTTGGCGGGTATTTTATCCCTCACCAAGATGCCAATTGCGCAATACCCAACGATTGCACCACCTACGGTATCGATTTCTGCAACATATCCGGGTGCATCTGCTGAAACTGTTGAAAACACAGTAACACAAATTATTGAACAACAAATGAATGGCTTGGATGGGTTACGTTATATCTCGTCTAACAGTGCGGGTAATGGACAAGCTTCCATTACACTAAACTTTGAACAAGGTATCGATCCTGATATTGCTCAGGTACAAGTTCAAAATAAACTTCAATCAGCGACTGCACTTTTGCCTGAAGACGTACAACGTCAAGGTTTAAAAGTTACCAAGTCTGGCGCAAGCTTCTTACAAGTTATTGCTTTCTATTCTGAATCAGATGCATTAGATGCAAATGACATTAAAGACTATGTAAACTCAAATATCTCTGAACCACTTAGCCGTGTGACTGGTGTTGGTGAAGTGCAAGTATTTGGTGGTTCATATGCTATGCGAATTTGGATGGACCCATCCAAAATGGCCAACTTGCAAGTTACACCGAGTGATATTGCAAATGCATTAAGAACTCAGAATGCGCAAGTGGCGGTAGGTCAATTGGGTGGTGCACCTTCTGTACAAGGTCAAGTTTTAAATGCGACTGTAACTGCTCAAAGTCTTTTACAAACACCTGAACAATTTTCAAATATTTTCCTTAAGAACTCACCGAATGGTGCACAAGTTCGTTTAGGTGATGTCGCTAAAATTGAATTAGGTGCAGATAACTATGCATTTGACTCTAAATTTAATGGTCAACCTGCAGGTGGTGTAGCGATTCGTTTGGCAACGGGTGCAAATGCATTAGATACAGCCCAAGCGATTGAAGATCGTTTAAAAGAATTACGTCCAAACTACCCAACAGGTATGGTGGACAAACTTGCTTTTGATACAACACCATTTATTGAGCTCTCAATTAAAAGTGTTGTGAAAACCTTAATTGAAGCGATTATTCTCGTATTCTTGGTCATGTTCTTGTTCCTACAAAACTGGCGTGCAACCATTATTCCAACAATGGCTGTTCCAGTGGTTGTATTGGGTACATTTGCCGTGATCAACATGTTCGGATTCTCGATCAACACATTAACCATGTTCGCTATGGTTCTCGCCATTGGTCTTCTGGTGGATGATGCGATTGTCGTCGTAGAAAACGTTGAACGTGTGATGGCAGAAGAGCATCTTGAGCCTGTGGAAGCGACTGAAAAGTCGATGGGACAGATCTCTGGTGCATTAATTGGTATTACCTCTGTCTTAACTGCAGTATTCGTACCTATGGCATTCATGGGGGGTACGACAGGTGTAATTTATCGTCAGTTCTCGATCACACTCGTTACAGCAATGATTCTTTCATTAATTGTTGCGTTAACATTTACCCCTGCACTGTGTGCAACCATGTTGAAAAAACATGATGCAAGCAAACCTCAAAGCAATAACATTTTTGCCCGTTTCTTCCGTTGGTTTAACAATGGTTTTGACAAGATTTCGGTGAAATATCAAAGCGGCGTAAACCGTTTAACACATGCCAAGCTATTTGCAGGATTGGTGTATGGTGTCGTGATTGCTGTGATGGGTTGGTTGTTTGTCAACCTTCCTTCTTCATTCTTACCAGATGAAGACCAAGGTGTGGTGATGACTCTCGTTCAGCTACCACCAAATGCAACGCTTGAACGCACTGGTAAAACCATTGATCAAATGACAGGCTTCTTCCTCAATAACGAGAAAGAACATGTTGAATCTGTATTTAGTGTTGCTGGTTTCTCGTTTACGGGTATTGGTCAAAATGCGGGTCTTGCCTTCATTAAGTTGAAAGACTGGAAAGACCGTACCTCTCCTGAATCTCAGGTCGGTGCAATTATCCAACGTGGTATGGCACTGAATATGATTGTGAAAGATGCCAGCTATATCATGCCTCTTCAACTTCCAGCAATGCCGGAATTGGGCGTGAGTGCAGGCTTTAACCTTCAGTTGAAAGCAGCTGCAGGTCAAAGTCACGAGCAATTATTAGCAGCACGTAATGCTGTACTCGGCTTAGCTTCTCAAGATCAGCGCTTAACAGGTGTTCGTCCTAACGGACAAGAAGATACGCCTCAATATCGTGTCATCGTCGATCATGCTCAAGCAGGTGCTATGGGAGTCAGCATTGCTGAAATCAATAGTACGATGGGTATGGCATGGGGTGGTACATACATCAATGACTTCATCGATCGTGGTCGTGTGAAAAAAGTGTATGTCCAAGGTGAAGCGAGCTCTCGTATGATGCCTGAAGACTTAGACAAGTGGTATGTCCGCAATAACCAAGGTACGATGGTTCCATTCTCAGCATTCGCAACAGGTGAATGGACTTATGGTTCACCACGTTTAGAGCGTTATAACGGTGTTTCTTCCATGAACATCACAGGTACTCCAGCTCCGGGTGTGAGTTCGGGTGATGCGATGGCTGCAGTTGAAGAAATCATTGCGAAGCTGCCTTCAATGGGCTTGCAAGGTTTCGATTACGAATGGACTGGTTTATCTCTCGAAGAACGTGAGTCTGGCGCACAAGCACCATTCCTTTATGCTCTTTCGTTATTGATTGTCTTCCTTTGCTTGGCAGCCTTATATGAAAGTTGGTCTATCCCATTCTCTGTACTCATGGTTGTGCCATTGGGTATTATTGGTGCACTTGCCTTAACATTCCTGGGAATGATTATTTTGAAAGATCCAAACCTTTCAAATAACATCTACTTCCAAGTGGCGATTATTGCCGTGATTGGTTTGTCCGCGAAGAATGCGATCTTGATTGTAGAATTTGCGAAAGAGCTTCAAGATCAAGGTGAAGAACTCTTCGAAGCAACCTTACATGCCGCGAAAATGCGTTTACGTCCAATCATTATGACCACATTGGCTTTCGGTTTTGGTGTTCTTCCACTAGCTCTCGCTTCTGGCGCAGGTGCAGGAAGTCAACATTCCGTGGGTTATGGTGTACTTGGTGGTGTAATCAGCTCAACACTTTTAGGGATCTTCTTTATTCCAGTGTTCTATGTATGGATCCGAAGTATCTTTAAAACAAAATCAAAACAAAATAAACAGGAGCAAATTTCGTGATGCAAAACGTATGGTCTATTACAGGTCGTAGCATTGCGGTATCTGCAATTGCGCTTGCTTTGACAGCATGTCAAAGCATGCGTGGTCCAGAACCGGTCACTCAAGCCAATATTCCAGGAAGTTATCTTGGCAATGCTTCTGGTCCATCTATTGCGGAGCAAGGTTATAAGGAATTTTTTGCAGATCAACGCTTAATCCAAGTTTTGGATTTAGCCTTGGCAAATAACCGTGATCTTCGTAAAGCGACGCTAAATATCGAATTAGCACGTCAACAATTTCAAATCAGCCAAAACAATCAATTGCCT
Source organism: Acinetobacter sp. YH12239 (assembly GCF_013417635.1). Taxonomy (NCBI): domain Bacteria; kingdom Pseudomonadati; phylum Pseudomonadota; class Gammaproteobacteria; order Moraxellales; family Moraxellaceae; genus Acinetobacter; species Acinetobacter sp. YH12239. The sequence continues at coordinate 96,675 of NZ_VPDP01000001.1, read as the reverse complement.
ACGATTGGTGCAAGTGGTGGAGTTTTACGACAAGACACGATCAATTCGCCAAGCCCAGCAACAACCTATAATGTAGGTTTAGGTTTAACGGCTTATGAAATTGATTTTTGGGGTCGTGTTAGAAGCTTGAAAGACAATGCCCTAGACACTTACCTTTCAACTGCAAGCGCACGTGATGCCACTCAAATTGCCTTGATTAGCCAAACAGCTCAAGCTTGGTTGGCTTACTCATATGCACAAGCAAATCTTAAGCTCGCTGAACAAACGCTGAAAGCTCAACTTGAATCTTACAATCTCAACAAAAAACGTTTTGATGTGGGGATCGACAGTGAAGTTCCGCTTCGTCAGGCTCAAGTCTCTGTTGAAACGGCACGCGGCGATGTTGCTGAATACAAGACTCAAATTGCACAAGCGGTTAATGCGTTAAACCTCCTTGTGGGTCAACCGCTACCTGACAATTTATTGCCTAAAGAGAGAATCACACGTGTGACATCAACCACTGCTTTTGCGGCTGGTTTGCCAAGTGATCTACTCAACAACCGTCCAGATGTTAAAGCGGCTGAATATCAGCTAAGTGCGGCTGGTGCGAATATCGGTGCTGCAAAAGCGCGTTTATTCCCAACCATTAGCCTCACAGGTTCAGCAGGTTATGCATCAACAGACTTAAGTGATTTATTTAAGTCTGGCGCTTTTGTTTGGTCTGTTGGTCCTAGTCTAGATATTCCAATCTTTGACTGGGGTACACGTCGTGCCAATATTAAAGTCTCTGAAACACAGCAACAGATCGCATTGTCTGATTATGAAAAATCAATTCAATCTGCGTTCCGTGAAGTGAATGATGCTTTGGCAGTACGTCAAAATATCGGTGAACGTTTAACTGCACAACGCCGTTTAGTTGATGCGACCAATACAACCTACAAACTCTCAAATGCCCGCTTCCGCGCTGGTATTGACAGTTTCTTAACTGTATTAGATGCACAACGTACATCGTATAGTGCTGAGCAAGGTTTATTGCTGCTTGAACAAGCGAACCTTAACAACCAAATCGAGCTCTATAAATCACTCGGTGGTGGCTTAAAAACCAATACTACGGATCAAGTGATTTATCAGCCTTCAAGCTCAGATTTAAAATACGACAAGAAGTAATTTTTTGTTTGAACAAAGCTCACCTCGGTGGGCTTTTTTATTGTCCCAAATACTGATATTTTGTCATTAATTATCCTTTTTATAACGACTTCAATCACATGCTGTTAAGTAATTTAGAATCTGTACCTGGTCATCAAATTCAACAACAATTTGACGTGGTATATGGCAGTACCGTCAGAAGTAAACACGTTGGACGTGATTTACTCGCAGGACTTAAGAATATCGTCGGTGGAGAACTCACCGCATACACGGAATTACTTGAAGAGTCTCGTCAAGAAGCAATGAACCGTATGATTGATAAGGCACGTGGCTTAGGGGCGAATGCGATTGTCGGAATTCGTTTCTCAACTTCCAATATTACCCAAGGTGCTTCCGAATTATTTGTTTATGGCACCGCTGTGTATGTCACACCGAATGCACCTAAGATTCCTGATCCATTCACCTCTTAAGGATTCGTTATGGATGGTATCATTTTTCAGGTGGTCATCTTTCTCATCCTATTTTGTATTGGATTTGGATTTGGTCGCTATAATGAACAAAAGCATCTTAAGCAACTTGATGAACAAGAAGCGCGCTTAGCTTATATCAAGTTAGATAGTCAGCGTTTTAAAACCTCTGAAAACCACGGACAAATGATCAGCAGTAATGTGGTGATTTCGCATGATTATTTTAAGTTTGTACTTGCGCAAATCCAAAATTTCTTTGGTGGACGCTTACGCAGTTATGAAAGTATTGTTGAACGTGCAAGACGTGAAGCTATCGTTAGACTTAAACTTGAAGCAGAAAAAATGGGCGCAACTGAAATCTTAGGGTTAAGACTCAGCACCACAGATTTAGGTCTTCAAGGTGGAATGGTTGAAGTATTCGCTTACGGAACTGCTATACAAAAGAGAGACTAAAAGTCTCTCTTTTTCTTTACAGGTATGTAGTAGTCACTCAAGCCCTACACTTTACTTGAGGAGTCTTCAAAACCCTTATCGCTCGCATGATCATTGAAATAGAAACCCAAACATAGTTGATTAAATTGTTCTCGTCGATATGGGATCATGATCATTAAAATTTACTTTACTTTCATTTTTCGGATCATTCGATACAGTATTGCTGGTGATAACCGTGAAATAAAGACGCCTAATTTTTCTTTTGCTCCACCCACGACAATATACTCATCCCCTTTCAATAATGCCTGTACGGTTTGTTTAGCAAATTCCTCTGCTTCTAAACCATTTTCAATGGCCTCATCTTGATAACCTTGGGGCTTTCCTTCACCGTTTAAAGCGTTAAAAGACACATTGGTTTTCACAAATCCTGGGAAAATTACCGAGACACCCACACCATCTTGCGCAACTTCAGCACGTAAGCTATTCGCCCACATATGAATCGCACCTTTGGCTGCCGAATAACTCGCACGATATTGTGTGCCCAATAACCCAGCGACACTTGAGATAAAGGCAATTCGTCCTGACTTCTGTTGCTGAAAAGTCGGCAAAACCGTTTTGGTTAAAAAGACTTGAGAGAAATAGTCAACTTCCATGATCGCACGTTCAGTTTGCATGGTCGTGTCTTTAATTAATGCACGTTGTGATAGACCTGCATTATTGATTAACCAATCAATACGTCCCTTTTGTTGGAGGACTTGTTCATAAGCATGACGAACTTGGGATTCATCCGTGATATCCGCTTTGATAGAAATATGACGTTCTGGGTGTGCCAAAGACTGCCTTACCGTTTCCAGCTCTTCAAAACGACGAGCCGTCAATATAACCTGTGCCCCTAAGCTGGCACATTCAGCAGCCAACGCTTTACCAAGACCCGATGATGCACCTGTAATCCACACCACTTTCTGATCAAGCTGTTCCAACTTTGCCATTCCCTTTATCCTTATGGTTTAAGCATTTAATTTTGCTTTTTGCTGTCCTTCATTATCAAGAAAAACCAAAAAATGGTCAAAGTACTTCACGATACTTTGTGCATCATGAATTTTGCTTAAATTTTCGAATCGCTTATAGCCCAATCCTGTGGTCAGACTGATCACACCATTTAAGGTTTTATCCACCACCATATTGAATTTCAGCATTTTTTTAGGCTCACGAATTAAACTCGTAACGCCTTGATCAACCACTTTAGTGAAGGCTTTTAAGCCAGGAGCAACATATTGATTTTGACCTTCACGCATACGTTCTGCACAGCCCAGTAGCTCATTCACAATAACTTTTTCAACTGGGTACGAAATATAGTATTTTCCATCTTGTTCATACATCAAACTTTGTACATGATTCACCATAGGCGTTAAGCGATCATTACCAAAAAATGATACCGACCAAGGCATGTATTTCAAGATTGCATCTTGCACTTGTTTCAATACTTTTGCTGAGTCTTGATCCTTCGCATTAGAATCTTTGACCAATGTGCCAAAGGCTTGATCAATAATCTCACAAGCAATTTTGGACAGGTTATCTCCAAGAATTTTAGCTTGCGCTTCACGATCTCCTGCATTGAGTTTTTGGTGTATGGTTTGATATTGCTGATAAGTTTCAGGTTGTAAGCGCAAAGAAATAGTATAAGTCATGCGATTGTTATCCTTTATTGTCTGGCCGATTCCGCGAGTTGACGCTGGCTTTAGTGTTATTCAAAATCAATTACTGTTCGATTGTGTGTGATTTGAAACGAGAATGCATTTGCTTAACATGCCTCTCCATGCATTTTTTTTGCTACAATAGATGCAATTTTTTATCTACTTTTGATCTGTTCGAACTATGACTGATTCAGCGCAAAATATTGCTACAACCTACGATCCGACCGAGATCGAAAAAAAATGGTACCAAACTTGGGAAGAACGCGGTTACTTTAAGCCGTCTGAAAAAGGCGAGTCTTTCTGTATCATGATTCCGCCACCAAACGTCACTGGTAGCTTGCACATGGGTCATGGTTTTAACAATGCCATCATGGATGCTTTGACACGTCATAAGCGTATGTCTGGCTTTAACACGCTTTGGCAACCAGGTACTGACCACGCAGGTATTGCAACGCAAATGGTTGTAGAGCGTCAGTTGGGTGCGCAAGGTGTAAGCCGTCATGACTTGGGTCGTGAAAAGTTCATCGAAAAAGTTTGGGAATGGAAAGAACAATCTGGCGGTAACATTACTCGTCAAATCCGTCGTTTAGGTTCTTCTGTCGACTGGTCACGTGAACGCTTCACCATGGATGAAGGTTTATCAAACGCGGTTAAAGAAGTGTTTGTAAAACTTCACGAACAAGGCTTGATTTACCGTGGTAAACGCCTTGTAAACTGGGATCCAAAATTACAAACTGCCCTTTCTGACTTGGAAGTTGAGTCTGATAAAGAAGAAGCAGGTTCACTGTGGCACTTCAAATACTTCTTTGAAGATAAGTCACTGCGTACCCACGAAGGTAAAGATTACATCGTTGTGGCAACCACTCGTCCTGAAACACTGTTAGGCGATACAGCGGTTGCGGTTGCACTTGATGATGAACGTTATGCACACCTTGTAGGTCAAAACATCATCCTACCAATCACAGGTCGTGCGGTTCCTATCGTAAAAGACGAATATGTTGATAAAGAATTCGGTACAGGCTGTGTAAAAATCACCCCTGCGCATGACTTCAATGACTATGAAGTGGGTAAACGTTGCGAATTACCAATCATCAACATCTTCAACAAAAATGCTGAAGTGTTGGCTGAGTTTGAATATATCGCAAAAGCGGGTGAGCAAATTTCTAAAACCATTCCTGCGCCTGCAGACTACATTGGTTTAGAGCGTTTTGAAGCACGTAAAAAGTTAGTAGAACAAGCGGAAGCTGAAGGTTGGTTAGACCAAATTCAACCGTACACGTTGAAACCACCTCGTGGTGACCGTTCAGGTGTAATCGTTGAGCCGTTATTGACGGATCAATGGTATGTGAAGATTGCTCCTCTTGCTGAACCTGCAATCAAAGCGGTTAAAGATGGCGACATCAAATTTGTACCTGAGCAATACAGCAACATGTACATGGCTTGGATGAACAACATTCAAGACTGGTGTATCTCTCGTCAATTATGGTGGGGTCACCGTATCCCTGCTTGGTACGATGCAGAAGGCAATGTTTACGTTGGACGCAATGAAGAAGAAGTTCGTGCGAAAAACAACATTCCTGCTGATGTTCAATTAGATCAAGACGAAGACGTATTGGATACATGGTTCTCATCGGGTCTTTGGACATTCTCAACTTTAGGTTGGACTGGCGACGAAGCGAAAGATAAAGAAAACTATTTCTTAAATACTTTCCACCCGACTGATGTGCTTGTCACTGGTTTCGACATCATCTTCTTCTGGGTTGCTCGTATGATCATGATGACCATGCACTTCATGAAAAATGAAGATGGTACGCCTCAAGTGCCGTTCAAAACTGTGTATGTACACGGTTTGGTACGTGATGGCGAAGGTCAGAAAATGTCTAAATCTAAGGGTAACGTGCTTGACCCATTAGATTTGATTGACGGTGTTGATCTTGAAACTCTCGTACAAAAACGTACAACAGGTTTGATGAACCCGAAACAAGCGGCGAAGATTGAAAAATCAACCCGTAAAGAATTCCCTGAAGGCATTCAATCTTACGGTACAGATGCTGTTCGTTTCACATTCTGTGCGCTTGCAAACACGGGTCGTGACATCAAGTTCGACATGAAACGTGTTGAAGGTTACCGTAACTTTGCCAACAAAATCTGGAACGCGACTCGTTTCGTGATGATGAACTGCGAAGAGCAAGTGATTGGTCAAGAAGTTCGCCAAGACCTTTGGGAATTGCCTGAACAATGGATCGTAAGCCGTCTGCAAAAAGCAGAACAAGCAGTGCAAACCGCATTTGCAACGTATCGTTTAGATTTGGCTGCACAAGCGATTTACGAGTTCATTTGGAATGAATACTGTGACTGGTATGTAGAGCTGACTAAGCCTGTTCTGAATGATGAAAATGTATCGGTTGAGCGTAAAGCTGAAGTACGTCGTGTTCTTCTTTCTGTGATGGAAGCGTCTTTACGTTTGGCTCACCCGTTGATGCCGTACCTCACAGAAGAAATCTGGCAAACACTTGCGCCGAAACTGAACATCGTTGGCGAAACGATTATGCTTGCACAGTACCCTGTTGCTGACCAAGCGCTGATTAATGAGCAAGCTGAAGCTGATATGCAATGGCTTCAAGGTTTGATTGGTGCGGTACGTAACATCCGTGGTGAAATGGGTCTAGGTAATGCTCGCTTGTTGCCTGTTCTACTTCAAAACACAACTGAGGCGGAAAAAGCGCAAATTGCACGTATTGAACCGTTGTTTAAAGCATTGGCGAAAGTTGAAAGCATTACCTTCCTAGCGGATGCTGAACAACCGCCATTGTCTTCTTCATCTGTAGTCGGTCATGTGTCTGTATTCGTTCCAATGAAGGGTTTAATTGACCCTAAAGCAGAATTGGGTCGTCTACAAAAAGACTTAGACAAGGTTCAAAAACAGCATGACCAAATTGCAACTAAACTTTCTAACGAAGGTTTTGTGGCAAAAGCACCTGCGGCTGTGGTTGAAGGCGAGAAAGTGAAACTTGATGAGTTTGCTGATCAGTTAGCGAAGATTAAAGCGAATATGGAGCAAATTGCAGCGCTTTAATGTGTTGTTAGTTTGATCTAATTTGTGTATAAAGGGCTGATTATTCAGCCCTTTATTATTTAGAATATGAAATATATTGAACATATATCAGGTAAAGTACCTCACACCAACAAAGATATTAATATTCCATTAAAATTAAGAAATTTAATTATCACAGGTAAAAATTCATCTGGAAAAACTCAATTTTTAAAGGCTTTAAAGGAAAAATTAGATATATATATTCAACAAAAACTATCACAAGAAAAAGATAATATTCTCAGACGCATTACACAATATGAAACAGATTTAAAGCGCTATCCAAAAGGTACTAAAGATTATAGTTCAAGAGAACGCTGGTTAAAGAATGAGTTAGAGAATCTTTCAAAAATTGAAGATGGTATTTCTCTTGATATCCCTGAAGTATTGCAATTAACCTATAAATTCGAAAAACGTGAAGCATCTATAATTTTATTTGAAGCTATGAGAACGAGTAATATTCGACATGCGAATCAAACTACTTCAATCAGCACCGAAATTAGTGATGCTCAAAGTAATTTTTCTTCCAATATTGGAAATAAACTAGAACAACATTTATATAATATTACAGTAAACCAATCTTTATCATTAACACACAAAAAAGACTCTTCTTTATTTGAAAAGTATACCAATTGGTTTGAAAGTTTTGATGAAAATTTAAAATTTCTATTTGAGAATGAATCAACTCATTTACTCTTCGAAATAAACGACACTGAAAATAAATATTATATTGTTAAAGACTCTCAAAAATTTAGCTTTCAAGACTTATCTTCAGGATATCAAGCAATCTTCAACATTTATTCAGATCTTTTAATACGTACTGAATTTTTTAATATTCCTCCCTCTGAGCTCGAAGGAATTGTATTAATTGATGAGATTGATGCACATCTTCATATATCTTTACAAAAATTAATTTTTCCTTTCTTCACGCGATCTTTTCCTAAGTTGCAATTCATTGTAAGTACACATTCTCCTTTTGTTATTACCTCAACAGATAATGATACTGTTGTATATGACATTTCCAGTGGTGAATTTTTTGAAGAAGATTTAAGTCGTTATTCACATGAGTCAATAATCAAAGAGTTATTTCATGTAAAAAATGAAAATGAGAATCTAAAAATTCTCTCTGATCAGCTTTTAAAATTTATTGAAGAAAAAGAATCGATAGAAAACTTGAATGAAGTTCAAAACTTATTAGACAAATTAAACAAAGATTTTGAGAAGTTATCTGTTGAACTACAACTCCAATACATGGTAGCAAAAAATAAGCTTACAAAATTGAAACATGAGGGTAATTAATTCATGTTTTCAGTTGCAAGACCACCTACTTTCCCTAAAAGCTTAACCACATCTACTAAGGATTATCGTGCATCTGATGTAGTTGAAGTACTACAAGATATATTCTTCTCTAAATGCTATCTATGCGAAAGAAAAGGATTTCCCGACGTAAATATTGAGCACCGTGATCCACATGAAGGTGACCCTGTCAAAAAATATGACTGGGCTAATTTATTCTACGCATGCGTTAGATGTAATGGAATTAAAGCCAATATACATAAGAATATTTTGGATTGTTGCCAAGCTTTAGATGTAGCTCAAGCTATCGAATTACACTGCCCAATTGTCAATAATGATGACCACAAAGTAATTGTAAAGGTTGGAAATTTAGGAAGTAACCATGAAATTGAGTCAACAATTCGCCTTCTAGACCAATGTTTTAATGATACGAATACAGCTCTAAAAGGTATAAGTAGACATACATTGATAAAGCAAATTCAGAGATATCAAACTAAGCTTTTGATGATTAAAGATGAGCTTCTAGATGATAGTTTAATATTAACAACATCTGAAAAAAATCTGAGAATAGAAAAGTTAAAGGCTATGTGTGACCCTGAATTTCCTTTCTCTGCATTTTGGAAATGGTATATCACTCGTGATGTAGATTTATCAAAAATTGTAGGCAATGTCTTTTAAAGCCCTCACCCCAGCCCTCTCCCATAGGGAGAGGGAGCGTCATTTGATTTAATGCCTGTATAAATTTCACAAGGGAGTTCCCTCTCCTTTCAGGAGATGAGCAGCACTGCTGCGCAAGGGAGAGGTATTTTTTAATTCAACACACACCTGCCACAAATCCTCCAACACCCCATCCGTCCGCTCTAACACATCATGATTCCAATACCGCACCACTGTTAAACCCAAAGCCTCTAAAAACTTAGTGCGTTCAACATCATATTCAACAGCATCATCCATTGCATGCTGACTGCCATCCAACTCAATTACCAAACCAATTTCATGACAGTAAAAGTCTACAATATATGGTTTGATCACATGCTGACGGCGAAATTTAAGATTCATAAATCGCTTGGCACGTAGAAGTTGCCACATCAGATTTTCAGCATCGGTGGCGGTGTGGCGCATGCTTTTGGCGAATTCTAATAGTTGGGGATCTTTTTCATTCTCCTCTCCCATAGGGAGAGAGAACTTTTCATTGTGATCTTCATTATTTTTTTGAATTAAGCTAAATCTTAAATTGAATGAAAGGATCTTTATAACCTTCATCAACTTTAAATCCTGCTTGCTTGATTTCCTCTTCTTCTTCCTTACGAGCCAACAAACATTCTTCTCTGTATTTTTCTAGTTTTATTTGTTTTTCATTGATTGATAATTCATCTAGATATAAATCATCAGCACCATAAAAACTTAAAGCACTGTATATTGAAGCTAAGTACCGTATCTCAAATGTGGCTGAGTAATCACGGTTATAAAAAATAGAAATTTCAAAATCCCCCACATAAAAATAACTATCGAGAGATAAAAAGTCTTCGGATTCTAATACAGATTTAAATTCATCAAATTGAATGAGATCAGGGGCGAGACAAGTATGATCACCAGAAGCTAGAATTTTGTTGTAGTCTTCTTTTTTATAACGAATATCATCTAGACCATAATAGTTTTGACATCCTAAATCAAATAAATCCTGCATAAAGCGTTTGTAATCTTGGAAAGCATCTTCTAATGAACTATTCGCTTTCGACCACCTTTGCTCGAACTCAATTCCTTCAATGATCTCATTGGTTTGTTTAAGGGAAAGATCATAGACATTGTCAAATTTCAAAGTCTTACCATTAAGTTCTAAATTCAGCTCAGTATTCCTTTCATAAGGATCATCACCAAAATTACAAGCATAATAACAATATCGATTATTTTTGGGTTCTTGTACGGTTTCGACACCCTTTACACGATTTTGGTTTTTAAAGCGAATGAAACTATCCTGTGCCAAGGAAATGACGACTGTTGAAGCATCAGTTAAATCCACTTTAACAAAACCTGACCGACTCTTAGGCTCTTGATTCTCCTGTTGAGCTTCGACAACGGCACTCTGCGTTAAATTTGAACCAAATAATTTATAAGCTGTGAATAATATTGCAACCACAATAAAAGCTAAGATGATGAAAAAACTCATTTATTCTTTTTCTCTTTTTGTATGTATATAAAAATGACTGAGCATTTAATTTAGACATAAGTCTTGGCATCTTTAAAATAACGTACCTTACTGCACTTATTCAAACTAAAAATAAAAAAAACTAAAATATCCCACATTCCAACAACATCACGATACCACTCTCTTCCGTCATATACATCAACCTTTGCTTTTAAGATTTTAACTATTGCTTTATCCCCCATCTCCTTGCAAAGCATTGCTTCTCATCCCATAGGGAGAGGAGAAAATTATTAGAGAACTCTATGCTCTATCAACATTTCCCCACTCCCTTTTTATCAGTTCTCCACCACTATACGGCCATTCAACGGCTGTACAGGTCGATTATTCGGATGTCCCAATAACTTGGCAAAGTCCTCAATCTGCTTGACTGAGGCTGTTTGAATCTCTTTTAAAATCAACCAACGTACACCCTCAGAACATGGTGGTGTGGTGAGTGATCCACTAAAACGATAATAGTCTAAATTCTTAGGCAATAAATGATTAACAGACTGGGGCTGTTTTAACTCAACTGTTTGCCCTTTTTGCTTCGGTAAAGAATTCCATATTCTTGCCAATTGCGGATTCTCTGCACCTTGTGCATACATCATCCCCACTACAGCCAGCTCTCCTTTGGCATTGGCATGTACAAAATGGATTTCTAGCGGATATTGTTTGCCATGGATTTTATTTTCACTTGGGGTATGCAAATGAAACTGCTTGAGTTGGAAACGATCACCATCCAGCATCAACTCCCCGCCTTCCTCAAAGTCGACTTGTACGGTGTGTCCATTGTTATGAATACGTTGAATCAAAATTTGATAGCTAAACTGCAACGGTTTCAAATCCGCTTTTACAGAGCGCTCAATGTTAATTGGCGACTGATTATGACCAGAACAGGCTGCAAAATTGGGGCTCAGTGTGTTCCATTGTTCAGGGTGGTGATAATCCCAATCTGCACCTGCCCATACACTTGAAGAAAGAATAGAAAGTGAAAATACTTGAAAAAAACTTCTCATCATTAAACCTTAATACGCGAACCGTTCATTAATTTATGTGATTTTTACCATTATTATTTTGATCTATTTGATATTTTCTCATAGATCAAATGATCTCCACATCTTGATCATGACTGAATCAAAAATGGAACATAGTTATAGAAACTATGAGAATTTGGAACAATGACGATATTGATCAAAATGATTTTATGAAGGGTTAATGCTTATTTTTTAAGATAATTTTTATTGTAAATTTACTGTATTTTTTTATTATAATTTTACTTAACGGTATAAAAAAAGCTTCTTCAAGCCTAGCAGATATAAATATCCCGTGAGTACTTGAAGAAACTGTCATAAAAAATGATTAAAGAGACGAACGATTTTATTTAATAAAATTATTCACGATTAGATCTTTTACCTCATCTCCTCGACCAGCTAAAACCGCCTTCATCGCATACAATGAAGTCGCCTTCACTTGCTCAAATTTTGGTTCTGGTGGCATCACCAACTCTACTGGGTTGGTATGAATATCGATTAGTGCAGGACCATCATGAGCTAAAAATTTCTGAATAGCTGCTTCCAAACCATGACCATCTTTTTGAGTCATGCCATAAATCCCGATCGCTTCAGCGACTTTGCCAAAATCTGGGTTTGCTAACTTGGTAAAATTATCCAGTAAGCCATCAACTTTTTGTTCAAGCTCTACAAAATTGAGCGAATGGTTATTAAAGACAACAATTTTGATCGGCAACTTTTCCTGCACGATGGTCATGAGATCACCCAACAGCATACTCAGACCACCATCACCACATAGCGCAATCACCTGACGTTCAGGAAAGGCTTTTTTAATCCCGAGTGCTTGAGGCATCGAGTTTGCCATAGTACCGTGCAGTAAACTACATAGCAATTTACGCTTACCATTGGTATCGATGTGACGAAGCATCCATAGTTTCGATGAGCCTGCATCTCCAGTGAAAAATGCATCATCATCTGCATATTTGTTGAGGAGCGCCACCACATATTGCGGGTGGATCAAACCATCTTTACCTATACGCTCTTCTTTCAAACGAGCTGCATCTGCAACTTTCTTTAAATCTAAGCACTCTTGAATAAAGTGTTGGTTCTGCTTGTTTTCAACTAAAGGGATTAATGCGCGCAGCGTTGGTGCAATGTGTCCAACAGCACCAAAATCTATAGGATAGCGACGACCTAAATGAGTAGCATCGACATCGATTTGAATAATCTTCGCGTGTTTAGGATAAAACTGTGGCCACGCAAAGTCCGTTCCAAGCAGTAACAATACCTCACTATGATTAATCGCATGTAAGGCTGCTTTATTACCATACATACCATTCATCCCCATATTATGAGGATTATCATATTCAATAAAATGTTTTGCACGTGAGGTATGCACAACGGGTGCATTTAATTTTTTCGAAAGTTCAACCACTTCATCGTGAGCATGCTGAGCTCCAATACCCGCATAAATCGTGACTTTTTGATGAGCACTGATGAAGTTTTTAATCTGATCAAGTTCAGCAGGATTAGGCGTAGTTTCAGGCTGCGGATGATGTACCTTGAAATCCAATGTTTCCTGAATATATTGACTGCTGATATTGGTTGGCATAATGACCACCGCTACGCCACGTTTATTCAGTGCTGCCTGACAGGCCAATGTCATCACATGTCTGACTTGACTGGCTGCTTTGATCTCCTCGCAATATACAGAACAACTTTTATAAATTTCTTTAAAGTCGACATATTGGGGAAAATCTAAATAGCCTGCTTGTTCGGTTGAAAGTTGGCTTGCGATCAAAACCACAGGCGCACCATTACGGTGTGATTCGTACAGACCATTAATAAAATGCAAGCTTCCAGGACCACATGAGCCAGCACATACTGTTAAATTGCCACTCATCAATGAATCTGCACCTGCTGCAAATGCACCTACTTCTTCATGGCGAACATTGATCCATTGAATAGAACTTCGCGATAAAGAATCGGTAAAGTGATTAAGCGTATCTCCAACGATGCCGTAACAGTGCTTTACGCCGACTTGTTCCAACACTTCAATCATAATGTCTGAGACTTTTTTACTTTTCATGTTATTCCTAGTTTTAGTTTTTAGAGCATTATCGTTATATTATGGTCAATACATCAAATAAATGCGACAAAATACACATTTTATATAAATTATAATATTAATTTTTTAATAATAGGACAATCAACCATTGAGAAATACGGAATGAGTAGATGTCATTAACAGCTATTTATAGCTCGTATGTTTTGGATTCAAAGAAGTGAATGTTCAATCAAAAATGCTAACCCAGAAGCTTTTGACATTTCAATTAAACGCTGCTTTTCCAATTTGAGTTGTTGTTTTAACAATGAAACTTCTTGATCAATCTGTAGATAGAGCTTTTGAATATTTAAAGCACCTTGAGTTTTTTGTACTTCAATTTTTGCCTTGTTTGACCACACTAAGCTATTAATCAATATCTGGATTTGCTTTTCTAAAGTTAAACTCTGAGCTTGTAATACTTGTTGATAGTACTTCAATTGATCTTGCTGAATAGCTTTCTGTATACCGACTTGAAGTTGCTCGACTTCAAGTTGTAACTTCAATAGCGTGAATAAATCCTCTTGTTCATAAGCTTCATTAACACGTTGTAATAATGCCGTCTTTGCAGCCTTTTTGGATTCATCCGGTTCACGGTCTGGATGAATGATAGATGCTGTTTTGAGATATACTGTTTTCAGGGATTGATTCACTAACTTTTCTGCTTCGGCGTGTTTATCTTGCTGCCGTTTAAGTTTGGCTTGCTGCCTTGCTTGTTGATACTGCGCTTTGTCCCACAATGAATCGTCATCAATCGTTGAATCATTTTGTTCACCATGAGCATCTGGTGCTTGACTAGATTCGAAGTTGTTCTTTTTATCTTGCTTATTTCGTGGTTGAGCAAACACCTGTTCGAAATAAATATGTAATTTTTCAACTGTCTCAAGTTGAGTTTCATTGAGCATATTTGATTTGCTCAACATTTGGGTCAAGTTAAAACACTTCTCTTCCACAACCTTTTGAGACGACTTATTTAAATCAATTTGACTTAGGCTATTCCATAGACTTTGTAATTGCTGAAACAGCACTTGATAAACATCACGATAGACAGGAATAAGTTTCTTCTGCGTGTAGGTACGAATTTCTTCTTGGGCGTGTTGCCATGCGGATAATTGTAATTTTTGCTGCTCAATCTGATTAATCAAAACCCGTAGCTTATGATCTTGAGGAACTTGAACAAGTTGTGCAAAAGAACTGGTTTGAATTTTGAATGAAGTCACGTTAGGTGCTTAGTCCAATGAGAGAATACTGAGTTTAGCAAAATGTGGATGCTTTATTTTAAGCATCAATCACAGTTTGATTTCGACCATTGGTTTTTGCTTGATAAAGATGTCGATCTGCTCGTTTAAGAATGGCATAAGCATCAGTATCGTTGAGATCAGTCACACTGACACCAATACTGACGGTCAAAGTTTTCTCTGCCAAAATAACAGCTCGTTCCACCATTGTACGAATTTTCTCTGCCAAAATTTGCGCACCCATTAGATGTGTTGCAGGCAATAAAATTACAAATTCTTCACCACCATAACGTGCCACAAAATCGGTTTCACGTGTTGCTTGATCAATGATTTTTGCTACTTGTTGTAACACTTGATCCCCTTGATCATGACCATATTGATCGTTGACTTGCTTAAAATAATCGACATCCAATATAAGTGCTGCATAGCCAATTTGATTTCTTTTATGCTGAGCAAACCAGTATTCAAGTTGTTCGTTTAAAGCACGGCGATTGTGTAAACCTGTTAATGCGTCATGTCGTGACAATCGAATCAACTCAAGATTAGCCAACTCAAGTGCTCGAGTGCGCTCTTGAACCTTCCGCTCTAGAGATTGGTTTGCCTCAAGCAATTGTTGTTTCTGTTCCAATAAGGTTTGCGTCATGCTTTGTAGAGAATGTGATAATCCTTGGATTTCACGGATGCTGCTTTGACTATGAAATGCCGTATGCACGTCTCCCTGTTCGACCGCATAAGCCGATTTGGCTAAAGCCTCAATGGGTCTGCTCAATTTATTGGCAAGTTGATAAATCACATAAAAGATAAACAGCGAGACGAATAAACCAATCAGAAAGATTTTGAATTGCAAATCACGCATATCTGCCAAAGCAATCGCCAAAGGTTGACGAATTACCACATGCCAACCAATATCACTTTCAGTCTCGGACTCCACCGCAATATTTGTGGTTAAGAAATCCTGCCCTTCATTCCAATCATCAATATAATAAAGTGCATCGTTGACTTGAAGTTGAGGTGGCTTGACTCGTCCAATACTTTTAAATGGATACAGCAGTTCACCCTGTTTGTTTAAGATAAAGACTTCTATGCCACGCTGAGATGCTGTTTGAGATAAGGCTTTATTGAGAATATGACGTGCCCACTCCCAATCTGCATGTGCAGCTAACACTCCTTTTAATTTTTGAGTATTTGGATCATAGATTGGTGTTGCGAAATCAATAAAACGCATCGGTTCATGAGGATTTAAAGCTTGAATTTTTTTTGCCAATAACACAGCTTCATGCACATCACCTAAGTACGTACCCTGTAAACCTGCCTTAAACCATGGCCGTGAAGAAACATTTTCACCTTCAAGAATACCATCCGCAGCGATTTGAACATCACCGTTTAAATCCGTTACCCCCATCCAAGCATAATAGACATACGCATTTTTGACTTGTTCCAAGCGTGTACGAACACGTGGACCATCTAGATTTGCTTCTGAAAAGAATGGAGATTGGCTGAGCAGCACCATTTCGCGCTCGCGTTCGGCAAGAGAAGTTGCCAAGGCATTACTGATATTTTTTGCTGCGACATGTAGGGTCTGTCCACTGGCTTTAGCCAAGTGCTGAGATGCGATATTTCCAATATACAACGATACGCATATCCCAAGGATAATGGTTAATCCAGCAAATATGAACAGAACGCGATTACGGAATGAATCCAAAATACACCTTAACTCTTGGTTAAACACCGAAACATGCAACCATAAGAATATAACAGAATATTACAAATACATAACAAACATTTCGGCTCATTGTAATGAATAAAAAATGCCAACCTTATCTCATATATTCAAAATCATGATTAACATTAACAACTGTAATTCCACTCCCTATCTTTTTAAACAACATGATTTAATGTTCAATTCACGCACCACATCTACATAAAGTCATAATAATTCGACAATAATTCTGTATTTCTTTTTTTTGGCGCTTGATAGCTTAGGTAGAATCACCTAGAAAATTGAGAAACAAATGGATTTTGCTTCTATCTTTTTTTACGACACCACATGGGCATTTGTTTTCGAGATTTTAGTCCGATGTGTGGTGATGTATTTACTGATCATTCTTTTTCTTCGTTTGACAGGTAAGCGAGGAGTTAGACAGCTCTCTATCTTTGAAGTTGCCATTATTCTTTGTCTTGGATCAATTGCTGGAGATCCAATGTTTACGGAGGATTTACCCTTAATTCAAGCCGTAGTCGTCATGAGTGTGATCATCTTACTTTACCGCACCACAACGTGGTTAATGATGAAATATCAGCCTTTCGAAGACTTAGTCGAAGGTAAATCCTGCTACATCGTTAAAGATGGCATGCTCGTCCTTGAAGCATTCAAGCGAGGTAATATGTCGCATGATGAGTTCTTTTCGGAAATGCGTCGTCAATCTGTTGAGCATTTAGGTCAAATTCGAGTCGGTCTATTAGAATCCGATGGGAATTTCAGTATTTTGTTTTATCCCGATGAACAAGTTAAATATGGCTTACCAATTTTTCCAGATCAAGCTCAATCAATATACAAGGTAAAACCTAGCGTAATATATGCGTGTACACATTGTGGATTCTGTACTGAACTTCATCAACCACTTCAAGATTGTCCGCGCTGTTCTTGCCAAGATTGGACACAAGCAATCAACAGTCTAAGAGTTGGTTAGCAGATGAATAATCTAAAGTCTGTAGAGACGAAGTAGATTATTCATCCTCAGCACTGACTGAATCGAACATAGGTGGTTGAGATTAATCCAACACTTTCACCACAATTTTACCAATGTGATCACCTGCATCCATTGCCAAATGAGCCGCTTGAATCTCATCAAAATTAAAAGTTTTATAGATCATCGGTAGACATTCACCTTTTGCCCATAACGGCGCAACATGTGTCTTTAAATCTTGGGCGATTTTGGCTTTTTCTGCTGTGGTACGTGCACGCATGGTTGAGCCAGTAATGGTTAAACGCTTCATCATGATTTGACCTAATTTTACGCCGTCAGCTTTAGCTCCTCCAAGAAATGCGATATAAACCAAACGCCCATCACGACGTAATACATTCAAGTTTTGGGCTAAATAAGGCGCTCCAACCATATCTAAGACAATATCTACGCCATTTTCTTCCGTCGCTTGCTGAATGACCTGTTCAAAGTCTTCCGTTTTATAATTAATTGCATGCGTCAAATCTTGAATTGCTTTTACTTTCTCATCTGAGCCAACAGTCGCAAAAGTTTTTAAGCCAAATGCTTTACACAACATTAATGCCGTTGTTCCAATCCCACTGGTTCCGCCATGGATTAAAGCCGTTTCCCCCGCTTTAGCTTTGCCCATTTGAAAAATATTCGCCCAAACGGTAAAAAATGTTTCTGGAATTGCAGCAGCTTGAATATGACTCACTCCTTCTGGAATAATAATCAGCTGAGATTCAGGCACCACACAGTATTCGGCATAACCACCACCATTGGTGAGTCCGCACACTTGATCCCCCACCTGATAGGCGTTTACCTCAGCCCCTACAGCAACGACTTCACCTGATACCTCTAAACCTGGTACAGGTGTCACCCCTTTTGGCATTGGATATAAACCTTGGCGTTGTAAAATATCAGGACGGTTAATGCCGAAAGCATGTACTTTCACCAAGACTTCATTGTCTTTAGGTTGCGGAATATCAACCGTTTCATAAGCCAACTTTTCAATGCCGCCTGGTTCAGTAATGATCACGTGTTGCATGCTTTGTGCCATAATCAAATCCTTTATTTACAATACTTTTCATTCATTTCAATCAATTTCATCATAGTTGATCACATTGATAAAGTCCTGTATTACTTATGTATAAGGATGAAAACGAATCATTATTTTTTGGGGAAAATAATATGCGTTACTTGCTGCAATTTATTTTGCCATGCAGTTTTGCTGCCTTGGTCATCATCTGTTGGACTTTTTTGTTAAGTTTTCCATGGGATTCAGCAGTGATTGCGATGACCTATTTCCAAATTGGGCTGGTGTTGTTATTGCTTTATGTTGAGTATGATGCGAGCAAAGTGGATGGTGCAGCAGGTTGGACTTTTTTAGTTTTCTGTTTTTTTGAAATGATATTGTTCGTCGCTTTGGGGATCATTCGTGTCATTGTTGGTGGATGGCAAGTTTTAGATCTTTTATTTTGAGCTGTGCCTCAGACACGAATATTAAAATAACTCAATAACACAAACAAATCTTCGTATTTTTTTGATTTACAACGGAATTGTAACCTTAATATCTTAGATTTTAAGGTCGTCATGGATCGTACACTCGAGAATTTTAAAATGAAAAAGCAGACTCTAGTTGTCACACTATCGCTCATGCTCGGTTTAGCAGGATGCTCTGGGGAAGATCAACCTAAATCAACCTTACCAAATACCCCTGAGCCACCCATACCAATTCAACCTGAAGATCCAAAACCATCCCTACCACCAGATCTCGAACCTGAAACACCGATCAATGTTCCACAACCAAACACTTATTTAAATCTGGATTTTACTGAACTTTATTCAATACCTTCTGATTGGAATATTCTGCCTTCAAATCCAGGTAGCATTCAATTTAAAGAAGGTGCCTTACTGATTGATGGTCGCAAAGATTTAACCAAACCCACCACGATCATGTTAAGTTCGGATTTTCAAAAGCTTCGCAACTATAAAATTGAGTTAGAATTTGAATACCTTGAGCGTAATAACGGTACTCGTTGGGGAAGTATTATTTATCGAGCTTCAGATGTGTTTGCTCAACCTGAATATACACCATACTACCAATTTGCTATTCGTGCAGATGCATCTGCTTATAATGGTCTAGAACTCGCACTTAGACGCTCAAATAACACATGGAATGTCATCAATACATCCAAATTCGAATCAAACATTGCTTTAAATACACCTTATAAGGCTACAGTTGTTGTTCATAATCAACGTGTTCGTCATTACTTGAATGATCAATTGGTTTTTGATGGTGAATTACCCACCAACCTAAACCAAGGTGCCATTGGACTTTCAGCAGCAGGATTGCTGATGAAGGTCAACACAATACAGGTGATTGAACAACTTGATGCCCTCCCTACTCAAGATCGGATTACAGATGTCATTGATCACAAATATCCAGTTGCAATGGCGCCTGCTTTAGCGCAACCAGCCGCCTCATTAACAAATGATAACGCTCATACCGCCACTTATATTGCTTACCAACTTGATGAACAATTATTTTTAAAAGATTTCGACAATAAGACCTCGATGCACCTCAGAAGTCTTCTTTCTGATCAAACCAAAAGAACACTTCCTCTTCTGCATATCGACTCTGAAAACACACTGGCTGAATTAAGATCTTTGTCTTCAGATTATGATTTTAGTGATGTCACGCTAGTCTCTGATGATCCATATCTATTAAGAAAAGCGCGTGTGGAGATTCCAGAAATCCGTACAGCATTGGATTGGTCTGAAAAGTACAATTTGATTTCAGATCAAAATAGTGTTGTGAAAATTGCACAGGCAACCAATACATCACTTTCTAAAATTGTGATTTTACCAGCCCATTTGGTTCAGTCTCATGTAGTTGCACACTTGCAACGTTTATTGATCACACCTTGGGCAGGTTTTACCCACAATATTTCTGGACAGACCAGTCCTAAGCTTGATGCCTATCAAGCTGCTGAGATATTAACAACAGGAGTAAATGGCATTTATACACATCAGCCTGAATTATTTCATTCCATCATGCGCTCAATGGCGCCCAACACCCTACTTCGTAAACCACTCATTACAGGTCATCGTGGAATTCCATCTCAAGTTGATGAAAATACCCTTGAAGGTATTCTTAAGGCGATAGAAGTTGGTGCTGATGCCGTGGAATATGATGTATATCTGACGAAAGATGACCATGTCGTTTTAATGCATGATAAATCGGTTTTACGCACAACGGGTATCGCAAAAAATATTGAGAACATGACGCTCGAAGAAGTTCGTAAACTAAAAACGACCGGGCAGCGACTTGCCATACCGACGATGGATGAAGTATTGGCTGCAGTAGTTAAAAAGTACCCACATGTCACCAATTTTATCGAGATTAAGAGTGCAAAACCCGAAATAATTTCAAAAATTAAAGATTTACTTGATAAATATGATGCATATGGTCAAGCCATTGTCATAAGTTTTGATGGGCAACAAATTCTTGAAATGAAGAACACTCTAAAAGGTGTATCAACGGGTTTATTGGTATATCCACCAAAGGAACAAACTACTTTTCTAAACATTCGAAGAATTTTGGAAACAACACGACAATTTTCTTCAACATTCAATCCGAATTATAGTGGTTTGAATCAGGACGTCATGTATCTAGCAAGTTTACGTGGTGTGACCTTTTGGCCTTGGACGTTTCGTTTAATTAAAAATGATTTCAATCGTATGTACATTCAAGGTACACATGGGTTGACCACAGATTATGCACAAGATGCATCGAATTTTGTGGTCAAAATTGAAACTCCACCACAAATAACAGCAACTGTTGGTCAACCTTTACAAATCACTGGGAAAAAATTAACGCAATTGGGTCAATCAAGTTACCAAAGCTTCAATACGATGCTCGTACTACCAGGCTCTGCAAAATATAGTCTAAATGGTCAATCTGTGAGTTTCAGTGAACGTGGTATTGCCTATGTCATGCCAAGCTACCAATACACCATAGCACCCAATTTCACCTATACGATCTATGCAAAACCCGTGACTGTGACCATTCAATAAGCAAATCTCATTGATATTCGAAGACCAATTCAGCTCGCTGAGTTGGTTTTTCAGAACATAGTATTCACCCTCATCTTTTCAAAAGATTTTGACTGGTCTTTTAATGGTGTTGACCTCTATACACCACAATATTTAAAACTGATGAATTTCATAAATATTTAATATGTAATAATTTTTTTACTTTATGACAAATCCATAGAATTGTCATTTTATGTACTTAGATTGTGTCTCGCTTAGGGACATACTTTTCGAGTACTTTTTAATGATGAAATTTACAACACTGACGTCAGCAATATTATTAACATTAAGCTTAACGGCTTGCTCCGATGATGATCAAAAAAACGCTGTATCAAATCCAGATCAAACGGAAAATCCTAATCCATCTCCTGAACCAGAAACACCAGACATTGAAGTACCTATACCCGAAATACTTTTTGAAGAAAATTTCAATGCTTTAACTACTATTCCAAACAATTGGACTCAACTTCGCAGCAGTCCAGGGAATCTTGAGGTTAAAGATGGAGCACTACTCATCAATGGTACGGCGCATGATACTCAAATGACGACCATCATGTTGCCAAACGAACTACAGCAACATCGTAATTATCGTATCGATATGGATTTTGCTTTCTTAGAAAATAACAATGGCGGGCGTTGGGGTAGCATCATCTATCGTGCCGCTGATCAATATGCTGATCCAGCTTTTACTCCATACTATCAATTCGCATTTCGTGTTGATGCAACCGCTGCAAGTGGTCTTGAACTTTCTATGCGTCAACCTAACAACACATGGAATGTTTTACAGAAATCTGCTCATAAAGAGAATTTTGAGTTAAATAAAACCTACAAAGCAACAGTCATCGTACATGGTCAACGCGTACGCCATTATATTAATGATGAACTCGTACTCGATAGCACGCTACCCTACAATTTAGATCAGGGTGGCATTGGCATTTCTACAGCAGGCACTTTGATGCGTGTAGATTCAATTAAAGTGACTGAGCAACTCGAAGCCCTACCAGAGTCTAATCGAGTTACAGATCTAATCGATCAGCAATTGCCAGTCTCTATGGCACCAGCACTCGCTCAGCCTGCTGGCGCAACTACACTGAACTCAGCTCCATTAGCAACTCATGTTGCCTATCAACTGGATGAGCAACTCAATCTTCTTAACCAAGATCAAAAGAAAATTACTCATTTAAAAGATTATTTAAATGATTCAACACGACGTCATATTCCGCTATTAACGATCAATTCAGAAAAAACAATTCGTAATCTGAAAACGTTGACAGAAAACTATGATCTCGCTGATATCACCTTGGTGTCGGATCAGCCTGAACTCTTACGTAAAGCTCGTGTTGAAATCCCTGTATTGCGTACAGCACTCGACTATTCAAAACAATCTGGTTTCACCAATAGTAAATCAGATATTGTAAAAATTGCGCATAATACCAACTCTTCTTTATCAAAAATTGTCATTTTACCGCCGCACTTAGTGCAATCAGAAGTCGTATCTCATCTACAACGCTTATTAATTACACCTTGGGCAAGCACACTTCATCCAGATCAAAAAGATGGCATTGATGCATTCAAAGCAGCTGATATTTTAAGCACTGGGATTAATGGGATCTATACACAACAGCCAGATGTTTTCCAAAACATTATGAAGCAGATGGCACCGAATACCTTGTTAAGAAAACCCCTCATCACAGGCCATCGTGGTATTCCAGCTTTAGAGGATGAAAATACTTTAGAAGGAACAATCAAAGCTATTGAGGTAGGTGCTGATGCAGTTGAATATGATGTTTATTTATCGAAAGATGGTCATGTTTTCTTGATGCATGACGGGACGCTAAAACGTACCACAGGTGATAGCAGAAACACTGAAGATCTGACCTTAGCTGAAATTCGTCAGTTACGTACGATTCCCAATGGTCGCCCAGTTCCAACCATGGATGAGGTTTTGGCTGCCGTCAAAAAATATCCCCATGTGACCAATTTCATCGAAATTAAAAGCGCAAAGCCTGAAATTGTAGCGAAGATTAAAGAGCTTTTGGATAAGCATAATGCCTATGATCAATCGATTGTCATTAGTTTTAATGGTGATCAAATCTTACAGATGAAAAATACGTTACCGGGTGTTTCTACAGGTTTCCTAACGAGTACACCGAACGCACAAAGTAATATTGTAAACACACGTCGAATATTAGACGCGACTCAAAAATATTCATCTACATTTAACCCATCTTTTGCAGGATTAAGCAAAGAGTTAATGTCGATGGCGAGTTTACGTGGCGTAACTTTCTGGCCTTGGACTTTCCGTACCAATAAAGATGATTTTAATCGTATGTATATACAGGGAACACATGGCTTAACCACCGATTATGCTCATGAATCTTCTGATTTAGTCACAAAAATCAATACTCCAGGTCAAATCACTGCAAAAGTGGGACAGCCTGTTGTTCTCAGTGGTGAAAAAGTTACTCAAATAGGTAAGGCTTCAGCACAAAACTTTAATTCAATGATTGTTCTGCCTGGTTCTGCCAAATATAGCAAAAATGGTCAGTCGATCACGTTTGGTGAACAAGGCAAAGCCTATGTTATGCCGAGCTATCAATACACGATTGCGCCGAATTATAACTACACCCTGTACGGTAAACCCGTGACAGTCACGATTCAATAAGAAGCTTTAAAATTCACATGCCCAATTGTTAAGTTTAAAGCTTCAATTGGGCATTTCTTATTTTTTTAAATTTTGAATCACTTCGGGTAAAAAAGAACGGTGAAATCCATCATAGGCTTGATTATTCTCAGCCGGACTCAATGGAAATATACGTGTGCCTTGAGAAGCTGCGCCATCAATCCTTATCGTGACACCCGATATAAATTTAGACGCTTCAGACAATAAATAGACGATCACTGATGACACCTCAGCTTCTGTTCCCATGCGTTGCAAAGGAACTTTCTCCGCCATACTTGGAATCACTTTTTCAGCCATTTCACCAGTATATGTATCCATACCTGATGACAAAATCCATCCAGGTGCTACGGCATTCACACGAACTCCAGATTTGCCCCATTCGACAGCAGCTGTCTTGGTCAGATTATCAACCCCTGCACGGGCTGCGCCTGAATGTCCCATATTCGGCATACCTCCCCACATATCAGCAGTCATGTTGACAATACTTCCACCATGCTTATTCATCCACTGATTGTAAGCTTCGCGCATGAGATAGAATGTAGCGTGTAGATTGTTTCGAATGACAGCATCAAATCCATTGGCTGAGATTTTTTCTAAATGCGCTGGAAATTGTCCGCCTGCATTATTCACCAAGCCATCAATTCGTCCGAATTTTTCAATCACTTCGCTAATCATGGCTTTCACTTGTGCTTCATCACGATTATCACAAGCGATGCCATAGGCTCTGCCACCATCTTCCATGATTTCAGCAACAACTTTATCGAGTTTTTCTTGGGTACGCCCTGTAATAATCACTTGTGCATCCAATGATGCAAGCTCATGAGCTGTACAACGTCCAATACCAGAACCACCTCCTGTCACAATGATGACCTGATTCTGAAATAAATTTTCCTTGAATACTGAGTTATATGTCATGCCAATCCTTAGGTTGTAATTTTTATCGACTTGCAAAATTATCCCGATTTTTTAACAGTTGCAAGATCATAGAATTTTATAATTGTTGTTTTAAATGCTAATCAAACCTTTCATTCAAGGGCTATGGCATAGTTTTTACAAAACGCATTAAGATTTTTCTTACCACAGGTAAAAATATTAAGATCAATGGAAATGCGATTAACCAAGACATTGCCCACGTCTTTATCCAGACCATCCAGATCCCATCAAAAAATCCACGATTCATTACAATATTAATTAAAGAAATTGAACCACTCATCAAACATGACAAAATTAACGGCATCAGCCAATTGAGATGTTTGGGGTGAAATTTTGGGAGTGCTTTATTCATTGTAGCGCCTAATCATTTCATCTCATTTAATTTAGCACCAATGCGATCTCTATTCCTATATTTTTCAAGTTTCAAGCATACAAAACATGATCCAATAACGTTAAAATTTTGAACCTTGAGGCATGATTTAATAATTTTTCTTAGCAAATGAATATTAAATAGAATGGATTAGTTTCCATCTTAATCAAGACTCTTGAGCGATAAAAAAATATTTAACTTAAAACGATGATTTTATTTTTTAGCTTTTCTACTCTACGAAAATATTTTAAGTTTTTAGTTCAATTTTACCGTTAATCTCTATTCTTTAGATTCAAGGCATTTTTTTTGCAGTTTTTGCATAGCCTCTCTAGGCATAGGCGCTGTCATCATTTGTTGGTATTCTAAACAAGCTTTACTAGGGTGTTTTTGTTGTATCGGAGCATTAACACACGCCGTTAAGAGCATCAAAAGCAAATACGCTAATATTTTCATAATATCTTTAATTTATCGTTAGTGTTCATTCTATCTTAGCTCATTAGGACTACTGTGGTCGTTATTAAAATTTAAATAGAAAAACCCGCCATCAGGCGGGTTTTTTTTAAATCAGTCAATCTTAAAGACGAACCAACTCAATAATCTTCTCAGCAAGCTCTTCAACTGCTTCGACAGCAAAACTTGCATCAGTACCTGTTGCAGTATCGGTAATCACTACCACACCAGTTTCACGTAATAATGCAACGTGTTCAGCAGTTAAGCCCGCTTTAGCAATCGCAACAACACCTTGTTGGATCAATAAGCTTTCTAATACTTGTGCATTCACAATTGCAGCATTTGATACAGTTACCGCAGCAGGTTTTTGACCCAAACGCGCCGCACGTGCTTCTGATGTTACAGGCTCATTATGTGCAGTCCACTCAACTGCCTCTTCAACCATACCTGCACCAACTGTAACGTTGCTTAAGCGGTCAATAAAGATAAATGAACCTGTGTAACGGCTATCTTGATAACGGTCAAATACGACTGGCGCATCAAATTCAATCGTTACATTCGCAATCGCATTCAGCTCTAAGTTTTCAACTTGAACTTTTTCAAGCGTATTTACGTTTGTACGGAAGTTAATTGCTGTTACCTTAGCAGGAACAGTTTGCGTACCAATCTTCACGTTATATAACTTACCAATCGCAAGCGGTTGGTCAGCCATCCATACAACAGTCGCTTGAACAGAACGAGAAATTGCCGGTACTTCTTGGTCTGCACGTACAAGTACGTTACCACGAGAAATATCAATCTCGTCGTTTAACGTTAATGTCACTGCTTGACCAGCAACTGCACGTTCTAAGTTACCATCAAAAGTAACGATTTCTTTAACTGTAGATGATTTACCTGATGGCAACGCGGTAATCGTATCTCCAACGTTGATATCACCTAGTGCGATCGTACCGCAGAAACCACGGAAATCGAGGTTAGGACGGTTCACATACTGTACAGGGAAGCGGAAGTCAGCTTTAGCTGAAGTACGATTAATCTCAACAGATTCAAGCGTACCCATCAAAGTTTCGCCTGTGTACCACGGCGTATTTGGAGATTTGTTTACAACGTTATCACCATTTAACGCAGAAATCGGCGTAAAGATGATGTTAGATGGTTTACGGTCACCCAATTGTGCAACAAAGCCTGCGTATTCTGTTTGAATCTCATTAAAGCGTGCTTCAGAGAACTCAACCAAGTCCATTTTGTTGATCGCAACAATAATGTTCTTAATACCAAGTAAGCTTGCAATATACGTATGACGACGTGTTTGTGTCTGAACACCGTAACGCGCATCAATTAAAATGATCGCAAGGTCACACGTAGACGCACCTGTAGCCATGTTACGTGTGTATTGTTCATGCCCCGGAGTGTCGGCAATAATGAACTTACGTTTTTCTGTAGAGAAATAACGGTAAGCTACATCAATAGTAATACCTTGTTCACGCTCTGCTTGTAAACCATCTACAAGTAGCGCTAAGTCAGGTGCATCACCTGTTGTACCGACTTTTTTAGAATCACGTGTCACTGCTTGCAATTGATCTTCATAAATCAATTTTGAATCGTAAAGTAAACGACCAATTAAAGTTGATTTACCATCATCTACGTTACCGCAAGTCAAAAAGCGTAATAAGTCTTTATTTTCGTGTTGTTTTAAATAACCCAAGATATCTTGGCTAATCAAATCTGATTGATGAGACATGGCTCATAGCTCCACAAATATGTTGAAATCGGTGTATTTGAATCCCCCTCGTTCCCCCTTTGAAAAAGGGGGATGACTCCTCTCTTTTACAAAGAGATGAGCAGCACTGCTGCGCAAGAGAGATTCTAGAAGTAACCTTCTTGCTTTTTCTTTTCCATCGAGCCCGCTTCATCATGGTCAATCATTCGACCTTGGCGCTCAGAACTGGTTGCAAGCAACATTTCTTGGATAATTTCTGGCAAAGTGTTAGCAGTTGACTCCACCGCACCTGTCAATGGGTAACACCCCAAAGTACGGAAACGAACCGATTTCATTTGTGGAACTTCGCCTTCTTTTAAAGGCATACGCTCATCATCCACCATAATTAACGTACCACTACGCTCAACCACAGGGCGTTCTGCCGCCAAGTACAATGGAACAAGTGGAATACTTTCTAAGTAAATATATTGCCAAATATCAAGCTCAGTCCAGTTCGACAATGGGAACACACGGATACTTTCACCTTTGTTCACTTTACCATTGTAAAGATTCCAAAGTTCTGGACGCTGGTTTTTAGGATCCCAACGATGTTTATCATCACGGAATGAATACACACGTTCTTTGGCACGTGATTTTTCTTCATCACGGCGAGCACCACCAAATGCAGCATCGAACTTGTATTTATCTAATGCCTGTTTTAAACCCTGAGTTTTCATGATATCAGTATATTTCGAACTACCATGATCAAATGGGTTAATCCCAGCATCCTTACCTTCTTTATTTTGGTGGACGATAAGATCGAAACCGTGTTGCTTAGCCATATTGTCGCGGAAAGCAATCATGTCCTTAAATTTCCAACCTGTATCTACATGTAACAGTGGAAAAGGGAGTTTTGCAGGATAGAATGCTTTAAGCGCTAAATGCAGCATAACTGCCGAGTCCTTACCAATCGAATAAAGCATGACTGGATTTTCGAATTCTGCAGCAACTTCGCGAATGATATGAATACTCTCAGCTTCAAGCTGTTTAAGATGAGTAAGTCTTTCCTCATTTAATGACATGGACAACACCAGCTAGAATATGTGTACTTATGACACTTTTGAAAATTTATATTCATTATAGTGATTTAGACAACGGAGCTTTATCTCGTTTTTTTATATTAATATACTCAAATAGAATATAAGCAAAGAGACAATCTAATTATGATAACAATTACAGGCCTTTCAAATATAAAATACCAAGAATGGTTAGCCCTTTGGTCAGCTTACCTTGAATTCTACAAGACCGAATTGAATCCTCAACAAGCGGCTCTGACTTTCAAACGATTATCTGATGCGTCGCAAACCGATATGTTTGGCTATGCCATTATAAAAAATCAAAACGTCGTCGGAATTGTACATCTCATTTCTCACGCAAGCACTTGGACTAAACTCCCTTATTGTTATCTCCAAGATTTGTTTATTGATGCAAATTATAGAAATCAGGGCTTAGCCAGGAAATTAATAGAATTTAGCTATGACGAATGTAAAAATAATTATGATAGAGTGTATTGGTTAACCCATAAAAGCAATGATAACGCTAGACTTTTGTATAATCGTGTTGCAACCGAGACAGGATTCATTCAATATAAAAAATCTCTAAATTAGTTATTTTTATCTCCCATGCTTAGCCTTGAATCTCTTAAACAACATTTAGAGCGAGCTCAAATTGCTGGTCATATTTATCAGCATCATCAAATTCTAGTGTTACAAGAACCGTTTACTGAAAATGGTTATGCTTTAAATATTTTTGTTCAGCACGAGTTAACTGCTGATCAAATTGGCTTACAGTTTGCTGTTGAACATACTGATCAAAAACTAAAGTTCTTGATTGGCGTTACACACAGCAATCAAGATCATAGAAGTGAAATTAGTATTGGTCATTTAAAAGGCAATCAAAAAGCTTTTAATTTGTGCTACGCCTTTTACAACTATCCAAAACATTTTTTTGTAGTTGAAACAGATTTATATGCGAACGCTGAACAATTTAAAGACTGCTTAGAAAAGCAATTATTCAGTCAACCTGAGCTTAGTTTTTTAGACACAGCCACTAAAGTAAATCCAATGGGGCAGAATTACCCATGGATGAAGGATTATATCGCGCAACTTAGCTTAGAAATGAAAGTTCGGATACAAACAAGTCTCATGTAAAAAAAGCCACCTTTTCAGGTGGCTTTTTCAAATGCTAATCTAAGAATATTAACGTCCTAATTTTTTGACATCTAAAGGTATTTCAATACCAACAGAAGCACCTGCATCATTACCATGACGATCTGAATCTGCAATCCAACCATCAATCTTTAATGGCAAATTCGGCTTCACAAAATGCGTCCAAGTTAAATCTAATGCTTGGATATCATCTTCCTCAGAAAATGCAGCATTGGTATCTCGATTTGATTGATTTACTTTTGCAAATAATACGCGACCTGAAAGTCTATTCATGGCATCAAAACGAATATTTCCACCCAAAGAAATCATCTCACCATCTCCTCCAATCGCATGTGCAAGAGGATAGCCATGTTGATAATATCCATCTGTATAAACACTGTGATTATAAGATATTCCTTGGGCCTTCCCATTTGTAGTGGTGTCTACCCACTCAGCATAAACTTGATAAGGCATTTTTTTTAAAGATGAAGAATAATCCACCCCAGCCTGATACATTTTCTTAGCAGGTAAGCCACCTGCTTCATCTTCCCCCACGTATTGAGCATAGACGCCGATTGGCTGGTTCAATAAATAGCTTAGATTCAAACGCGCATCAAATCCAGCAATCTGGTTAGATGGATTAACAGTATCCCCGTAAACATTATCCTTACCAATCCAAGCATCCCAGAGAGTTCCTAAATCCTCAGGGCGACCTTCACCACCCCATTGAATCATGCGTGATGCACCGAACTCTAAATAAGGTAAAGGTTGTGCGGTCAAACGCAAACCAATAATTTTAGCATCAGGAACTGCTTTATAATCATCTAACTGGCCCCCAAAAGCTTGGTATTGCCAAGGCCCGATCCATGAGAGCCATTTATGGTCAAAAGCAGACTGTTCAGCACGCTGTAGAGTGAAACCATATACTGGTCGACTTGCGTCTCCACGTATCAAACTACCATCGTGTGCAGGCCCCCAGTAGGTTGGAATCTGACCCGCAATGAGCCATTGATTCCAAAGTTTACCCGCAAGATATGAACCTTCTAGGTTAACGTCTTGACCATTGTCTATCTGAGGGTCTTTTTCACCTCTAACTTTGAACTTCGCATCCCAATTTTGCCCTCCAAGATTTAACTCAGCACCAAGCGCGTATTGTGCTTTTTGATAATCGGCAAAAGATTGTGGGATTTTCTTTTGATCACTCTCCACGAAAGCATCAACTTTTAATGTTTCATTTTGCTGCTGAATCGCTCTTTCGACTTCCTGAATAACCTTTTGTTGTTCGATGGAGTTAATTTTAGCATTGGTGAGGGCACGTTGGACTTCATCACCACTTAGCGGCCATGTCGAGGTGCTTATTTGAATCACACCTTGTTGATTCAGCCAATTTAAATCATTTCTCAGGTTTTCATCGTTGAGGAGAATGCCATTGGCAAAGACCAATGGACTAGAAAATAGTAAGCTCGATGAAAGGATTTTTATAAGTCTATTCGGGTTCATCACAAATCAATTTAGGATTATATCTTATTGATTATTTGAATTTTTAATTTATAAATCCATTAACTTTACATTAAGTATTTAATTAGATACATTTAATAACATTGTGTAAATATTTTGATAAACATACAGCTGGTTAGACAGATTAGCTTTAATGATAATTTTCTATATTTTTTATCCCCTTAATTAAATATTTTGTGATTAAAACCTCAAAATACACTCACACTAAAAAATTTAAATTTAATTTTATGTTAAGAAAAATAAAAAAAGCCCTTCAAAGAAGGGCTTTTTTTATTTCACTATTACGCATTTTTGTGACGCATATGTGGGAATAAGATCACATCGCGAATACTTGGTGCATTGGCAAATAGCATTACCAGACGATCAATACCAATCCCTTCACCTGCTGTAGGAGGTAAACCATATTCAAGCGCCTCAACGAAGTCGGCATCATAGTGCATTGCTTCATCATCACCCGCATCTTTTTCAGCTACCTGTGCTTGGAAACGCTCAGCCTGGTCAATTGGGTCATTTAACTCTGAGAAGCCATTTGCAAGCTCACGACCGCCAATGAAGAACTCAAAACGGTCAGTAATGTGCGGGTTGTCATCGTTACGACGTGCCAATGGAGAGGTTTCCGCAGGATATTCAGTAATGAAGGTCGGTTGACGAAGTTTCGTTTCTACAGTTTCTTCAAATACAATCGTTTGAAGCTTACCTAGACCAAAACCTGGCTTCACTTGCTCTTTAAGTTCATTCTTAACAAACTCAGCTAAGAACTCGCGATCATTTACATTTTCAGGTGTAAATTGTGGGTTATGTTCAAGAATTGCATCAAACATTGAGATTTTCTTGAATGGACCTTTGAAGCTATACACTTCTTCGCCATAAGGTACATCTGTCGAACCTAAGATATCAATGGCTAACTTTTCAAGCATTTGCTCGGTCAATTCCATTAAATCTTTGTAATCTGCATATGCTTGGTAGAATTCGATCATGGTGAATTCTGGGTTGTGACGTGTAGACACGCCTTCATTACGGAAGTTACGGTTAATCTCAAACACACGTTCAAAACCACCTACAACCAAACGCTTTAAGTAAAGTTCAGGTGCAATACGTAAGAATAATGGCATGTCTAAGGCATTGTGATGCGTTTCAAATGGACGCGCAGAAGCACCACCTGGAATCACATGCATCATTGGTGTTTCAACTTCCATATAACGTTGTTCAGTCAAGAAGTTACGAATACCAGCAACTACTTTTGCTCGAATTTCAAAAGTTTTACGCGTTTCTTCGTTAACGATCAAATCAAGATAACGTTTACGGTATTTAACTTCTGTATCTGTTAGACCGTGGAACTTATCTGGAAGAGGACGGAGTGATTTAGTGAGGAGTTCAAAATGTTCAATATGCACATAAAGATCACCTTTGCCTGAACGTCCAATGTAACCTTTAACGGCAATAATATCACCTAGATCAAGACCTTTAATGGTGTCTAAAGTCTCTGCAGATAATTCTTTACGTGCAACATAAAGCTGAATACGGCCTGTCATGTCTTGAATCACCATGAACGAACCGCGGTTCAACATCACTCGGCCCGCAACTTTGACATAAACTTTTTCACTGCCTTCAATTTCTTCTTTTGATTTATCAGCAAACTGATCCTGAAGGTCTTGTGCATAATGTTCACGCTTAAACGTGTTTGGCCAAGGGCTAGTACCCTGCTCTTGAGCCTTATCTTGAATCTGTTTTAACTTGGCATGACGCTGTGCGATTAAATCGTTTTCGGAAATGGCTTGTTCAGAAGTCGATTGAGCGTTTTGTTGCGTCATCTCTGCCTCGTAATTTTATTTAAAAAAGAAGTTGCATAGCATAGCAGAATTCCAAGTACTTGAGCATTAGAAAAAATAATCAGCCATTTGAAAAACGCTTAATTTCATCCACTAAAGTCTAGGTCTGAACATTTCTTAGACCAAAAGCTAAGTTGTACTTTGAATACAGCACTCTACAATCATCCTATAAATTGTGGAAAAGTATACTTTCAACACTCATAAAAAATACAATGGATTTAATGATGACTTATGAACACTCAAGAGCCTAAAGTATTGTTTATGCATGGATTAGATTCTTCAAGAGAATCTACCAAGTTTCAGGCAATTCTTTCTAAAAATAAATATTGCATTAATGTTGATTATCGAAATTTAAAATACGCTGCTGTTGAACGTTTTTATATCGATATGATCGAGAAAATTAAACCAGACATTTTAGTAGGACATAGTCTAGGTGGTTACTGGGCATTAAAGATGTCAAATCGATTTCAGCTTCCTGCTGTGATTGCAAATCCGAGCCTAATGCCATCTTTTGATCCTGATTATCCAGCGATTACAATTGAGGAGCTTCAATCCAAAACCTCATCTCAAATCGCTTATATCGAACTTGGTGATGAACTGATTGATATGCATAGTACCTCTGACTTATTAGAGCCATACATGTACGTTGAAAGTATTATTGGTGGCCGTCATCAACTGGAAAACCCTGATCGCCTGAATTACCTGATCGGATTAGTCAGCCACTCAAATCATCAATCACATTAAAAAAGCCTTGTGAATCACAAGGCTTTTCGACTTAAATTTGAGGTTTTGATTTATCGTCCAAAACAGACCAAATATTCATTCCTAAATCCGCGTGTAAGTCTGGCAAATCAAGGAAAATACTCGCCCCTAAAACAGTGTGCTGACATTTATCCATCAATTGCTTAACTGCTTTTAATGTACCACCTGTGGCCAATACATCATCAACAATAATCACTTTTTGAGCCTGTACATCCGCAGACATTTCTAAACGGTCCATGCCATACTCAAGGCTATAGCCCACACCAATTACTGGTGGTGGTAATTTTCCAGCTTTACGAACCAACAACAACCCCTTGCCAGTACGTTGCGCCAACAAACTCGCCAAAACAAACCCACGTGCTTCAACAGCAACGAAACTCTCTACCTCTGCCAATTGTTCCGCAGGAATACTTTCGATTAAGGCATCAGTTAAAGGTGCAATGCTCTGCATGAACAAAGGAGTTAAATCAAAGAAACAAATTCCTGGTTTTGGAAAATCTTGGACCGTACGAATGTGTGACCACAATGATGTAGACAAAGAAGTAGACATAGGAGATAAAAATTAGACAAAAGAATGCGTGAATTTTAACGAATTATTGACAAAAAATATAGCAAACATGAGCTAAGAAAAAACACCAACCAATATAACTTATTGATTTTTAATAAACCATTTTTTAATTAAATAATAAGTATAAAACACAAACAGTATAAATTTTATATGAATAGCTGGTAAATCAATAC
This sequence comes from Acinetobacter sp. YH12239, assembly GCF_013417635.1. Lineage (NCBI taxonomy): Bacteria > Pseudomonadati > Pseudomonadota > Gammaproteobacteria > Moraxellales > Moraxellaceae > Acinetobacter > Acinetobacter sp. YH12239. Next base: position 62,038 of record NZ_VPDP01000001.1, on the reverse strand, counting down.
GCGACAAAAGTCTGACAATTTTTTTTAAATCATAATACATATAATTTTGGCAAATATTTCAAAGATTTAATGCTCAGTCCTATCATTCATTAGCATAATTAGCATGCGTTTTGTCCTAATCTGCCATTCAGCTTCTCTTTTAGTCAGCTAAACTCCGTTATTTACTTTACTTTCCACCTCGAACTGCGTAAAAATTTGCTTGAATATGAACGATAAAAATTCATATCACTTGAGTCTAGGTGTGAGAAAGATTTTGGCTGACACCAATAAATGGAATTGTCAGTATTTTTGGAGAATCAAATGAAAAAATATCAATGCATCGTTTGTGGATGGATTTATGACGAAGCAGAAGGCTGGCCACAAGATGGCATTGCTGCAGGCACTAAATGGGAAGATATTCCAGATGATTGGACTTGCCCAGATTGCGGCGTATCAAAAGCAGATTTTGAAATGATTGAAATCTAATACAGATTTCCTTTAAAGACCATTTTGATATGGTCTTTTTTCTTATTTACTAAAAAAATTATCAGTATTGGAGAGTACTATGCAACCGATCATCATTGTTGGCTCTGGCATGGCAGGTTACACATTAGCGCGAGAGTTTCGCAAACTGAATGCTGAACAAGCACTTGTTATGATTTGCTCAGATGATGCGGTGAACTATGCAAAACCAACTTTATCTAATGCACTTGTAGGTAAAAAAGCGCCAGAGCAAATTGCCTTAGGTGATGCTGAGAAAATGTCTGCGCAATTGAATATGCAAATTATTCATCATGCGACTGTAACTTCAATTTCTGCAGATCAACATCAATTGACCTACACAAAAAATGGACAAGTTGAAAACCTTATATACAGCAAATTAATATTAGCTGTAGGTGCTAACCCTATTCGTTTAGCCATTTCAGGTGATGGTGCTGATGATATTCATGTAGTTAACTCACTGATTGATTATCGTGAATTTCGCTCTAAGCTCGACCTTAAACAAGACAAGCGTGTTGTCATTTTAGGTGCAGGCCTCATTGGGTGTGAGTTTGCCAACGATTTGCAGAACACTGGTCATCAAGCGACTGTGATTGATCTTGCCCCACAACCTTTGGGTCGCCTTCTACCAGAACACGTTGCACATGCTTTCCAGCAAAATCTTGAAGAAACAGGTATTCAGTTTGCATTAAGCACCACTGTAGATCGTGTAAGTAAAAATTCAGACGAAAGCTATATCGTAACGCTTGCAAATGGACAGAGCTTTACAGCTGACGTTGTTCTTTCCGCTGTTGGCCTGCAACCCAATACATCAGTTGCACAAGAAGCAGGAATCCATACCAGCCGTGGAATTGTGACTAACACTTTAATGGAAACCAATAAGACCGATATTTATGCATTAGGTGATTGTGCAGAAGTAAATGGTTTACTGCTTCCGTATGTCATGCCAATTATGCAACAAGCACGTGCTTTAGCTAAAACATTGTCTGGTGAGAATACACAAGTTCATTATCCAGCGATGCCAGTCGCAGTGAAAACCCCTGCTGCACCACTGACTGTATTACCTGTACCTCAAGGTGTAGAGGCAACTTGGGAAACTGAAGAACTCGATGACGGAATGATTGCTAAAGCACTTGACCAAGAATCAACGCTTCGTGGATTTGTGCTACTTGGACCAACAGCAGCAAAGCAACGTTTAACATTGACCAAACTGGTTCCAGATTTAATTCCAGCTGCCGTTTAATTATTCGAAGATTTAGGGTATTTTCAAAATGAAAGTACCCTCTTAGTTTGGACACAATAACAATGAATAACGCACTAGAATATCAAGTTTCACCTTATGCTCCATTCATGCAAGAAAGTAAAGTGAGTCTAGGCAATGGGATCGACCTTCATATTGAAGTTGGGGGCAAGGCTGAACATCCTACGATTATTCTCATCATGGGACTGGGTGCGCAGATGCTTTTTTGGCCAGATTTTTTTTGCAAATCATTAATAGATCAAGGTTTCAGAGTCATTCGTTTCGATAACCGAGATATTGGGCTCTCAACAAAAATTAAGCACAAGGGACCTCGCCTCAATACATTTAAACTTATGGGTCGATTTGCTTTTGGTTTAGGAAATCAAGGCTCTCCTTACAATTTATACGATATGGCTGAAGATGTAGCCTTACTCATTGAACGATTAGGACTTGAAAAAGCGCATATTATTGGTGCATCAATGGGGGGAATGATCGCTCAGATATTGGCAGCAAAATATCCAGAAAAAGTGGATAAACTAGGATTATTATTTACCAGTAATAATCAGCCATTTCTTCCGCCACCATTTCCAAAACAATTATTTAGTCTTATTGGTCGCCCTGCATCGAATGATGAAGATGGTATTGTAAATCATAGTATTAAAGTCATTCAGACGATTGGTTCACCTGGTTACGTCAATCAATTGGAAGTTATTCAAAACGCTCGTAAATTATATAAGCGTAGTTATCATCCAGCGGGTGTACTTCAACAGTTTTTAGCAATATTATGTACAGGCTCATTAGTTTCTATCGATAAGCAAATTCAAAAGCCAACACTGGTTGTACATGGCTCAAAGGATCGTCTACTCCCTTTTAGCCACGGCAAGGCAGTATCAAAAGCAATATCAGGCGCAAAGTTTGAATTAATCGAAGGAATGGGGCATGATATTCCTGCGCATTTCATCCCACAACTGAGTGGTTTGTTTGCAAAACATTTTAAATGATAAACACTAGGACACTATGGCTGCATTACCATCCCTAAGACAGCTGTCATATCTCGTGACTCTGTCTGAGACGTTGCATTTTACAGAAGCAGCACGTCGCTCATTCGTTACTCAGTCTACGCTTTCTGGCGGGATTATGGAGCTCGAGCGTTTATTGGGTGGCGTTCTCGTTGAACGTGATCGCCAAAATGTACGTTTAACCCCTCTCGGTGAGCAAGTGGTTGCACGAGCACGTGTCCTTCTTGCTGATGCTCAAGATCTCATGCGACTGAGCCGTGAGATGAGCGAACCACTTACTGGTGACCTTCATTTAGGAATTATTCCAACAATTGCACCATTTATTTTGTCGCAATTGTTAGAAGAAGTTCATAAAGAGCTGCCTAAAATTCAACTACATCTTCATGAAGCACAGAGTGAGCATTTGGTTGAAAAGCTAGAACATGGCAATTTAGACATGATCATGTTAGCGCTCCCATTCGACACACGTGGCTTAAAAGTTGCTGAAGTTGCGAAAGAGAGTTTGTACTTAGTTGCAAATAAAGCTGACCACAAAACGTCGCAAGCTAAATCTCTAGAAGATCTTGATTTGACACACCTCATGTTACTTGAAGAAGGTCATTGCTTAAGAGACCATACTTTAAGTGTATGCCCTATCGGTGAACGCAAAAATGATCATCGTCTTAAAGCGAGCTCATTACCAACCTTGGTTGAAATGGTGAGTTCTAATCTGGGCTTTACATTACTACCTCAGATTGCGGTAAATACACATATGCTGAAAAATAATGATCAATTGGTGATCCGACCAATTGAGAATGCCCCTTCACGCATTCTGTCATTGGTGACGCGTAAAAGTACGCCATTGCAAAGCGAATTTGATGTCCTTTTACAAATTCTACAGCGCATTACTGCTGATATTTGCTAATAAGCCATCACAAAAAAGGAGCCATTTGGCTCCTTTTTTTATAAAAATTATTTAAGATTTAAAGAGCTCAAGCAATTTATGTTGCGCATTATGAGGAGTCTCACCTTCATCGCATTGCGCACGTGACCAAGTTCCATCACCATTTAACAACCAAGCTTGTTGATTATCTTTCATATAATTCAATAAACCATGTTGATAAATATGCTTTCTCAAAGTTGGATCCTCAACAGGGAAACAAACTTCAACACGATTAAATAAATTACGATCCATCCAGTCTGCGCTTGAACAATACAGTCGTGGTTGCCCTGCATTTCCAAAATAATACACACGTGTGTGCTCTAAGAATCGTCCAACGATAGAGCGCACACGGATATTCTCAGAAAGACCTGGTAAACCCGGTCTTAAGCAACAAATTGAACGTATGATTAAATCAATCTGCACACCAGCTTGTGATGCTTCATAAAGTTTATTAATCAGTTGCACTTCAGTCAGCGCATTCACTTTTACGATAATCTGAGCTGGCTTACCCGCTTTGGCATGAGCAATCTCTTCATCAATATAACTAATTAACTGTGTATGCAACGTAAATGGCGCATGAAGTAATTTCTTCAATTTTGCCATTTTGCCCATTCCAGTCAACTCTTGGAATATACGATGCACATCTTCACAAAGCTCTTTGTCCGTTGTCATCAATCCGTAATCGGTATAGATCCGGGCATTGGTTGCATGGTAATTCCCTGTACCTAAGTGCACATAACGAACCAATTTATTATTTTCACGGCGCACAACGAGAATCATTTTTGCATGTGTTTTATAGCCTACGATGCCATAAACCACCACAGCACCAGCCTCTTGCAAAACATTTGCTACTGCAATGTTTGACTCTTCATCAAATCGTGCTCGAAGCTCAATGACAGCTGTGACTTCTTTACCATTACGTGCAGCTTCAGCCAACACTTGAACAATCTCAGAATCAGGCCCACTTCGATATAATGTTTGCTTAATCGCTAAAACTTGTGGATCTCGTGCTGCCTCACGTAATAAATTAATAACTGGAGCAAATGATTCAAAAGGATGATGTAAAAGAATGTCCTGTTTCTTCATTGCAGAAAAAACATTTTCAGACTTCTTTAATACTTTAGGAATGACCGGCGTATGGGAGTCATATCTCAAATGCGGACGTTTAAAATTAGACACTAAACGTGCCAAGTTCACAGGTCCATCGACTTTATATAATTGTTCTTCATGTAAGTCGAATTCGTTGAGAAGATAATCATAAATATGTTTTGGACAATTTTCTGTCACTTCTAAACGGACAGCACGTCCGAATCGACGAGAGTTTAACTCCCCTTTTAATGCTTTTGCCAAATCTTCGACATCTTCATTAAGGGCTAAATCCGCATTTCGCGTCACACGGAATTGATAACATCCTGTCGCAGTCATTCCTGGGAATAAATCAGAGACATGCTCATGAATAATCGCTGACAGCATCACGTGGTGTTCTTTACCATCGGTTAACTCGTCAGGTAAACGAACCACACGTGGTAAAGAACGTGGCGCAGGGACAACGGCTAAATCAATCTGTCGTCCAAAAGCATCTTTACCTTCTAGCGTGACGATAAAGTTGAGTGATTTGTTGACTAAACGCGGGAATGGATGTGCTGGATCTAAACTAATTGGAGTAAGTACTGGCGCAACTTGTTCCTGAAAATATTTTTTAATCCATTGGGATTGAGCAGGTGTCAACTCTCCTCGACGTAAGAAGCAGATATCTTCTTCACGTAATTTTGGAAAAATTTCATCATTCAAAATACGATATTGACGCTCTATTGCAGCATGCGCAGTCTGTGAAATTTTCTCAAGAACTTGCTTTGGTGTTAACCCATCTGGACTACGGCTTTCATTACCGAGCTCCAATTGCTCCATAACACCCGCAACACGAATTTCAAAGAATTCGTCCATATTTCTTGAAAAAATCAATAAGAAATTCATTCGCTCAAGCAATGGATGCAATGGATCAACCGCTTGTTCTAAAACACGAAGATGAAAATCTAAAATCGAAAGTTCACGATTGATATATCGTTCATTATAAGTATATTCAGTTGGAGTATTTGTCATCGCGGTATTCATACCACAAACCTGCATGCTAAAGATCTGTCTTAAGTATGCTTCAAATTTATGACAATTTCATAAAAAATGCACATGATCACTGTGCATTTTTGATCTCACGAAAGTTTTTTAGACAATTACTTCTCACGGAATTCTTGAAGCATTCATGTAACGCAAAATAATACGCTGTTTATTTTTGAGTTTTCGATCTTGACGGTGATGTTGATAATAACGCGGATTCGGCAAAATCGCTGCCAAAAATGCGGCTTGCTCACGTGTTAGACTGCTTGCCGATTTTCCAAAATAGTGACGTGCTGCAGCTTCCACACCAAAGATATGATCTCCAAATTCAATAGAGTTCACATACACCTCAAGAATGCGTTGTTTTGACCACATACGCTCCATCATGACTGTGGCGACAGCCTCTTGTCCTTTACGCAAAAAAGAACGCTTATTAAATAAAAATAGATTTTTGGATAATTGTTGGGAAATGGTAGATCCACCCGCAACCACTTGTTCTTTTTCTTTATTTCTTTCCAAAGCATGTTTTATGCCGTCAAAATCAAAACCATGATGTTGCATAAATTTAGCATCTTCAGCTGCAATAATCGCACGTTTCAGATGATCACTGATATTCTCATAATCACGCCATTGATGCTGAATAGGCTTCGAACTGTCGGTCCAATATGTCCAACGCATGAGCATCGTTGTATCAACAGCATTGGTTCTCCACCATGCTAGACTTGAAAAAATCCATAGTTGAATTACAAGGATGATACTGACAATGACCAATAAAGTTCGAACAATAAATGCTTTCATGTCAGTGTGTTGCTCCTTTTATTAGCGTAGTGCATGCTTGACCTTAATCCATATCATTATCACAGAATACAATGACATGACTGAAATGCAACCACCCCAATTTCAAAGCCAATCACGTCTACCATTAAGTCAGATTACGTTTTTACTCATTACACTGAATGTTGGACTTTTTATATGGCAAATCTTTAGCGGGGTGGATGTATCAAACCCAGCAACAATAGATGCTTTACGCTGGGGTGCTGATTATGCACCGCTGACTTATTTAGAGGAACCCCTTCGGATCTTCAGCAGTACATTTTTTCATTTTGGTCTTATTCATTTAATGCTCAATATGTGGGCATTGTATATCTTTGGCAATGTCGCTGAGAAAACATTTGGGCATGTTTATTTTCTAGGCTTGTACCTATTAGCAGGCATTATGGGAAGCTTGGTCAGTGGACTGATTGATATTCGGAATAGTTACGAGCTATTGGAGCATGTCAATCGTGATTTATTTCCACGTGTATCCGCAGGTGCATCAGGTGCCGTTATGGGTTTGGGTGGTGCTTTAACGCTCTTATCTCTTTTTCCGCCTTTACCACAACAACAATTTCTCTTTGATCGTAAATCGCTGCTGATCATCTTGGCATTGAATATTGCTATGGGATTCATGATCCCTGGAATAAATAATGCAGCGCATATCGGTGGAATGTTGATGGGTGCAGTCATGGCTTTATGTTGGTACATCGGTCAACGATTTAGACTAGGCTTCACCACCACCATCGTGGTACTTCCTCTAGGCATCTTCTTATGTTGGCTCATGTATCAATATAATTTAGGCTTAGTGAGCGGAATACAACCCATTTGGGCTGAAATGTTGCAGCAAATGAAAATGCAATTGGCATACTAATTCCAATTGCATTTTTTAGACCTCATAAATTTTATGATTGATTGAGTTCGCGCAAGCTTTTTAATGGAGGAATCTCAGTTAAGTAGCTTAAACGATAACGACCAATCAGCGCACATAAGATCATCATGCTCATGGGTAGAATCACCCAGATTTCCCAATGCGGTTGTATTGCGAGATCCATTTTATAACTGGCGATCGCACTGATGACCTCAGCAAAAAAACACGATACTAAGCCAGCCATAAAACCGATAAATCCAATTTCTAAACTCAGCATATTTTTCAAATTGGATTTTGAGCTGCCAAATGATCTTAAAATCGCGACTTCTCGCTTTCGCTCATCCATCAATAAATTAATGCAAGCAATCAACACCAAAAAGCCTGAAACACTGACGAGAAGCGCAAGAATGGTAATAATCTGAACCAGAACAGATACTAAGTTTTTAATTTCCTCTAAAATTAAGGAAACATCGATAAATACAGTATTTGAGAACTGCTGAATTAGATTGACCAACTTGGATTTTTCATATTGAGGTACAAAAAAACTTCCTAAATAACTTCCAGCATTTTCATCCATCGTATTCGGTGCAAAAATGAAGAAAAAGTTTGGACTAAAGCTTTCCCACTCGACTGTTCTTAAATTTACAACATTGGCTTGAAGTTCCCCTTCTGGCAAGCTAAAACTGAGTTGATCACCCACTTTTATCCCTAACTCTTCAGCAAGATTTGCTTCAACAGAAACATCTCCCACCTGCTGCAATTGCGACTGCCCACTGACAATGACATTATCTTCTGGATAGCCTTGAGCTTGAGTCAAATTCAACTCTCGTCTGAGTGAGTTATTTTGCGCTCTTAATGATTCTGAAAATGGCTGACCATTATGTTTAATTAGGCGTCCGCGGATATTCGGATACAAGGGTGTACTTGGCCAACCTTCTTTTTCGATCTGAGCTTTAAATTGCTCAACTTCAAATGGAGGAAGACCATAAATAAATTGATTTGGCGTACCTTCAGGTAACTGTTGCTGCCAACGATCTAATAGATCCGTCCTTAATACAACAAGAACTGTAATCAGGCTCAGACCTAATGCAAGTGCAGTTATTTGAAGTGCTGTTTGATTAGGTACACGTACATAGGCTGACCATCTATTTTTCAAAGATTTAATCATCTTTAATAGCAACCAAACTATGCTGAACATACTTGCACACAATGCGAGGATCGTACCGATAACGAGCAATGAGAGCTGTATATTTTGAGTGAGCAAAATACAAAATAAAATAAGACTTACAGCTCCCGCTCCCAATAAGGTCAAGAGAGAACGCGTAGATTTAACATCCTCACGGATAACACGAATTGGAGGCGTATTTAAGAGCTGCATCAAACTTGGGACAATAAATCCAAACATCACAATGACACTGGTGAATATTGCAATCGGCAAAGGACCCAAAACCAAATCAAACAAGCTAAATTGGATGTCTAAATGCGGAATTAGTTGCAACATAAACTGCAATAAAATATAGCCTAGACCAATCCCTAACCCAGTACCGATGAACATCGCAATTGCGACGGCAATCATAAGCAATGCAATATAGTTCTTAAGAATTTGGAACTTTGCAGCCCCCATACATCTCATTAAAGCAACATGATCTTGATTTTGTTGAACGTACCGTTGACTGGTCAACGCAATTGCAATACCGCACAGTAAAATTGTAAGAATGTTTGCAAGCTGTAAAAAAGTATCTAGATTTTCAATTGGACGCATCAAGCGGGTATTCGCCTCATCCGCAGTTCTCAAGCGAATTGAGCTTTGGGTTTCCATTGCTTGCTGATCATCTGCATTTGGTTCAATCGTCTTTTTAGGATAGAGCTGATCAAAATATGCCGTCAACTCATTGAGTCTATTCGGCTCACCAGACATAAGCAGACGATATTCGATACGACTTCCGGGCTGAATCGCATTGGTTGCCGCAACATCAGATTGTGAAATGATCACTGTAGGTGAAAATGCTGAGAACCCGAGTTCTTGGTTAGAATCTTTTTCAATGACCCCTGTGACTTTAAAACTCGCATCTGCGATTTGAACCCTATCCCCTATTTTGACATTTAATAAATCTAAAGCACGTTGACTTAGCCATACTTCTCCTGACCGAATAGCAGTCTGATCAGGTTGAATAATGAGTTCACCACGTAGCGGATAATTGGACTCAATCGCTTTGACATTCACCATGACAAATTGTTCATCAGTATGTGCCATTGAACCAAAAACTGTCACTTGGGACTGTTGTAGATTGAGTTGACTTGCCTTCTGTTTAAATTTTTCATTGAGCGGATATTGATCACTCAACACTAGATCTGCAGCTTGAAGCTTAGCCGCCTGCAATGAAACAGCTTGTTGAATCTGATCATTACTGAACTTTAAAGCGGTTGTCGCACTAATCGCGAGACTCAATGCAAAAATGAGCAAATAAATCCCTGTGCTAGCAAAACTTTGCTTCAACAAAGGTTTAAATAGCGCACTCATACACGCTCTCCAGATGTTGAAGCACCTTGTACTTTTTGTAATTGACCATTGATCAATTCATAATGCGTCTCACATTTTTGTGCTAGCTTTTGATCATGGGTGACTAAAACCAATGTAGTGCCCAGCTCCCGATTCAAATCAAATAAAAGCTGTTCAGTCTCCTGGGCTGTCGTCCCATCTAAATTTCCCGTTGGTTCATCCGCAAATACAATTTTGGGCTCAGCAATTAAAGCGCGTGCAATTGCTACGCGTTGTTGTTCTCCCCCAGACAGTACTTTAGGTGTTTGAGTACTTTGACGATTTAAACCCACTTTATTCAACCAATAAAGGGCTTGTTGTTCTGCTTTGGCATAATCAAAATTCTTTTGAATTCTCAGCGGTAACATGACATTTTCAAGCGCAGATAAAGAAGGTAAAAGCTGAAAGGATTGAAATACAAAACCAATATTTTCAAGTCTAATTTGAGCGCGTTGCTCTTCGCTTAATTGCTCAACTGCTATACCATTAATCGACAATGTTCCTGAACTTGGCTGATCTAATGTCGCCAGAATTCCCAACAGTGTAGATTTTCCAGAACCCGATCTGCCTGTGATTGCGACTTGCTCGCCAGGATAAATTTGTAGATTTAGATTCTCAAAAATCGTCAACTTTTTTTGTTGGATCTGTATCGTTTGTGTCAATTGCTGTGCAGAAATTAACGCTTGTGGCATGATTGAAGAAGTTGAGTCATTACGAACCATAGAAAGCCTTTATGCAAATCAGTCAAAGTTTAAATATTGTTACGTTGAGAAAAACTGCCTTTTTATTTATCTGCAGTTGTCTGTTTCTTTTACCGATCAATAGCTTTGCAAAAACTATCCTTATTCTTGGTGATAGTTTAAGTGCTGGTTACGGCGTGCCCACCGAGAAAGGTTGGGTCAATCTTTTGCAAAAACGTCTTGATCAACAGTATCCGAAACAACATCGAGTGGTCAATGCAAGTGTCAGCGGTGAAACAACCAGTGGTGCATTAGCACGTTTGCCTAAATTGCTACAAACACACAAACCAGATATTGTCGTAATTGAATTGGGCGGTAATGACGGTTTACGAGGTCAACCTCCAAAAATGATTCAACAAAACCTAACTCGATTAGTTCAATTGAGCCAAAAATCTAATGCCAAAGTACTCATATTTGGCATGAAGATTCCTCCAAACTATGGCTCAGCGTATAGCAAAGCCTTTGAAAATAATTATAAAGTTGTGAGCCAGCAATTTAATGTGAAGTTGCTCCCTTTTTTTCTAGAAGGTGTTGCTGGAAATAATAAACTCATGCAAAAAGATCTGATTCATCCCAATGAACAAGCTCAACCTAAACTCTTAAATAATGCATATCCTTATATTAAAGGCGCTCTATAAAGTTATAGACATATAGATCCATAAATCCCAATCAATAAAAAAGCCAGCTTAAGCTGGCTTTTTTAAAATGCTGATATTAGAAGTCAAAGAATGTAACTTCACCTGTTTCAAGTGAGTATTCTGCACCTACAACTTTTAATTTACCTTGTGCAATCAAATTTTCCAACACCGCAGAACCATGGCGCAATTGGTTAACTGAAGCAAAAACATTTGAGCGAACCGCGTGCACTGAAAGTTTTTTCAGATCATCTTTTAACTCAGTTTGCATTAAAATTTCGACTGATGGACGTACGCGATTGACAATAGACATCAAATTAACAGAGGGCGGTTGTTGAGGATTACGTAATGCTTCAATCGTTGAGTCGATTGCGCCGCAATGTGTATGACCCAATACAATCACTAAAGGACAATTAAAACTTTCGGCTGCAAACTCCACACTTCCAACTTGAGATGGAGCTACGATATTGCCTGCTACACGAATAACAAATAAATCACCTAAGCCCTGATCAAAAACCATTTCAGCTGGAACACGTGAATCAGAACATCCTAATACAATCGCAAATGGCTCTTGAGTTTCAGCCATCTGAGCGCGCTCATGATGCGTCAATAATCGTTGATGCTTGGTTTGACCTTCAACAAAACGTTGATTACCAATTTTTAAACGTTCTAAAGCTTCTTGTGCAGTTAGCATCTTGTATCCATGGTTTATCAAGGTTTGAGGTAATTTTAATACTGTGCTTTTTGATTGTCACTGACAAAATTTAAACTCTGTTACAATTTTTGTTAATTGCTAAAAATATCTTCAATTTCTTCAAATCTGATGATTATGATCATTCCTTACTGAAACACTTTTGCACCTAACTCAATGCTCAAATTTATGTTTATGAAGCAAAACTTATTTAAATCGAGAACCAATTATCACAAAAATAGGATTTATTTTTTTACTTTTAACTACTACTTTATAAAAGTCACTTGATTATAATGTCGCCCTGTTTTAAGGGATTTCACCTGCATGTTTGTTCATTTTCCTTTACCCATATTAAAGCATCAACATTTATTTTCCATTTTACTCGCGTTAATGCTCAGCCTCGGTATCTCATCTACCCAAGCAAATACTGTTGAATTTATCGACTATCAAAAAGTTTTAAATGAAGAACGTGCTTGGGCAGGACTATCCAATAAAACGATTCGCGTCGGAGATGTTGTGTGGTCTTATAGCGAAGGTGGTCCTGCTGATCGACCTGCCTTGTTGCTAATTCATGGTATAGGCATGAATCGAGACAGTTGGAATCATGTAGCTCGGAATCTCACACAGCAATATCGTGTCATTATTGTTGACTTGCCTGGAAGTGGACAAACGCTAATACCAAAAGGATTTGACTTATCACTTCCTCATCTGACTGAACAGTTACGTCGTTTTGCAGAAGCATTACGCATTGAAAACCAGCTTAATCTAGCGGGTCACTCTGTCGGTGGATCAATCGGACTGTTGTATGCTGCTAAATATCCTCAAGAAATGAGAAGTTTATTTCTGATCAGTGCCGGTGGATTATTCAGAAGCAACAAAACATTCTTCCTTAATAACCCAATTTATTTAAAACAGCTTTTAATCTCACAACCTGGAGACTTGAATTATGTTTCTAGGAGAGTCATGCATAAAGCTCCCTTCGTACCCAGTTTAATCAAGAAACAACAAGAGCAAGCACTTATTCAACGTGCGGCGGATACATCTGAGCTGATTCATCAGCTTGTTAAACTCAATCAACAGTACACCGTTGAATCATTTGCTCAATTGTTAAAAAATATTGAGGTTGAAACATTGATTTTGTGGGGAAAACAAGATCAGATAGTGAATGTTGAAGTTGCACATGAATTAGGGACCGCCTTAAAAAAAGCACATCCCCCTATTCTATTAGATCAAATTGGTCATACACCTATCGTAGAAACACCTGATCTTGTGGCGCAACATTACTTAAGTTTTTTAAATAAGATGAATACCGTTAAAACGTCATCATCAAATTAAGGATATTGAGAATTTTCATGGAAAAAAATCCTAAAATCGAACAGTTGATTGAGGCACATTTGGCATTTCTTGATCATGAATTTTCTCAAGATGACACCATTGAAAATGAATTTTTATATTTTTATCAATGGTTTAGAAAACAATCTTTAAAGCAAATTTGGTCTTTCGAGGCGATTAATGCGCTGCTTCAAAAACAAATTCTAAATACGCCTGCAACTGATTCTCTCATTCAACAGATTGCGGAGCATATTCGATTTGCGTTGGTTCACCCGCTTAATGAAACGACTCAAATCGAAGATATTATCTCGGTTCACACCATTGATCGAATTGCACTTTATATTTCATCTAAAAGTGCTCACCGTCAAGCTCTAATTAAACGTATTGTGAACAATCCCGCATTTTCGAGTATGCTCACCGAGTTAATCCATCATTCTATTCAGGATTATATTGATAATTCAGTGATGAATAAAAAAGTACCCGGTGTCGGCCGCTTTATGAAAATGGGGAAATCAGTTCTTGAAAGTGTCACTGATTCCAATCTTGATGATACGGTCAAACATTATCTTCAAAAAAATATTATCAAGATCAGTCAAATTAGCGAACAAGTGATTAACCAACACTTTGATGACAATAAGCTATATCATTTCCAAGCCAATCTTTGGCACAAAATAAAGCAAGTACCACTCTCTGCTGTTAAAAACTATGTTGAGATCAATGATCTACCAAATACTGTAGCAATGGGACATGATATTTGGGATCACCTCCGTCAAACTGAATATCTAAAGCAACAAGTACACGATGGTATTTACACGTGGTATTGTCATAATCAAGACCGCTCTTTCGATCTGATCTTGCAAGATATCAATATCAATGAAAGCCTTGTTCAAAATGAACTGCAACAGTTGCTCAGTCCAGTAATTAAGCATATGATTTCTAGTGAACACCTTAAACAACGTGCACGTGTCTATCTTGAAAAATTTTATTATTCAGATCAAGCATTAGAAATTTTAAAATGATATTAAAAAAGCCGCTTTAAGCGGCTTTTATATGACTAAGATTAAAACTTAATATTCATGCCCACAGTATATCTGCGACCATCTAATACGATATCATAATCACCATTGGTAACTTCTTTATTCGCTAAGTTATAAATACCCGTTGTAAGGCTTAACTTATCAGTTGCTTTATATACAGCACCAATGTCAAAAGTCCCGTAACCTGGCGTACCTTTGCCCATTGAAGTACGACTTAAATAATCACTGGTTTTGCCACGGTAGTTGTAGTCAGCCCATGTATTCCAAGTATCTGATATATCGTAATCTAGACCAATATTTAGCATATGTTTTGGCATTTTATTTAAAGGTTTTCCTTTAAACTCACCACTTTTTTGCTCTGATTTTGTATATGTATAACTGGTTCGAGCTTGTAAGTTATCCATTAAATCGTAATCTAATGTGAACTCTGCACCACTCATTTCAGCATCTGAAACGTTGTTCATTTGACTAACAAAACGGTAAGGTTTACCTAAAGCAGAACATTTCCATTCTGATTCTGGAGAACTATTCGTAGTTCCAGGAGTCTCACATAAACGATCTTCTACAATTTTATCTTTAAAGTCCGACTTAAAAACCATAAGACTAGTCGTTAGACCAAGTTCTGGGGCTGCATAATTGAAGCCTAATTCATAACTTGTACTTTTCTCGGGTGCTAAATTCGGGTTACCGATAATTACAGCACTTCCTTTACCTGTTCTACTACCAAAGCCTTCTGAAATTTGGCTGATAGTAGGTTGTTTATAACCAGTACTTACACCACCTTTTAAAGTGAATCCATCGGTCAGGTGATACACCCCGTAAATTCGAGGTGTAATCTCGCCACCAAAATATTCATCTTCGTTATATCGCGCACCGACTGTCAAAGCGAAGTCATCTGTGACACTCCACTCATTTTCCAAAAACAGTGCGAACAACCAACGATCAAGCGTTGTTAGTCCTGTAATATTCACGAGTCCGTTTGTCGTATCAACAATTTCTTCTTGTTGATATTGTCCACCAACGGTCAAAGCATGTTTACCCAAGAAAAATGAAGCTTGAGTATTAAATACTTTTAAATCTTCTGTTTTCTCATCTGTTGCAACGCCGCTATAAATCTTTTTCGTGGTCTCATCTTGATAGTAAGAGTCGATAGTAAATCTGTCGTAACGTGCTTTGTGGGTCAGTGTATATAAATTCTTTTCATTTTCATTCACTGAACCAGTAGCTGTCGCTTCAATACTTTTGCCTGGTGTTGTTGTGTATTTTTGACCAGCAAAATCGTATCTAATACCAATATCGTTGTTCTGATCTACACTCCAAACAAGCTCTGCTCCCAACTTACGAATTTTCTTTTCAGATTCACTCGAACCAGATTTCTGCCCCTCACCACCAACGTAATCACTCTCATCATTACCTTGGAAGCTTCCATCAATACTCAAAGAAAGCTTGTCTTGAATTAAAGGCCCCGTTACAAACATACTCACATTGTAACTGTCGTTTGAAAAGTCATTATCCGACTTCGTATATTCAGGTGAAAGACTTCCATACCATTCACCAGAAGATGCTTTTTTGGTAATGATATTAATAACGCCACCCATTGCATCTGAACCATAAAGTGATGACATTGGTCCACGCACAACTTCAATACGTTCAATCATATCAATCGGCGGCAAATATGCGCCAATTTTCCCACCATCTGTACCATTACCATTCACTGTTCGACCAGCACTAATTTGGCGACCATTGATGAGATATTTGGTATAACTAGAACCCATTCCACGGATACTGATATCTTTATTATTACCACCGCCCTGAACCGACACACCTGGCATATTTTTTATCGCATCAATCACATCTGTATATGATTTTTTTTGAAGTTCCTCAGCAGTAATCACTGAGATTGATGCTGGCGCATCCGCTATATTTTGCTCATAACCACTCGCTGAAGTTACGACAATTGTTTTTAACTTAGTTGTATCTTGTTTTGCATTAGTATCTTGACCAATTTGCTCTTGTGCAAAACTTGAAACCGACATAGTGGTTAAGACAGCAAACGCTAACTTAGATTTTAAAAATGTCTTTTGCATTGTGTAATTACCAAAGAATGTGTGGAGAGATCTTGTTCGAATTGTGTCGCATTGTAACAAATGATAATCACTTTGCAATAAATTATGATAACTATTCTCATTTATAGTTTTGTTTTTTCATTTCAATTTTATTGATATTACTCATTTTGTTCATTTTTCATAAAAAAAAGCCCCCTTTTAATGGGAGCTTTTCAAATCAACTTTTGTAAATTTAAAGGCAACTTATTTCATATAAGCGCCTTCTGATTGGCTGTGGTCTGTCTGGTCCACAACACGTTGTAACTCTGGGATATGCTGTTTTAGCGTAACTTCAACACCTTGTTTAAGTGTCACATCAATTGCTGAACACCCTTGACAGCCACCACCAAATTTCAAGACCGCTGTTAAACCATGCGCAGCATCTTCAACCACTTCAACCAATGCACAGTTTCCACCATGCCCTGCTAAACCAGGGTTAATTTCTGACTGTAATACATAGGTTATACGTTCTTCAATCGATGCATCTGGACCTACACGTGGCACTTTCGAGTTAGGTGCACGGAAAGTCAACTGACCACCAAAGCGATCTTTGTTGTAATCAATCACTGCATCCAATAAGTATGGGATTGATGGTGTATCAATATATGCAGCAAATTTTGGATATTCTTGTTTATAGTCGGTTGGAACGACTTCATCTGGTGCACTATATGCCATGCAGCATTCAGCACGTGGTGTACCCGGATGTTCTACGAAAACACGTACCGCGATACCAGGAGTATTTTGCTTTTCTAAAAGTTCAAACAAATACTCTTGCGCAGTTGGTGTAATTAATAAATTTGGAATTTCTTCAGCAACTGCAGTGCTGGTGTTCTCAGTCGACATAACAATTTTTCCTCAAGCTGAAGACTCTATTTTAACTGAAGATCGGGGGTAATATTTAAAATTCAACTAAATTTGTCAGAATTATTATATTAATAACAATTAAATTTAAAAAAATGGCATGATGAACAGAATTAAAGCAATTTACTCAATCTTATCCATATGCTTGATTTACCTTTTAATCATACTGTCACCATCGTTTTAATTACGGTTGCCATTTCACTGGTTGCATTTTCCAATCAAAATATTATGAATCGTTTGATTTTTTGGCCTCCAGCCATGCAGAAAGGTCAATACGATCGATTTATCACGCATGGTTTTATACATGCAGATGGAACACATCTACTGTTCAATATGATCACACTCTTTTTCTTTGGAAGTGTAATTGAGAGTTTTTATCGACAATACTTATATGAACTCGGATTTGTTCTGTTCTATTTAGGCGGTTTAATCGCGGCAATTATTCCAAGCTATTTAAAACATAAAAATGATCACCGCTGGGCAAGTCTAGGGGCTTCTGGAGCAGTGTCAGCAGTCTTGTTTGCTTATATTTTATTTCAACCATGGAAACTGATATTTGTCTTCTTTATTCCAGTTCCAGCGATTATTTTTGCCGTGCTTTATGTTGCTTATAGTATTTGGTCAGGTAAACGTGGAAACAGTAACATCAACCACAGTGCACATTTATGGGGTGCAGCCTACGGTGTCGTGGTTACGATATTGATTGAACCTCAAATTATTCCACATTTCTTCAGCAAGTTGCTTCAACTACCTTTCTAATTCTTTGATCATTGCGGAGGGATAAAACACTCCGCACAAATACCCTTAAATTCAAAGTTGATGCTGGTAACTAAATCAAAAACACAAATTCAACAATGATAATGATTATCATTTATATATTCATGTTAAGCTTTTATCAAACCTCGAGGTATTGATATGACTTACATTAAACTTCCATTGGCACTCATTCTTTCCTTCAGTGCCTTTGTTTCATATGCTCAACCTGTTCAATTCACTTATCAAGATCAAACTATTCAACTTCAAAATAAACCACAGAAGCTGGCTGTGTACGAACTATCCGCGTTGGATACACTGAATGCTTTAGGTATTCAAGCATCAATCGTACCCGAAACTACTTTTGTTGGTGCTTTGAAAAAATTTAATGACAAACAATATTTAACAGCTGGATCTTTATTTGAACCCAACCAAACCTTATTAAAAGAACAAAAGCCAGATCTCATCATTGTCGGCGGGCGTTCTGCCGCGAAATTAGATGAGGTCAAAAAAATTGCACCTGCAATCAACCTCTGGCCTGATACTCAAAACTTCAACCAAGACCTTAAAAACCGCACATTTTTTTTAGCTAAAATGTTTAATAAGGAACAACTCGCACAATCTAAATTAGATCATGTCTATGCCCTTCAAGCACAACTTAAACAACTCACTAAAGGCAAATCCGGCCTGATGCTTTTTGCCATGGGTGATAATTTTATACCGCATGCAAAGAATGAAAGATTTGGATTTGCCTATGATATTTCTGGCTTAAAGTCAGTGGTGCCAACTGCAGCACCTCAAGCCTCAAGTGCTCGACCTGCTCCAAACTCACCAGAAGCTCTTGCTGCCGCGCAACGCAATTTAGAGCGTCTAGCACAAGCAATAAAACAAAATCCTGATTTCATCATTGTGTTAGACCGTGGTGCTGTAAACACTCAAAACTATGCTGCGAAACAACATATTCAATCACATCCATTACTCAAGAATAGTCAAGCAGTCAAAGAGAATCGTGTCATCTTTGTTGATGCCGATGCCTGGTATTTAACGGGCGCTGGCTTAGATAACACTGCATTTATGTTAGAAGAATTGATCAATGGTATAAAAAATACTAAATAATTGATTTTATTTATAAAGGAAGTCTTTGGCTTCCTTTTTTTAGAAATATCTCGTAATAATTCAATCAATATCTGGTAATTAATGCCACCTAGATCATTAATTTTGTCAGGATAATGTAGGCATCCGCGAATTTATTCATTTTTTTTTGAGATTTTTTGCATGTCTAATCAACCTGATGGTTTACAATTTTCCTCTAACACGTCCTCTAAACCCAGCAGTTCAAAATCAGGCCAACGCATCGTCAGTGCGGCATTACAACAGATTCAGCCAGAATACGCTGATGCAGTTATCAATGAAAAGAATTGGCGCAAATCCTATCCGATTCATTTTAAACGGTTGGTAGAATGTGGGCTCTCATCACCTGAAGCTGCGCTGCGCATCGCTCAAGATGGACTTCAACAAGCTTATGAAGAGTTTAGTTTTCAACGTGATCAACATACACACGCATTGAATGAAGTGATGAATCTTAAATCAAAAGATTTAAATACCTATACACTTCAAGGAAACTCTACTGCTGAGCCACAATGGTTTGTACCTTATCAGGGTAAAAATTTAGAAGGTCAAACCCTACTCGAGCAAATTCAACTTTGGTTAGACCGAGGTATTATAGAAGCATCACATGCTCAGGCACTACAAGCGTGTGTGAAACATCCAGAGTGGTTTGACCTTTCGGATCGTACAATGGTGCTGTTTGGTGCAGCTTCTGAAGCAGGACCTTTACCTTGGCTGGCGAAATGGAAAGCCAATATCGTGGCGCTTGATTTAAATCATGAGCGTGTGTGGACAAAGATTTTGAATACTGTTCTGCAAGGCAATGCGACCTTATACGCTCCAAGTGTGGAATCGATAGATTCATCTGCATCTATACGTGAAGCTGCAGAGCGTTTAGGCATTAACTTATTAACAGATACCCCAGAGATTGCACATTGGCTCACCCAGTTTGATCAAGACTTAGATCTTGCCGCGATTGCCTATTTAGATGGCGAAAAGCACGTTCGTGTTTCTATGGCGATGGACGCCATTATGCAACATGTCAGCCAACAAAAATCCAATACCAGTTTAATGTATATGTGTACGCCCACTGACGTCTACGCTGTACCACAGGAAGTGATTCAAGGCGGTTTAGATAAGTTTAAATCACGCTCTAAACTTGAAAATATTCTGTCCAAGAGTATTTCGACTGTATCTCGTGATTATTTTTTCAAACAAAACGAAGAACGCTTATTCCAATGTCATGATAAACAGTATGGGATCTGCGACTGTCTTGTGGTTGAACAAGGTCCAAATTATGCGTTGGCGAAAAGGATTCAACAATGGCGCGCTACGTTAGCACGGTCACAAGGTCAACGTGTCAGCATTAATATTGCTCCATCGACCACTACACATTCGGTAACCAAAAACCCATTATTAAAAGCTGCTTTCAATGGTGCCAATTTGTTTGATGTTGAAGCATTTGAACCCGCGACGACCAATGCGATTATGGCTGCGTTGTGGATTCATGATTTGAGAAACCCACAGTCGGTTGCCAATCCTGACATCGCCCTCAATCATCCATTAGACTTAATCATGCATGGTGCTAATCATGGTGGATTATGGCGTGTAGCATATCTCGCACGCACCGCCCTACCATTTGCCGCCTTATATGGTTTTGCTGAAGAAAAACTCCCCTTGAAAAAACTTTGGTCTAAGTTCCAAAAATAAGCGACAAAAACAATTGATCATAAAAAAAGCGCTGATTGTTCAGCGTTTTTTTAGTCTTTAAGTATTGATTTCAATCAGGTGAACTGAAGGAACAACCAGAATAAACCACCTGACAAACAGATTGTTGCTGGCAGTGTAAAAATCCACGCTGATAAGATTGTGCGAACCATTTGGAAGTTTAAGCCCGACTTATTCGCAACCATCGTACCTGCTACAGCAGAGTTTAAAACGTGTGTTGTTGACACTGGCATACCAAAGCCATCAGCAGCAGCAATCGTTGACATTGCAACTAACTCTGCAGACATCCCCTGACCATAAGTCATGTGTTGTTTACCAATACGCTCACCAACGGTAACAACAATACGTTTCCAGCCTACCATCGTCCCTAGACCTAATGCCAATGCAGTCGCAACTTTCACCCATGTTGGAATGTATTGAAGGAATGAATCTAAGTTATCACGGTAGTTGTCCACTGTTTTTTCTTGCGCTTCAGTCATGGCAGGTAAAGCTTCTGCTTTATCTAAACGCTTGAATGCAGTCGTGCTGAGGTACATATCATTACGGAATTCAGCTACTTGATCTTCAGGAACATCTTTAATGGATGTGTAGCTTCCTACTTTTTCACCTAAATGATCCGTTAAACTTGCCAAAGCTGGCACAACTTCAGGTGTGATTTCTTTGGTTTGGATATATGATGTGATAATTTCACGCGCTTTTTCATCTGGAATATCTTGGTGATTTGGATAAATCAAATCAGCAGTTTGAGCAGATAACTGACCAAACGTTTGGATATGTTGTTGATCTAGACTCTTGTTTAAAGAGTATGCCAATGGCACGATCCCGATCAGAATCAACATAATCAGACCCATACCTTTTTGACCATCATTTGAGCCGTGTGCAAAACTTACACCGGTACACGTGAAAATCAAAATGGCACGAATAAGTGGCGGCGGGGGTTTATTCCCTTCTGGTGGTTGGAATAATTCCACTTGTTTCTTAAAGATTTTTTTAACCAATAAGAACAATACAGCCGCAAATGCAAAACCGATTAATGGTGAGAATAAAAGTGCTTTACCCACTTTCATCACCTGTTCCATGTCTACACCTGACGCACCATTACCTGCGTTTAAGATGTAGTTCATGATGCCCACACCTAAAATCGAACCGATCAGTGTATGAGAGCTAGAAGCAGGGATACCGAGGAACCATGTTCCTAAGTTCCATACGATTGCGGCAATCAACATGGCAAAGACCATGGCAAAACCAGCACCTGAACCGACGTTCATAATCAATTCAACAGGCAATAGCGCGATAATACCGTAGGCAACTGCACCACTTGCGACCATTACGCCAAGGAAGTTACAGAAGCCTGCCCACATTACAGCGACAGGTGCAGATAAAGCGTTGGTATAAATGACCGTTGCCACAGCATTGGCCGTGTCATGGAAACCGTTAACGAACTCGAAACCCAATGCGATAAACAATGCCGTGGCCAACATGATCACAGCATAAAGATTTAAAGCAGGCACATGAGATAAATCAGCAGCCAACTGAAAACCAATGTAAATCAAGGTTGAAACAATCAGTGTAAGGAACACTGGCATAAAGAATTTCGGCGTTGGCACGTGAACATTCGTCGACTGCATAGGCGTTGACGATTGTGCTGAATCTGAAACTGGAGTTTGATTAGAATTCATGCAAGCAGAGAAAGAGGATAAATATCCCCTCTATTGTTCAATTTAATTATTACAATTATATGACAAAGAGCTGTCATATAAGTCATCCAAATGACACTTATTAAAGAAAATTAAACTTTAAAAACTAATAATATTCAAAATTTAACAATAATAATCAGATAGTTAATACAAAACCCTCGTCTTTAATCTTTATTTCAATCGGTAATTAAATATATGAAATAAAGATGACATCACTGTCACATTTGTTCCAACGGCAGTTATTATTACATTAGATTATGACAACATGATGAAATATAGACAGTTTCAGTTTTGATAGGTTGATCATCGTAGTCGATGGATGAAATTCATCCTTAATTTTTTGGGAATAGGTTCATAAATTTTTATTTATCAGAAAAGTGGACGTAACTCTGCTAAAATATTGCACCATTATTTGTGCAGATTTTTGTGAGAGTCATTTGATGTCTACCCTCGCCACCTTAAAAGCGCTTCTTGCCAAACGTATCCTGATTATTGATGGTGCAATGGGTACCATGATCCAACGCCACAAATTGGAAGAAGCTGATTACCGTGGTGAACGTTTTGAGGATTGGGCCTACGACCTTAAGGGTAATAACGACTTATTGGTTCTAACTCAGCCACAGATTATTCAAGGCATTCATGAAGCTTATCTTGAAGCTGGTGCAGATATTATTGAAACCAACTCGTTCAATGGAACGCGTGTTTCAATGTCTGACTACCATATGGAAGACTTGGTTCCTGAGATTAACCGTGAAGCAGCTCGAATTGCCAAAGAAGCATGTAAAAAATATTCAACACCTGAAAAGCCACGTTTTGTCGCGGGCGTATTAGGACCAACGTCACGTACCACTTCAATTTCACCAAATGTAAATGATCCGGCATTCCGTAACATCACCTTTGATGAGTTAAAAGTTAACTACATTGAAGCGACTAAGGCATTGATTGAAGGTGGTGCAGATATCATCTTGATTGAAACGGTCTTCGATACCCTAAATGCCAAAGCTGCGATCTTTGCAGTGAAAGAAGTGTTTAAAGAAATTGGTTACGAACTGCCAATTATGATTTCGGGCACCATTACCGATGCATCTGGGCGTACACTCACAGGTCAAACCGCAGAAGCATTCTGGAACTCAATGCGCCATGCAGAGCCTTTATCGATTGGCTTTAACTGTGCACTGGGTGCAGATGCGATGCGTCCACACGTCAAAACCGTGTCTGACGTTGCGGATACTTTTGTTTCAGCGCATCCAAACGCAGGCTTACCAAATGCCTTCGGTGGTTATGATGAAACTCCTGAAGAAACTGCAGCATTTATTAAAGAATTTGCTGAAAGTGGCTTAATTAACATTACGGGTGGTTGTTGTGGTACGACGCCGGATCATATTCGTGCGATTGCGCAAGCCGTTGCAGGTATTACGCCGCGTCAAATCCCTGAAATTGAACCTGCATGTCGTTTAAGTGGTTTAGAGCCATTTAACATCACTAAAGATTCATTATTCGTCAACGTCGGTGAACGTACCAACGTGACAGGTTCTAAAAAATTCTTACGCCTGATTAAAGAAGGTAACTTCACTGAAGCTTTAGATGTTGCTCGCCAACAAGTTGAAGCCGGTGCGCAAATCATCGACATCAACATGGATGAAGGGATGCTGGATTCGCAAGAAGCGATGGTGCATTTCCTGAATCTGATCGCGTCTGAGCCTGATATTTCACGTGTGCCAATCATGCTTGACTCTTCTAAATGGGAGATCATTGAAGCAGGTTTGAAATGCGTCCAAGGTAAAGCGGTTGTAAACTCAATTTCCTTAAAAGAAGGTTATGACGAGTTTGTAGAACGTGCTCGCCTCTGCCGTCAGTACGGTGCGGCAGTCATTGTCATGGCGTTTGATGAAAATGGTCAAGCGGATACAGCTGAACGTAAAAAGGAAATCTGTAAGCGCTCTTATGATGTCTTAGTCAACGAAGTGGGTTTCCCATCTGAAGATATTATTTTTGACCCGAACGTGTTTGCGGTCGCAACAGGTATTGAAGAACACAACAACTACGGTGTGGACTTCATTGAAGCAACCGGTTGGATTAAACAAAACCTTCCAAATGCGATGGTGTCAGGCGGGATCTCAAACGTATCGTTCTCATTCCGTGGTAATGAGCCTGTTCGTGAAGCGATCCATGCGGTGTTCTTGTATCACGGCATTCAACAAGGCTTAACCATGGGGATCGTCAACGCAGGTCAGCTTGCAATTTATGATGATATCGATGCTGAGCTAAAAGAAGCTGTTGAAGATGTAGTACTGAACCGTAACCAAGGCGCAAGCGGTCAAGAAGCGACTGAAAAATTGCTAGCTGTTGCGGAAAAATATCGTGGTCAAGCGGGTGCGCAAAAGGCTGAAGAAAACCTTGAATGGCGCAATGAACCGGTTGAAAAACGTCTTGAATATGCGCTAGTAAAAGGCATCACCACATATATCGATGAAGATACTGAAGAAGCACGTTTAAAATCAGCTCGTCCACTTGATGTGATCGAAGGTCCACTCATGACAGGTATGAACGTGGTGGGTGACCTGTTCGGTGCCGGCAAAATGTTCTTACCACAAGTGGTGAAATCTGCACGTGTGATGAAACAAGCCGTGGCTTGGTTGAATCCGTTCATTGAAGCAGAAAAAACCCAAGGCGAAGCCAAAGGTAAAATCTTGCTTGCTACTGTTAAAGGCGACGTACACGACATCGGTAAAAACATCGTGGGTGTGGTACTTGGCTGTAACGGTTATGACATCGTTGACCTTGGCGTGATGGTACCTTGTGAGAAAATCTTACAAACAGCGATTGATGAAAAAGTTGACATCATCGGTTTGTCTGGTTTGATTACACCGTCATTGGATGAAATGGTTTTTGTTGCCAAAGAAATGCAACGTAAAGGTTTTAATATTCCATTGATGATTGGTGGTGCAACAACATCGAAAGCGCATACTGCGGTGAAAATTGCACCGCAATATCAAAATGATGGCGTGTACTACACTGCCGATGCATCTCGTGCAGTCGGTGTTGCAACGCAACTTTTATCTGCTGATATGAAGCCGCAATTGGCAGCTGACTATGCAGCGGATTATGAAAAAATCCGTACACGTCTAGCGAATAAGCAACCGAAAGCTGCAAAACTTTCTTATGCTGAATCGATTGAAAATGGTTTCAAAATTGACTTTGAAAAGCATGCGCCAGTAAAACCAAACTTCATTGGTTCTGAAACATTTACCAACTATCCACTCGAAACTTTAGTTGAATACTTCGACTGGACACCGTTCTTTATTTCTTGGAGTTTGGCGGGTAAATACCCGAAAATCCTTGAAGATGAAGTCGTCGGTGAAGCAGCACGTGATTTGTTTGAACAAGCACAAGCGATGCTCAAAGACATCATCGAAAATAAACGTTTCGATGCGCGCGCTACTTTTAGTCTTTACCCTGCCAATCGTGTTGCAGCGGATACTGTTGCGGTAACGGATGAAAATGGCAATGTGACGCATACCTTTGAGCATATTCGTCAGCAGTCTGACAAAGTGACAGGCAAAGCGAATTTCTCACTAGCTGACTTTGTTGCACCGAAAGACGTGGCGCAAGATTATTTGGGTGGTTTCACTGTATCGATCTTTGGTGCGGAAGAACTTTCACAGGAATACAAAGCTAAAGGTGATGACTATAACGCGATTATGGTTCAAGCCTTGGGTGACCGTTTTGCAGAAGCATTTGCAGAACACTTGCACCAACGTATTCGTAAAGAGTTCTGGGGCTACCAAGCGGATGAACAGTTAACGAATGAAGAGTTGATCAAAGAGAAGTATGTGGGTATTCGTCCTGCACCGGGCTACCCTGCTTGTCCTGAACATTCTGAAAAAGCGCCTTTGTTTGATTGGTTAGGTACGACAGATAAGATCGGAACTTACTTAACAAGTAGCTTTGCGATGTGGCCACCTTCATCAGTCAGCGGTTTCTATTACGCAAGCCCTGAAACGGAATACTTTAACGTGGGTAAAATCTCTGGTGATCAGTTGGAAGATTATGCGAAGCGTAAAGGTTGGACGTTGGATGAGGCGAAACGTTGGTTAGCGCCGAATTTGGATGATTCAGTGATCTAAACATGCTAAAAAGTCCTTCTCTTGAAGGACTTTTTTATTTCTTAAATTAAACTGAGTCCTGCTCAAATAATTCAATTATTCATACTCTTACCCATTCATCATCTGGTTCATATAAAGACTATAATTTGATCTGATTAATCTAAAATTTTATTTATCTTATGATTTTGACGAAATTCCTCATTCCCAATTCAGGTTGAATTAGGTCTAATCAGTTATTTCTAATTTACAAAATAATACATGTAAATTACTTACGAAAAGTTATATTTTAATAATGCATTAATCTGATATTTTTTAATTATATTTTCTCTGTAAAAGTTCACAGCATTTAAAAGATTTCAATAAAATCAAATAAAAAGAGAAGAATTTCATGTTGTACTGTGGTGGTGAAAGTCATCCTATTCATTATATTTCTGATTATAAAATGACGGTTCTCGCACGTTATGATAAAGATGAACTTGGACGTACCGTAATTGAGACCTTTTGGGCAGGAGATCCTAACTTCAATGCTGGTCCAGTCGCTTTCCCATCTGCTTTAGATGCTGAAATTATCCATCAAATTGAAAATAAGAATTTGAAACCTCATCAGAATAAGTGGGAGCGTTGAAATCTCTCCGCAATTGATCTCCCCCAAATGATGTCTTCTTTAGGAGGGACAGTAACCGTTAATGTATTTAATGCGTATATTGCCACTCAAGAAAATACCTTGGTCACGTCCAATGTCAGTTGTCCTCGTATGAGTTTAATTCCTACAAGTTTTAGTAATGTTGATACTTCTGAACCCAACCAACATTTAACGATTCAATTTGGTGATTTTATTTTTAAGACTTTAAGAGAATATTGGAATGAAATTACATCAGATGAGTTTCTACGTTCTATTGAAGTCATCAACAATAAATCGGATAAGGAATTAGCAACCTTAGCGAAGCAAGCAATTAAAGCAATTTCGATTGTCCCAATAGACCAAATCAAGTTTGGCATAAATGATCAACTTGCTTTGTTTTCTCCACCAAGTCGAATGTGGAAGTTTGCTGAACAAGGTGATTTTAACCAAGAGATATTAAACTGATTGAATAAAAATAAAGGAAAATAAATGAAAGGTTTTGCGATTCATAATGCACCAACTGACCATGGTGGTCGGATTCCATCAACGCAGGTCAGAAGTTCTCAAGAAGGAAATCTTTTTGTTCGCGCTGGTGATGGTCATTTCTGCCCTAAATGTAAAGTCTGGTCAACCGTACAACCAAGCCATAACCATGTCATTTTTGATGATAAGCCTGTGGCTTATGTAGATGATATTCTAAGCTGTGGAGCTAGAATTTTACCTCAACAGTCTCACGTAGTAGGAGGTAGTGGTGGAGCTAATTTACGTTCATCTACACCTGTTTTTCAGCCTATTAGTTCTCAACAGAACCTCAATAATAATTTAACGGATAACAAAAATGAGCTCTTAAATGGCTATTACTACAATATAAACACTGGACTATATGAAGGGAGAATTTCTAACGGCAAAGGTAACCTAGAAGATGTCTATGCATGTAATGGAAAGAAATCAGATAGTGAGTTTATCTCTCCCCAATATGCAAATATTACTCATAAAAAATTTCAAGAGTGCTCACGAGTCGTTTCGCATGAATCAGGAACAGCTACTATAGAATGTATTTATATTGCTTTTACTGCCAATAATTATGCAAAACAAGTGGAAAAAGATTTACATTCATTATTGATGTCTGGCTATTCCACTATGCCTAAAGGAACAAAGACTCCATTACCAGATAAACCAGCTAATGGAAAAGCTGAAGATCCTAAATATGGACTAGCTCGTAAAGGCGTTTTAAAAGTTTGCTTAGGAGAAGCGGATCCAACGGATGGTTCAACACATTGGGATGGAACAGACTTCTTAGCATGGGGGTTAGAAAGCCCATATAAATATAAAGATAATACAAATAAGCCACATGCTAAATTTAGAGAATATAAGAAAATCACAATTCCTAAATCTGTATATGATGAATTTTTGGCGGGATCACTAAAGGAATACCCTAAAGGAAGAGTTAAATATAGCGGTGTTTTCTATGATATTCCTGCAAATGTTTTTAAAGATCAAAAAAATTGGACAACTGGAAACTTTGAATACAACACTGGTAGCAAAGTTAGTAAATCATTAACAGCAAAAGTAACCGCAGGTCATACTATTTTTTGGAGAGCAGCATGAAATTTAAAATATTAATTCCAATATTTATTAGTTGTTCCGTTATAACTATGGGGTATGCTAAAACAAATAATTATTTGATTAGCAAAGACATTAAACCAAAATATAATCTTCAATTAAGTGGTTCATACCCACTAATAGCAGGAAACCAATTCAAAGAAGTGAATAGTTCTATTGTAAAATTTATTACAACTAATTTTGATAATGAAGATAATAACTATCCTACTGAAGTTGGTTTTGAAAAATTATATCAAAATAAAGATATATTGAGCTTTTCAATTAACTATAACATCAGTAACTCAACAGAAAGATACTTTAATAAATACTATGCGCTGAGCCTATCCAGTAATAAAGAATTAAATCTTTCTCAGTATCTTAAAGACAAGAAAATATCTAAATACAATATACTGAAAAATATAAATAGCTTTATTGCTCCTTGTCTTACAACACAGAAATCTCTCCCTGATTACTGTTCAGATATGGCATTACAAAATTTAATTGAGAACAATAAAAAGGTGAACTTTTCAGATATCTCTAGTTTTTTTATTAAAAGTAATGATGATATAGGAATAGGTATTGATTCCAATAAGTTCACGACTACTTTCATCTACAATATAAAAACTAAAAAAATTAATTTAAATTAATAATTTACATACCAAAATCCATACCCCGATCTTTCTTAGATTGGGACCACCATCACACTCAATCACTAAATTGGCAGCAGGACAGTAAAAATCTACGATGTAATTTAAGATTGGCTTTTGGCGATAAAACTGCAAACCTAAAATTTGCTTATTGCGAAGCCGTGACCATAACAGCTTTTCAGCATCAGTCATGTTATTGCGTAAATCACGCGAGGCTTGTTTTAAATTTTTATTGTAGGGCTTCATTTTTATTCTCTTTTTTAAAATCTCCCCTAGCCCTGAGCCATATATGGCGCAAGGGAAAAGAGGGAAATTTCACGCATCTAAAACCGCAATCAAATTCGCGGAAAGTCCCCCTGAGCGAGACTTAAGCACTGCTTTATGTAGAAGCGCAAGAAAGGGGGATTTAGGGGGATTCTTTTCATCAATATATACATCAAAAACCGTCCCTTTTCTAACCACCCCACCCCAAATCATCCGTTTTAACATTTTTAGATCAGCAAATATTTCAAGTTTAGTGAATAATTAATACTTATTAATGAAATTACCAAAAGTTTGATATTTCCATGAAAAAACTCATCAACCACCCTGAAAACTTGGTTGTCGACATGTGCAAAGGCTTTGTCTTGGCACACCCAGAACTTGCATTCACTGAATCACACAAAATCATTTCAAGAAAAGAAAAACACAACAATGTTGCCCTGATCAGTGGTGGTGGTAGCGGTCATGAGCCTGCACATGCGGGCTTTGTCGGTCAAGGCATGTTAGACGCAGCCGTATGTGGCGATGTCTTTGCATCACCTTCGCAAATTCAGGTCTATAAAGCACTGCAACACGTCGCAACCGACAAAGGCGTGTTGATGATTATCAAAAACTATTCTGGCGATATGATGAATTTCCAGAACGGTGCAGCCTTAGCCATGGAAGATGGCATCAAAGTCGACTATGTCAAAGTCGCAGATGATATAGCAGTTAAAGATAGTTTATATACAGTCGGTCGTCGTGGTGTCGCAGGCACAATCTTTGTTCATAAGATTGCAGGGGCTGCCGCATCAAAGGGCTTAGAGCTGAGTGAAGTTAAAGCGGTGGCACAGAAAGCAGCTGACAATGTGATCAGTTTAGGTTTTGCCTATAGCTCATGTACTGTTCCTGCCAAGGGTACACCAACGTTCACGCTTGCTGATGATGAAATGGAATACGGCGTCGGTATCCATGGTGAACCAGGCATTCGTCGTGAAAAAATTTTTCCAGCAAAAGAACTGGCACAACGTATGGTCGATGACCTGTTTTTAGATCGCCCAGACATGAAAGAAGTCGCAGTATTGATCAATGGCTTTGGCTCAACTCCGATGCAAGAACTGTATCTGTTTAATCGTGATGTATGTGAACACCTTGCACATAAAGGTATCAAAATTTACCGTACTTTTGTCGGCAACTACATGACCAGTATCGACATGAATGGCGCATCCATTTCATTACTTGAATTGGATGATGAACTCAAAACATACTTAGATGCAGAAGCCAACACCCCTGCCTTTAAACTTGATGGTTCACCAGCTTTAGCCATTGAGTTTGCGATAAAAGATACGGCTACCCAACATCAAGGCAACAGCCAAGTTGAAACTGCAGCAGAACATGCTGAAATTCAAAATGAGCAATTCACCATTGAAAACATGCGTTATGTGGTCGATGTCATGGCTGCCTGTATTATTAAAAATGAAGTGCCATTTTGTGAGTTAGACGCGCACGCAGGTGACGGCGACTTCGGCATGAGTGTGGCTAAAGGCTTTAAACAACTTAAGAAAGAATGGCAAAGCTTGATCCAAGCACAGCAGATGGATGAATTCTTGCTCAATAGCTCCATGATCATTATGGAACATTGTGGCGGTGCTTCGGGTCCCATCTGGGGTTCTGCATTCCGCTCTGCAAGTAAAGCCATTCAAGGTAAAACCACGTTAAGCGTGGCAGATTTTGCCGATATGCTGCAAGCCGCAGTAAAAGGTATTCAAACTACAGGTGAACGTTCATTTGGACGTGGCGCGGTAGTGGGAGATAAAACTCTCATTGATGCGCTCGTGCCATGCGCAGATTCATGGTCAGCCAACACCGACAAAAGCTTTAAGGAAAACTTTATCTTAGGTGCTCAAGCTGCTGTTCAAGGTGCTGAATCGACCAAAGAGATTGTTGCACGTATGGGTCGTGCAGGTACTGTCGGGGATCGTAGCTTAGGCTATCCTGATGCAGGTGCATATGGTTTAGGTGTGATTTTTACCGATATTGCTGATCATCTAAAATAACATCTAAACATGACATGAATGATTGATCTGTTCTACAAAAAAGCCCTGATGATTCAGGGCTTTTTTTGCTTTTTATTTTTTAAAACTTGACAATAATGCGCTGGTAATCGACTGATTATGTGATGCCACACGAGACTTCTTCGCTTTCGCTGACTGGTCAGCTACACGTTGAATTTTGACTGCTTTTAATTTACCTTGATTTTCAACAACCTGAAATTTGACTCGGTCATTGCGTTTTGGCTCACCTTCATCTGTAGGAAAGTCAGAAATGTGGAAAAAAATATCCTCACCTGCACCACCAATAAAACCAAAACCTTTATCGGCATGATAAATTTTAATTTTTCCTTGCTGGACTTCAGACTTCATAACATTCCCAAAAAACGGTATACAATTTTCAATATTATACACGCATCTTAAAGCGCATCATCTTTGCTGATCACTTTAAATAATCATGCAAATGCTGTTGGACAATGACACGTTTGTGTCCTTTACTTTGTTGTTCCGATAACAATGATTCCGCATCTAAGACCACCACTCTGTGACCATCATCCTGTAGACGTTTCACACCTTCAAATAACATTCGAGCACCGACATCATGGATTAAAGTCAGATGTGTAAGATCAAGCACTACTTTATTTTTACCTACAGGCTCATTCTGTAACTCACGCAAGAACATTTCAGTCTCTGTAAATTGCAAGACACCACGTAGCTCATACACCACCATGCCATCATCATATTCACGGCGACTTTGGATAATGGTTTGTGCTGAAGGGGTTCCCTCCATTAAATGTAATCCCATATCACTTGATAGACGTTCAAAGATTTCCACACCTCGAACACTATTGCCGTGGCTGTCTAATTTAGGCGAAAAAACTGCAATTCCAACCTGACCTGGTAAGACACCAATGATCCCCCCTGCCACACCACTTTTGGCAGGAATACCAACGGTGGTCAACCAATCTCCAGCTGCATCGTACATACCACACGTCATCATGACGCTAAGTACCTGACGACATACCTGACGATCTAAAATACATTTTCCCGTAACAGGATCTTTTCCACCATTCGCTAATACACTGCCCATTCGCGCTAAATCTTTCACGGTGACTTTAATCGCACACTGTAGAATATAACCATGAACAATATGCTCTGGGTCTTCTTCTAGCACGCCGACGGTACGCAACATATATCCAATCGAAAGATTACGAAATGCTGTTTTGAGTTCAGATTGATAGACTTGCTCATCAAAGGTTAATTCACGCCCACACAGTTCACTCAAGAAACGTCGTAAATGTTCTGCACGAGAAACAGTCTTTTTATGAGGTAATAAAGAATGTGTCGTAATCGCACCCGAGTTAATCATTGGGTTCTTGGGAATCGATCGTTCTTTTTCTAATGAGATTTGATTAAATGCTTCCCCCGACGGCTCAACGCCAACTTTTTCTAATACTTTAGCTAAACCATGTTCTTGAATCGCTAATGCATAAGCAAATGGTTTAGACATTGATTGAATCGTGAACTCAGCCTCATCATCCCCTGAAGAATAAATCGTACCATCAATGGTTGAAAGTGCTAAAGCGATACGATTTGGATTGGCAGCTGCCAGTTCTGGAATATAGTCAGCTAATGCTCCTTCGGTATTCGCATGACATTGATCCAATACATGGGCAAGATAATCAGGTACAGGTGTCTTCATTTTTATTCTCTTGGTGATGAGTGGAGACCCAAAATAAGATCTCAAATTTTAAATTCAGCTGTCGATATCGTGTCACATTTGACTTGATTACGACCATTCTGCTTTGCAAGATATAGTGCTTTATCCGCTGCACTATAAATCCTTTGCTTTACTTCGTCTGTGTATAGATGTGGTAAATTTTGTGACATCGCCACGCCAAAGCTTGCGGTCACTTGAATAAAAGTCGCTGGGTAATCTCAATTTTTTCACTTTCGATCGTTCGACGGCAGCGTTGTGCGATGATTAGTGCTTCGTCGATATCACCATCTGTCAGTACTAGAACAAACTCTTCACCACCGAGCCTTCCTACTATATCCTCTTCTCGTGTTTGCTGTTTTAAAATGAGAGCAATACGTTTGAGTACAAGATCACCAACATCATGATCATAATTGTCATTAATCTGCTTGAAGAAATCGAGATCTAAGATGATGAAAGCAAAGCTGCGATTTTGTTGAATTAACTTACTAATAAACTGATTGATGTAACGACGGTTATAGATGTTGGTTAACGCATCTTTCTGACTTAGTACTTCAATCTTACGCTCACGTCGTCTCCACTGCGACAAGATCAACTCAAAAAATACTGCTGAGCACAACAGTATAGGTAAATATAGTACCGCCATACTTTTCAGCCAAAAAGGATTGGCATATAAATTAGATTGATTCAGTGCATCACTAAACAATGGTGCATAAGTCAGTTGACCATTGGCCGTCAGTACTGCCAACCACACGATAATACAAGCAATAATAAAAGAGACGCTATAGATGATGCGCTGTTCATATAACACAAAACCAATTAATACAATATTGACCGTTCCCGCCATCACCGCAGGACTATAAATCCCAACAGTGTATCCTGAAAAAATGACAATCAATCCATAAAATAAGGGGATTAAATAGCCCAAGATTCGGCGAGCAGTAGCATTTTTTCGAAGCATTAAAGCGATTATCAGAAAACAAATGGTCAAAATCACTTGTAAACATGTGGTCAATGTCCGATGAGGATAATATTCTGGATCTAACCAAATTTGATATTCTGAATGGAAAGTTAGGTAGTACCACAACCAATGACCAATGAGCATCAACAGCCCAAATATAAGTAACAGAATCCCTTTATTAAAGTTGGACCAGTTAATAATAGAACGTTCAGATTCTAACAAGACATATTTGATAGCTTGCAATAAACTGCGCTGTTGTTGTACTTCATTCTCTCGAGTCATCATCTAATTGTATTATCGAATATTCATATTTATTTTTATTAAAATTTGGATGTATTCAGCGATCATGTCAATGCGCTTTAAGCATTAAAAAGACTGCTTTATCGTTCAGATCAATTTATGGTATGAATTTGATGATCACTGACCAAAACAAAAGCATTGCTATAAAAAAACCTAAACGTATGTTTCTCTATAGTTAGTAGTACCAAAACCGAAATTTAATCATTCAACTAAGCTGACTGATATAACTGTACCTGATTTCGTCCGCTTTCTTTGGCAATATATAAAGCGTGATCTGCACAATGCGTAATGACATCTTGATCAGATAACTCATGGGATAATGCAATACCAAAGCTTGCCGTCACATTTAACGAGGTTCCATCATCCAGCACAATTGGCTGCTGTGCAATTGCGTTACGGCAACGTTCTGCGATATCAACCGCTTGATCACGACTGAGATTGTCCAGAATTAATATAAATTCTTCACCGCCATAACGTCCAACCGTATCACCAATACGAACATGATATTCCAAACGCGTCGCCACCTGTTTCAGGACTTCATCTCCTGCTGCATGACCATATTGATCATTAATTTGTTTAAAATGATCCAAATCCAATAAGATCACAGCATAATCAGCACGATCCTGCTGAAAATGTGATAACACTTCATTGATCTGGCGACGGTTATAAACGTTCGTCAGCGCATCAAATTTACTGCTGGTTTCGAATTGTTTTTCACGACTGCGCCACTGAGTGAGTAAAATCTCAAAGAATAAAACGCTCATAAGTAAAATGGGCACGTAGAGCTGTACCATGCTCATGACCCAAAAATCATTTTGGTAAACGATACTTTTATTCAACTCATCACTAAACATAGGTGCATAACGAATTCGATCGATATGCGTCAAGTAACACGTTAATAACGTGTATATCGTAATTGGAATTGCAATCCCATAAATAATTTTACGGCTATAAAATACCAACCCGACCAATACAATACTGATGAACCCTGCCATCGTTGCAGGGCTATAAATTCCAATCGAATACCCTGAATAGATCATGGTCATTCCAAAGAAACTAGGGGCAAAGTAAGCAATGAAGGTTTGAAACTTAGCAATATGCTGAAACTTAAAACAACTCCAAAACAGCACAAGATAAATCACGGAGGTCACCAACAATTGGGTAACACGTAATTCAAAATAGTCAGGATTTAACCACTGTGCTTTTTCAGGGGTATAAAAAGCCACAATTAACCAGCGAGCGACCTCAAGTTGGCTTAGAATTCCAAAAAAGAGGATAAGCCGTCCCTTTTTAAAATCACTCCAATTGATCAGCATATTTTGAGGATCAAGGATGTACGTATTGGCCATACGATACAATCGCTTAATCATATGTTGAATCTTCCTGATTAACTTCATTCTGTCCTTTTATCTTTTATATTGTCTTTTTAAGCAGCGTGAACTCGCTCTACAAACAAGATCCCATCAAGATGGTCAATTTCGTGTTGAATGATTCGTGCAGGGAATCCTGAATAAGTCTCAGTAATTTCCTGTCCTTGCATATTACGATAACGGACACGGATTGATGAAGCTCGAGCTACTTCCGCACGTCGATTCTCTACACTTAAACATCCCTCTTCTCCTAAAACAACATGATCAGAACGCTCCAATATTTCAGGATTAATCATGTAAATAGGCTCCATCTCAGGCGCATCGGGATACCGTATATTGGGTTTTGAAGCGACGATAATAATCCTTTTAGAGACATAAACTTGTGGTGCAGCAATACCGACACCATTGCGCTGTTGCATCGTAAAATTCATTGCTTCAACCAGATGCACTAACCAAGTACTACTAAACTCAAGTTCACTTACCGGCGATGCAACCAATTCAAGGATCACTTCACCTTTTTGAGCAACGGGTAGTATCGTCATAATACGTTCATCTCAATTAAGATAAGAATTTGATCTTCATAATTTTTTAAATTTTAAATCAAATATTTGATTAATAGTCAACCAATCTTAAAGCATTT
Organism: Acinetobacter sp. YH12239; assembly: GCF_013417635.1. Lineage (NCBI taxonomy): Bacteria > Pseudomonadati > Pseudomonadota > Gammaproteobacteria > Moraxellales > Moraxellaceae > Acinetobacter > Acinetobacter sp. YH12239. Next base: position 25,100 of record NZ_VPDP01000001.1, on the reverse strand, counting down.
CAATATGAAGTAAAACTGATTTAAATGACGAATTTGTGACCTGATAATTTTATGGCTCAAGTTTCACTTTTTTGTATGACATCAGCATCCTGAAGTTCGTAGTAGTGTCTAACCTGATTACGACCACGTTTTTTTGCCAGATATAATGCTTGATCTGCATGACGAATCACCGCTTCTTTATTTAAATTAAATTCAGAAATGGCTATACCAAAGCTTGCTGTCACTCTGATCGTCGTACGTTCATCGATATAAAAGAGCTCATTTTCAATTTCTTTGCGACACCGCTCTGCGACCTCCATCGCAGCTCTGAGGTTTTCATTCTGCAACAGCATCACAAACTCTTCACCACCAAATCGCCCGACAATATCTGTATCACGTATATTTTGACGTAGTACATTGGCAACACGCTTTAAGACGTTGTCTCCGATATCATGACCATAGCTATCATTAATACTCTTGAAATGATCAAGATCTAACAGAATGAGAGCAAATTTTCGTTCTTGTAATTGAATTTCATTGAGTTCTAAACCTATTTTTCGACGGTTATAAATCCCCGTAAGCGGGTCCATTTGACTCATTAAATTAATTTGTTTTTCTCGATTTCTCCATTGCGTCAACAAAATCTCAAACAATACAAAAGTCGCAAAAAAAATAGGCACGTAAAAATAAAGTTGTGAATAAACCCAGAATTCATTAAATACCATGACTGAATAATTGAGCTGATCACTAAAGACCGGTGCGTAGGTCATATAACCCAATGCACTACTGACAATTGCAATGAGCATATATACAGTGACTGGTAAAAAAAGCAGATATACAATCTTGCGTTCAAATAAAACCAGACCAACTGTTAAAATACTGATAAATCCCGCAACGGTAGCAGGACTACTGATACCAACCGAATAGCCACCATAAATAAAGCTTACGGAAAATACCAAAATAATAAAGTAAGGTAAATATTGTCTCACCCATTCTTTATGACGCCATATGACACAAGGAATAGTCAGTAAGAACTGTAATACACAGCACAGCAACATCCGTGATAGGTGAAAATAATAATAATCAGGATTGAGCCAATGATGTAATGCAGGATGATGAAATGAAAATAAATACCATGTAATCCAGGTGATATGTGCAAGCCCGCCCAATACCATGACCAGAATACATTTATTTAAGTTACTCCAATTCATCAACACACTTTGATTCATAAATGAATGAAGTGTATAGGGGCGAAAAATTCGATTGAATAGTCTTAACATAATGAACTAACTCAATTGAAACAGCTCATCAAAATAAACTATATTTTCATTTAACTCTGTAATCATTAAATCTATTTCACCCCCTACAAAATATAGTGAATAAAATCACATATTTTTTATTATAATTGCACTTATTATCACAATCTAACCTTAAGATTAGGATTTATCAAGGTTTTTTTACCATTTATTCTATTTTTTTTTAAAGCTTTTTTTGCTTAAATCCAGCTAACGATACGCTCAAGCATTTTAATTTGACTCAGCTAAAAATTGCTAAGCACACTCCTAACTCTTAGAGATCGAGTTCTCGATAAATAACTTTAATTTCTTGTGCAATGTGAATACTGACTTGATGATGCAAATATTGAATCAAAATATCAAATTGCTCTGCACCATCGTCTAATCCAGTACAAAAATATTCAGTATGAGGAGGAAGCGTTTTTAACCACTGACTTTGATAAAAATCGGCAACGGATTCAAAGTTAAGATAACGATGAGGATGCTGTTGTAATGATTTTACAAATTGCAGAAATCGAGCTTCCCAAAAGTGGATAATCATACATTTAAAGTCTACTGGTTAAATTCAATTTCATTGTTACGTCGATCTGCTTTATTTTGCAGATCGAATCATTCAAATCAATGTCCAAGGATGTAGATTTTTCAGAGTGAGTAGACGGTTTGCTGTTGAACTTGATATTTTTTCTTCCACTGAAGATAACCTAATAAGGCTAAAACAATAAATGCGCCATAAAGACCAGCCGTCAAATATAGATCTTTATACATAAACATCATGACATAGATGATATCCACCGCGATCCAAGCAGGCCAAATTTCCAAATATCGTTTAGACGTCCAATATGTAATAAGCAGACTTAAACTTGCCAATTGAGCATCTAAATAAGGAATGGAAGCATCCGTAAAATAATCCAGACCTAAACCAAAAATAAGTCCTGCACACATCGTAAAAAACACATGTTTGATAATTCTCAACCCTTGAATACGATTGATGGCAAGTTGCTCTTGTTGTTTAAACTGAGCTTTCCATATCCACCACCCATACACACCTAAACCGATAAACACGCATTGCAATATCGTTTCACCATAGAGTTGATAGTCATAAAATAACTTTGCATATAAGCCATAAGCCACGAGATTCACAGGCCAACACCAAATATTACGGCGAATCGTGAGGGTTACACCCAATACACTCATCAATACTGAAATAATTTCTAAAAGGCTCATACACTACGTAAAATGATCGTGGTTTATTTGATACGCCTATCCTAACGTATATTGAATGGCACCATACATGATTCTTAACGAACACGACTTAGCGCTGTTCAATTTGAACTGCACAGTTTTGACCTAACCATTAAACTCCTCTAAAAATAGAATATCCTCAATGGAAAATAATAATGATGAATACAACTCAAATGACCAGAATAACTATTGAAATTCGTAATCATCTGATGCTGATTGGTTTAAACCGTGCTGCGAAGCGCAATGCATTTGACAGCCTTATGATTGATGAACTTTCACAAACACTTACCACCTACGAAGACCAGACCGATTTACGCTGTGCTGTGATTTATGCACATGGAGAGCACTTTACGGCAGGATTAGATCTGGTTGAGCTTCAGCCGCGTATGTCAGATGGTATATTTTCGGAAGATATGAATCTGATTAACCCATGGGGCACGACTGGTCGTAAACGAAAAAAACCAGTTGTTGTCGCTGTGAAGGGGTATTGTTTCACTGCTGGAATCGAACTGATGTTAAATGCCGATATCTGTATTGCCCATCAAAACACCCAATTTACTCAACTTGAAGTGCAACGTGGCATCCTCCCCTTTGGCGGAGCAACTTCACGCTTCGTGAAAACTGCAGGTTGGTCTAATGCAATGCGCTACTTATTGACGGGGGATTTTTTTGATGCTGCAACTGCATATCGACTTCATTTAATTACCGAAGTAACAGAACAAGATCCGCTTGACCGTGCCATTGAACTTGCCAAATCCATCGCTTCAGCTGCTCCACTCGCTGTTCAAGCCACATTGACGGCTGCTCATGAAGCGATTTCACATGATGAACAGTACGCTTTTAATCAGTTAAAGACTCATCTTCTTCCACTAATACAATCTGAAGATGCAGTCGAAGGTATGCGAGCAATGAGCGAAAAACGTCAACCTCGCTTTAAAGGTCAATAGTTCAATATCGGGAAATATAGACATGCAAGCCATTCCAAATGTGAACCAGATGCCAAGAAGCATCAATAAAACTCAAGTTCAGTTTCCTGCCTTAGATAGCTATATGCTCACCGGCACTCGCTACCTATCATCTGGTGTGAAGACTGTTGCACGTATTATTGTGGCTTCAGCGACAGCGGTTCCCCAACCTTTTTATCGCAGATTTGCAGAGTATGCTGCAGAACGTGGTTTTGAAGTGCTAACCTTTGATTATCGTGGTGTGGGGGCATCATCTCCAGCACAACTCAAAGGTTTTAAAATGAGTTATTTGGATTGGGGGAAACTTGATCTCGCTGGTGCCATTGAATACTTTTCTAGCGATACTTTCCCCTTATTTGTGACTGCACATTCCTATGGTGGTCAAGCCTTGGGACTTACCCCTAATCATCATCGAGTCAGTGCCATGTGTTGCTACGGCACAGGTGCAGGTTGGGCAGGATATATGCCGTTCAAAGAAAGATTCAAAGTATCCGTGATGTGGAGCATTGTGTTTCCACCCATTGTCGCAGTCACAGGTTATTTACCTTGGAGTAAATTCAATATGGGCTCTGATCTGCCTTTAGGGGTATATCAACAGTGGCGTCGTTGGTGCAAAAATCCGTTATATTTTTTCGCTGACCCAGAACAAGAGGATTTAAAAGCACAATACGCAAGTGTTAAAACCAAAATTTATGCTGTTTCAGCATTAGATGATGACTGGGCTCTTCCAAATTCGAGAAAAGCCTTTATGCAACATTATCGTTCTGCTGATATGCGCTACATTGATATCACAGCTAAACAATCTCAAATGCCTGCAATTGGACACATGGGATACTTCAAAAAAGGCGCAGAGAAAATTTGGGATGACATGCTCCAAAATTATCTCAATTTAGTTAATGATTAAATTCTAAATTACTGAATGAAGTCAGATTGATGCTCTACCCCTTGTGCGTCAGTATGTCGATACATGATGCCATATTGACTCACATAGTATTCAAGGGATTGATTGCGAAATTCCCATAAAATCGACCACTCACCTAAATCAAATTGATTGATCTGACATAAAGTTCGTGATGGCATCTTGTTCAAAAACTCATATTGAATTTGCTGAGCAAACTTGATATCACGATGATTTACACGTTTCTCAAACATTAATTTTGCAACCTCATCAAACATACGAATGTCTTCGACAGAATCTGTATCATACACCAAGCGCGCTGGCTGGCTGAGATCAGTAGACTTGAGGAGTTTTGTTAAATCAAAGTGCCTCTGCGTATTCCCCATAATCAATTTAGGTTGTAATAATAGTCGCCATACGGCATAGCAACTGACCAAAGCAAAACACACCACGATTAGCATCATATTTTTTACTCATTCCGATGATTATTCGTTGAATCGTTCATTACAGAAATGATTATTTCTTAATTTTTATTTTTAATTTTCTTGGGGTTATTAAGTTTTAACTTTTAAAATATTAACTTAAAAACCAGTAGAGGGATGGCACGAAACGTAACAACTCATTTCAAAATCCAGATGTTATGTAAACCGTGTAAATCTAGGTAATTTTACTCAATCAATATCACTTAAAAGTACATTGAAAGATTCTCATTAAAATAGGGTTTAAAATCTTAGTGTTCTAAATCATTACGACATGTTTTGTCGTTTAACTTGATCCGCATCTACATTATTCATTTCTCAAATTTTATAATTTAACCATGAACTATTCCCGTAAACGCAAACCCATTACCAGTACATGGCCAGTTGAGCATGACTGCTTCCTCATTGAAAACAGTCATCTTGAACTCGAAGCATTGCAACTGACGCTGCCTTATTCTGCTCAAGAAATTCAAGATCGCCAAGAAATCTTGGGGCTCACGAGACGTCGTCGTCAAATGAAAAAATTAGGTCAATTTTAATTTTCTAATGCAGCTAAAAATAAAATCCCAATAATCGATCAAGTTTAAGCATTTTTTGTTTAATGAATTAACCCTCGTCCCCCTCTCTGACAATGAATCAATTTCGCCATATTCTTAGATGGTGATTTGCCATCATTTTTGCTCAAAAATAATTATTATTTAAATGCTCTCTCAAAAATGGATCCAAAATATTTATTTTCAAAGTTTATTATTGACTTTTTATCTAAAAAATAGAATTATTGGATCCAATTGATAAGGAGATCAACTCATGTTTGTAAAAAATACTTGGTATGTGGCGGCACGACCTGAAGAAGTACAAGATAAGCCTCTAGGAAGACAAATTTGCGGTGAAAAAATGGTTTTTTATCGTGGAAAAGAAAACCAAATACATGCCATTGAAGATTTTTGCCCACATCGCGGTGCACCTTTGTCATTAGGCTTTGTTGAAGATGGTCAACTGGTCTGTGGTTATCATGGGTTAGTGATGGGATGTGACGGTAAAACGGTTTCAATGCCTGGCCAACGTGTACGTGGCTTTCCTTGCAATAAAAGCTATCGCGCAATTGAAAAATTTGGCTTTATTTGGGTATGGCCAGGAGACCAATCGCTTGCAAGTGAAGATCAACTCCCAACTTTAGAGTGGGCTGAAAATCCAGAATGGGCCTATGGTGGTGGACTATTCCACATCAACTGTGATTACCGTTTGATGATTGATAACTTAATGGATCTCACCCATGAAACATATGTTCATGCAAACAGCATTGGTCAAAAAGAAATTGATGAAGCTGCACCAACCACTCGTGTTGATGGTGACCATGTTGTGACTGAACGTCATATGGAAAACATTTATGCACCTCCATTTTGGCAAATGGCTCTAAAAGGTAATAATCTCGCTGCAGATGTTCTAGTAGACCGTTGGCAAATTTGTCACTTTCATGCACCTAGCAATGTTCATATTGAAGTTGGTGTTGCCCACGCAGGACATGGTGGTTACAACGCACCGGAAAATAAAAAAGTGTCTTCAATCGTTGTAGATTTTATTACCCCCGAAACGGAAACGTCTCACTGGTATTTCTGGGGAATGGCTCGACACTTCCAACCCGACAACATCGAATTAACTAACCAAATTCGTGAGGGACAGGGCAAAATTTTCTCGGAAGATTTAGATATGCTTGAACAACAGCAACAGAATTTATTGAGACATCCTGATCGTAAATTGCTGATGCTGAATATTGATGCAGGCGGTGTTCAATCTCGAAAAGTAATTGACCGCTTGATCAGCTTAGAGCAAACGAATGATGAGCAGAAAATTACAACTTTGAATGTTGTTTAAAGTAAACCCACATTTTATCAGTTTTTCATTTTACCAAGGAGCGATACTCACATGGATGTGACTATTCAGAAGATTTATCGTCATAATGAACACATTTTATCTTTCGAACTGGTAAACACCCATGGTGAATTATTACCAGCTTTTCAAGCCGGTGCACATATTGATGTGCACTTAGGTAATCAATTAATTAGACAGTATTCTTTGGCAAATTGTAGTTCAGAGCAGCACCGTTACGTCATTGGTGTCCTGAATGATCCTTTATCACGTGGTGGTTCTAAATTTATTCATGAACAACTTCGTGAGGGTCAGCAGCTCAAGATTAGTGAACCACGAAATTTGTTTGCCTTGGTTCCTGAGACAGAATATGCATATTTGTGTGCAGGTGGAATCGGTATCACTCCTATCTTAGCAATGGCTAAAGAGCTTAAACGCAATAATCAGCCCTTCCAATTACTGTATTTTGTGAAAACGAGAGCTTCTATTGCATTCCAACAAGATTTAGAGGCTCTAGGAGATTCCGTCCACATCCATATTGATGATGAACCTGAAACACATATTCTTTTGAATACGGTCTTTGCCTCTCCTCATATCGATCATCATATTTATGTATGTGGCCCAGATGGTTTTATGAACTATGTGATCCATACCGCAGAAACGCTCTCTTGGCCTAGTCATCAAGTACATAAAGAGCATTTCAGCGCACAAGCTATTGATACCAGTCAAGATGGCAGTTTTGAAATTGAGATTTTAAAAACAGGGCAACGTATTCATGTCGCAGCTGATCAATCTGCAGCACAAGCTTTAGAACATGCTGGAATCTGTATCCCTTTATCTTGTGAACAAGGTATTTGTGGCACTTGCTTAGTGAATGTAGTTGAAGGTGAAATTGATCACAGAGATATGTATTTAACTGAAGAGGAACAAGCTGCAAATGATCAATTCACACCTTGTTGCTCAAGAGCCAAATCTCAACGAATTATCATTGATGTTTAATTTGGATCGATAGATTTTCAAGTGTAGCCCTTCATTAATTGAAGGGTTTTTTATATAGACCCATCTGTGTGAAATATTGAACGCATAGTCTCCCCTAAAGTAACCACATGACTATGCTCACGCATTAAACTTTCAGCGCGTGCTGAGTCTTGTTGCTTTAATGCATTGAATATTGAGCAGTGTTGGATATGCGCATATTGCAAACGACGAATTTCAGACAGCGCATTATTTTTATCATAAGTCAGTGCTTGTGCAGATGCCATAGGTAACTGATTGTTTTTACTGAGTGCTTGCACAATTGCGACATTATCCGAGCCTTGAATAATAGTATTGTGAAAAATAGTGTTGTAATGGTGATAGGTTTCTAAATCATCGCTTGTTAATTCTGGTTTATTGAATATGGAATCAATTTGCGTAATACAATTCAAAAGTGTTTGATGTTGATCTAACGTCATGCCTTTTTCAGCAAGCGTTTTTGCAGCAAGACCTTCTAAAACTCCACGTACATGCAAAGCATCATGAACTAATTTGGATGAAATTTCTCGAACAGTATAGCCTCGAGTTGGATTTTTAACGAGTAAGCCTTCTTGCTCTAAAAGCCGAAAAGCCATTCGAATAGGTTGACGCGATACACCTAGCATTTCAGCAGTCGGAATTTCAGCCAAACGAGAACCTCCTGCAATCTCCCCAGAAATAATCATTTTTCGAAGTTCAATTAACACTTGCTGCCCTGAAGACATATAACTACTCAATTTTTTTGATCATGATTGATCCTAACGAGTCAGATTTGGAATATCAATCTCTGTTGACTTAAAGGACGCTTTTAGGCCGGAAATTCACTATTCTATTTTTGATAACTGAGGTGATTATGAGTTCGTATCATCAATATTTATTTTTTGAAGATTGGTTGCCATTAACTCTAGATTGTTTCGAATTAAATAAGCTAAATGGATATCTACCCCATCTAACATTTTTTGTTCTATCTCATTAACAATGTTTCGACATTGTTCGAGTTTTTCAAATCCTTTAGGCGTTACATTAATTAAAATTCTTCGTCCATGTGAGGGATCTGAAGCTCTACTGATCCAATCGTGGTTTTGTAAATCTTGTAGAATTTTATTGGTAGATTGCGGTTTAATAAATGAACGTTCTGCAAGTTTTGCATTAGATAGATTGCCTTTCGCAGCGATAACTGACAATGCTGTAAACTGAGATAAGGTGATATCTAAGTCTTTTAAACGTTCAGTTAAAAGTTTACTCACAATACGATCAACCCTTGCAATTATATAGCTCAGTGTCGGAATCGAATGATTAACTTCTGACATTTTATCTTCCTTAATAGATGAACAAAAGTATGACTACTGTCGTAATCATACTTTTAACATAAGTTTAACGTGTAGTTATATTTAGCACAGCATCAGACTGCTCTGCACGTGGCTTGCGTACAAGCATTAATGCCGCAATAGCTGCAAATAAAATCAGTGGAATACTTGCACCAATGACCATTGCTGAACTAGAACCTAACGACAGTAGCATGCCAGCAAATAGTGGCCCAGCAAAAGATCCTATACGCCCTACTGCGACTGCAGCGCCTACGCCCGTCCCACGCATTTCTGTTGGATAGAACATCGCTGCCAATCCATAGAGCGCTGATTGGCCACCTACAATAAATAGACCACACCCCACAGCAGACAATACAAGTAAGGCAACAGTTGGAGAGATTGCAAGACAGCACAGTGATAACAAGATGCCAATATATATAAATTTAATTACAGTACTCATGCGAATCTTATCAAGTAAAGTTCCCATGAGAATCGATCCGAAGATACCACCGATGTTGTAACCAATTTGAACATAATTCGCTTCTGTTTTTCCTAAACCTTGTGCACCCATCAATAGTGGCAACCAGTTGAGTAAAAAATATAAAACAACTAACGTAAAGAAAAAACTGATCCAAATTTGAATCGTGGAAAAACGCCGTTCTTTTGCAAACAACACTTCAAAGAATGGGGTAGAAGTTTTATTCTTCGTCGCTGTTAAATAGTCTTTAGACTCCGGCAAATATTTCATTAGCAAAGGGATTAGAAGAATTGGAGCGAAGCCACCAATGTAGAAGATATGTCTCCATTGCGCATCACCAGCTAAACCCATTGCCACGAATGATGTCAACATTCCACCAAATGGAATACCGCTATACATAATACTGACTGCAATGCCTTTATGTTTCTCTGATACTGCCTCTGATGCCATGGTGATCATCATTGGTAAAGCACCACCCATCCCTAACCCAGTTAAGAAACGAATGATTAAAAGCAGTGTATAATCAGAAGCATATGCCGTTAGAACTGACATCACTCCAAAAATTAAAATACTGGTCAATAGAACTGCCTTACGCCCAATTTTATCAGCGTAACGACCTCCTAATAATGCACCAGGTAAAGTACCCAAGATTGCCGCGCTAAACGCCCATGCCATTTGAGTATTATCTAAGCCAAACTCTGCTCGCATCCGTGGTGCTGCTACGCCCATTGATTGAAGATCGAAACCTTCAAATACAGCGATAGCGAAACACAGTACGAGTGTAAGCGTAGCTTTAGTCTTACTACTTACACTTTGTTCCATTTTTTATTGTCCCTTTTAGAGCTTTTAAAATACTTTAAAAAAAATACACATCCTATGTATTGCCTCCGTCCAGGCAACTCAAAAAATATCACCTAAACTTATCAAATAATCAATATTTTTTTTCAAATAAAATTCATTTAAAGTATTATTTTAATAATTATCAATTAATTATAAAAAATTTATAAAAAATTCAAAAAAACACTTGTATGTAAGTTTAACTGATATTATCTTAATTCCATCAGGACATAAAACAAACATTAAGGAGCTTATCATGTCTTATCAAAATCGCTGGTCCACTGTAGATGTAAACGTTGAAGCTGGCATTGCTTGGGTCACTTTAAATCGCCCAGAAAAGAAAAATGCGATGAGTCCAACCTTAAATAAAGAAATGATTGATGTACTTGAAACGCTTGAACTCGATCCAGAAGCAGGTGTTGTGGTACTCACTGGTGCTGGAGATTCTTGGACAGCAGGTATGGACTTGAAAGAGTACTTCCGTGAGGTTGACAGCCAGCCAGAAATTTTCCAAGAGCGAATTCGTCGTGATGCATCACGTTGGCAATGGCATTTACTTCGTTTTTATTCAAAACCAACGATTGCAATGGTAAACGGCTGGTGCTTCGGTGGTGGATTCTCACCACTAGTCGCATGTGATCTAGCCATTGCAGCAGATGAAGCTACATTTGGCTTGTCTGAAGTGAATTGGGGAATTCCTCCAGGTAACTTAGTGAGCAAAGCTATGGCTGATACAGTTGGTCATCGTGCTTCTATGTACTACATCATGACAGGCAAAACCTTCTCTGGTGTTGAAGCTGCAAATATGGGCTTAGTGAACAAGAGTGTTCCACTCGCACAATTACGTGCAGAAGTAACTGAACTGGCAAATAATTTGCTTGAAAAGAATCCAGTTGTACTGCGTACAGCGAAGAATGGTTTTAAGCGCTGTCGTGAGCTGACTTGGGAGCAAAACGAAGATTACTTATACGCCAAACTGGATCAATGCAACTACCGTGATGATGAAGGTGGTCGTGCACAAGGTATGAAGCAATTCTTGGATGACAAAACAATCAAACCAGGTCTTCAAACTTATAAACGTCCTGCTTAAGCAGAATCTACTTTTTTCGTCATGATGGACATGTAAGGAAACATTCACCATGCAAAACGTACAGTTACTTATTCACGGCCAATCTGTTGCAGCAAGTTCAGGACAAACTTTTGAAAGAATCAGTCCAATTAATGGCTCAATCGCATCAACGAGTGCAGCAGCGACTTTAAGCGATGTTGATCGTGCAATTGAGTCAGCGCATGAAGCATTCAAAACTTGGTCTCTTCTATCACCAACAGACCGACGTTTAAAATTGCTTAAAGCTGCAGATTTGATGGATCAAAAAACTGAACAGTTTATTCAAACTGCAATACATGAAATAGGTTCAACTGCGACGTGGTATGGCTTTAATGTCCATCTTGCTGCCAATATGCTGAGAGAAGCAGCAGCCATGACTACACAAATTGATGGAAATATTATTCCATCAGATGTTCCTGGCAATATCGCTATGGGTGTTCGCGTTCCATGTGGTGTCATCGTTGGTATGGCGCCGTGGAATGCTCCTGTTATCTTAGCCACTCGTGCCTTAGCGATGCCTCTGGCTTGTGGGAATACAGTCGTACTTAAAGCATCTGAAGCTTGCCCTGCAACACATCGATTAATTGGGGAAGTACTTCATGAAGCAGGTATTGGCGATGGTGTTGTCAATGTCATTACTCATGCCCCGCAAGATGCTCCACAGATTGTAGAGCGTTTAATCAGTCATCCATTGACTAAAAGAATTAATTTTACAGGTTCAACGCATGTAGGACGAATAATTGCAGAAACTGCAGCGAAATACCTCAAACCAGTGTTGCTGGAACTTGGTGGCAAAGCACCGGTCATTGTATTGGAGCAAGCGGACCTGGACGAAGCCGTTAATGCCATCAGTTTCGGCGCTTTTTTCAACCAGGGACAGATCTGTATGTCGACAGAGCGTGTTCTTGTGGATGAAAAAATTGCAGACCAATTCATCGAAAAATTGATCAATAAAGTTCAGAATATCAGAGCAGGAAATCCACTTGAGAGTCAAGAACCTCTGGGCGTTCTAGAAAGTTTAAAAGCTGCAACAAGAATCAAAAATTTAATTGAAGATGCACGTGAAAAAGGTGCATATTTACCACTGGGTTTAAGCATTGATGGTGCTATGATGCAACCTACTATCGTAGTTGACGTCACTAAAGATATGCAGATTTATGCCGAAGAATCTTTTGGTCCTGTGTGCACCGTTCAACGTTTTAAAACTGTTGATGAAGCAATCGATTTAGCAAATGACTCAGAATTTGGATTATCTGCAGCAGTTTTTAGTCAAGATTTATCCCTAGCTCTAGATGTTGCTAAACGTATCGAATCAGGTATTTGTCATATTAATGGTGCAACCGTTCATGATGAAGCGCAAATGCCTTTTGGTGGTGTGAAACAAAGTGGTTATGGACGATTTGGGAGTAAAGTCTCAGTTGCAGAGTTCACTGAGCTGCGTTGGATCACCATGCAAACCAAAACTCGTCACTACCCTATTTAACGAACATTTCAAAGAGTTGACATGAAGTCAGCTCTTTTCGTTGGAAAAGAATAGCTAAAAATACATGGAGTGAAAACAATGTCGAATATGACGGTTCATACGCATAAATATCCTGAGCGATTTGTTAAATTAGGCAGTCACGAGATTGAGTTTCAATCTAAAAATGGCACTTTGTATATTTCCCCAAAAGAACAACTTAAACCATACCCACAAAAAATTACTGACCGTTTAATTCAATATGCTCAAACGCATCCCGATCGTGTATTTGCAGCAAAACGTGGTCATGATGATGAATGGATTAAGCTTACATACGCAGAAACATTAGATCGAGCATGGCGTATTGCACAAAGTTTGAAACAGTATTCACATCTTTCAACTGAACGTCCTATTGTCATTCTATCTGGAAATGATCTAGAGCATCTAACTTTGTCAATGGGAGCAATGCTTGCAGGGATTCCATTCTCCGCAATTTCTCCTGCCTATTCACTTATTTCTAAAGATTTTGGCAAGCTCAAACATGTGTTTGATGTTCTAACACCAGGTTTGGTTTTTGCTAATGATGGTCAAGCTTTTGCTAAAGCGATTGAACATTGCTGCGATACAGATGATATTGTGATAGTTACGAATTCTGGAAAATTTGGTGAGAAAAATTGCCTTGCTTTCTCCTCACTCCTCTCCTCTGAAATTAATGATATTAAAGATCATTATGAGACAATTGATGAACATCAAATAGCGAAATTTCTATTTACATCTGGCTCAACTAAAATGCCGAAAGCGGTACCTACAACTCATTTGATGCTATGTACCAATCAACAAATGCTGCTTCAGACCTTCCCTGAATTTGAAGAGACCCCCCCAGTATTGGTTGATTGGTTAGCATGGCATCATACTTTTGGTGGTAGTCATAATGTAGGAATCGCATTATATAACGGCGGCACAATTTATATTGATGACGGCAAGCCAGTTCCAGGAAAGATGGAAGAAACCATCAGAAATCTTAAGGAAATTGCACCTACTGTGTATTTAAACGTTCCTAAAGGATGGGAAGAAATAACCGTAGCACTTGAACAAGATGCTGAGTTACGTGAAAATTTTTTTAGTCGAGTTAAAATTTTGTTTTTTGCTGGTGCTGCACTATCAGAAGCTGGTTGGAACAGACTTGACCAAATTGCGCAGTCACACTGTGGGGAACGTATTCGTATCATGAGCGGTTTGGGGATGACTGAGACTGCACCATCATGTGTGTTTACAACTGGTCCCAAAGTAATGGCTGGGTTCATTGGATATCCAGCTCCAGGTTGTGAAGTGAAATTAGTTCCTTATGGTGACAAACTTGAGTTTTGTGTTCGTGGTAAAAATGTCATGAAACATTACTGGCGTCTACCTATGGAACAACAAGCTAATATCTTTGATGATGAAGGCTTTTATCGCACTGGGGATGCAGTGAAGTTAGTAGACCCATCCGACCCGAGTCAAGGACTCATGTATGATGGCCGTATAGCTGAAGATTTTAAGTTGAATACAGGTACCTTTGTCAATGTTGGAACATTACGCAATAAAGTTCTCATTACAGGTAATCGACTTATTCAAGATGTTTGTATTACCGGATCTAATTTAAGTGCGATTGGTTTTTTAATATTTCCCAAAATTGCAGATTGCGCTGAGTATGCAGGATTAGATTTAAGTCTAGTGGATACTAAAGAGGTGCTTCTACACCCTAAAGTTCAACAGTGGTTTAAGCAGTTTTTAATTGATTTCAACAAAGATGCGACAGGTAGTTCAAACACTGTTTCAATGCTTTACCTCATGATTGAACCTCCACTTCTTGATGCAGGAGAAACCACTGATAAAGGCAATCTCAATCAAAGTGGTATCTTGAAACGTCGCATAGCAATGGTGGAAGAGTTATACGAAAAAAACATCAATAATCCACTCATTATTCGCATTCCAACCCTTAGAAATTAACTCAACTTTTTTATTCAGCAGCGTTTAGTCAAACGCTGCTTAGACAGTTGCATTCAAAATTAGGATAACGCTATGCAGAAAGATAGTGATTTTGAGCTGTTTCGGGACAATTATCGACGCTTCCTAGCAGAGTTTGTCGCCCCATATTATGAGTCATGGGAAGAGCAAGGACTCATGCCTCGACAAGTTTGGGATCAACTTGGACAAAATGGATTTTTATGCGTCGATGTACCTGAACAATATGGAGGTTACGGCGCACCGATATATTATTCACAAATGATCGTTCAAGAAACTGCTCGAGCGGGCTTCTCTGCGTTAGCCGTTGCAATCGGTGGTCAGAGTGAACTTGTTTCACCCTATATCCAGAATATTGGAAGTGAAGATCAAAAACAATATTGGTTACCTAAAATGGTATCCGGTGAAGTTGTTACAGCTATTGCAATGACTGAAGCCAATGCAGGCTCAGACCTACAAGCCATCCGCACTCAAGCCTTATTAGATGGCGATCATTATGTAGTGAATGGTTCAAAAACGTTTATATCGAATGGTCAACATGCAGATCTCATAGTTTTAGTTGCTAAAACTGATCCTCAAGCAAGAGCTAAAGGTATTTCGATTTTATTGGTGGATGCTCATTTAGATGGAGTAAAAAAAGGTCGTGGTCTAAAAAAAATTGGACTTCAATCTCAAGACACTGCCGAATTATTTTTTGACCAAGTCAGAGTTCCTAAAGACCAATTATTAGGTCAGGAAGGTCAAGGCTTTAGCTATCTCATGCAAGAACTTCCACGTGAGCGTTTGAGTATTTCTCTCATGGCATTAGGCGCTTTGCAAGGTGCTTTAGAAATTACTCAAGAATATGTCCTCGAACGTAAAGCTTTTGGACAATCAATTGCACAATTTCAAAATACTCGTTTTGTAATCGCTCAAGCCAAAATTAAAACTCTAGCAGCCGAAGCCTTTGTCGAAAAATGTAAGTTGCTTTATCAACAGGGAGTATTGGATGTAAGCGAAGTTGCGGCATTGAAATGCTTCATCACTGATACCCAATGTGAAGTCATTGATCAACTTCTGCAATTGTTCGGGGGATATGGATACATGCGGGAATATCCAATATCTCGATTTTATGTCGATGCACGTGTTCAAAAAATTTATGGGGGAACCAATGAAATTATGAAAGAAATCGTTGCAAGAGAACTTTTAGGAAAATAACACAAAGATTACCTCTATGTATTAATACTATTTCAGGATGAAATAAAGATGAAAAAATTATGGATCACACCACTTCTATTATGTACCGCTCCAGCATTTGCAAATAATTTTATCGACCAAAGTAAAGTCGAATTAACTGCACGTAACTTCTACTTTGACCGTGACTTTAAAGTTGAGAATAGATACCCCGCATTAAGAGACTGGACACAAGGATTTATCTTTAAAGCGCAATCTGGATTCACCGATGGAACGATTGGTTTTGGTTTAGATCTATTAGCGACTGCAGGTTTTAAACTGGATGCTGATGCTAAATATGGAGGTACAGGAAACTTAATTCGTTCCTTGGAAACCAATGAGCCTGCAGATCAATATGGTGAAGTTGGAGTCACTTTAAAAGCTAAAGTTTCTGAAACCGAGGTACGTATAGGGACCCTTCAACCCATGACTCCTGTTTTAGTCGGCTCTCCAGCACGACTTTTACCTCAAACTTATCGAGGTGTTGCAGTTCAATCTAAAGATATTCAAGGTCTGGATCTCCAAGCATCCTATATTGATGAAGTAAATCAACGTGATTCTACAAATTATGAAGCTATAAAGATCTCTGGAGTAAATGGTCGTTATATTTCTGAAGAAACAGATTATTTGTATTACTTAGGTGGACATTATGACTTGACTAATAATCCATTGCGGTTGACTGCATTTCATATGGATGTTAACGACTTATATCGCCAATCGTTGTTAGGCATAACCTATAAATATCCAATCTCAAATCAATCCACTTTTACGACACAGTTGCGTTACTACATTAGCGATGAAGATGGGACTGCTAAAGCGGGTTTAGTTGACAATAATTTACTTCATAGCCATTCAGAACTTCAACACCAAAACCATAAGTTTATCTTTTCTACATTTCACCACTTTGGAGATACTGCTTTTCCGTACTTAACTGGAGGAGAAACTGGACTAGCAATTGATACTTGGACTGGTGAGTTTTTGAATGCGAAAGAGCGTGTTTATAGCCTGCGTTATGAATACGATTTTAAAGACTATAT
The DNA here is from genome assembly GCF_013417635.1 of Acinetobacter sp. YH12239. NCBI lineage: Bacteria > Pseudomonadati > Pseudomonadota > Gammaproteobacteria > Moraxellales > Moraxellaceae > Acinetobacter > Acinetobacter sp. YH12239. Next base: position 7,920 of record NZ_VPDP01000001.1, on the reverse strand, counting down.
TCCAGGTCTTCGTTTTATGACCCGCTATACCCATGGTAGCAATATTTACGCACCACAGTTGGGTGGTACAGATTTTTCGGAAGATGAATTGGATTTTGATCTAGCTTACACAGTTCAAAATGGCCCACTAAAAAATTTAGGTTTACGCGCGCGTTACGCGATCTACGATAATGATATGCCAATTACCGCCAATATTAAGCCAGCCAATGAAACTCGTATCAATATTGATTACACGTGGAAATTTAAATAATAACAAAAGGGTTCTTTACTGAGGAACCCTACCCTCTCTAAGGATAATAAGTATGAAATATTTAATCGGCTTATTGGTCTATACCACCAGTGCATTAAGTCTGGCAAATACCCAATATTCACCACAACCCATAAAACTTGAACCCCTTGCGACTTTCAATGTTGAACTCACAGCCCCAGTTTGGGAACTGGGTAAAACTTCAGATTTAGGGCAAAGACGCATTATCCCGATCACTGGAGGATCTTTTTCTGGACCAAGTTTGAAGGGGCGTATTCTTAATAATGGTGCAGATTGGCAAAAGGTCGATAGCAAAGGGTTGGCATATATAGATACACGCTATTTATTAGAAACTGATGATGGTGCTCTGATTTATTTACAAACTAAAGGTTATCGCCATGCTTCACCACAAGTACTAGAACAATTAAGTCGTGGCGAAGATGTTAATCCCACTCAATATTACTTCAAGTTAACCATGCAGTTTGAAACTAGCTCAGAAAAATATGCATGGTTAAATCAGACAATTGCAGTTGGAAGTGCAATGCGTCTCGGAAAAGCCATGATCTATGATGCATTTGCAGTGAAATAAATATTAAAAGGAGTACTTTTCAATGGACGAACAAGTTTTATCTTATTTACCCCCTATTCATCATTTATTGGGTGGTCATCAACTTCAGTGGGACAAGGAAAAGCGAGTAATTTCAGTTCAATATATTGCTCTTGAAAGTTTTACCAACCCTAGGGGAAGTGTTGAAGGAGGCATGATCTGCGCCATGCTTGATGATGCAATGGGAATTTTAGCTGCCTTAAATCAAACAGAAAAACCAGCTGCCACAATTAATTTAACAATTAATTTCTTCAGACCATGTGAAGTTGGTGAAGTATTGGCAAAAGCGTGGTTCATTAAAGAAGGACGTAAAATTTTAAGCATTGAAAGTGAAGCTTGGCAGCATGGAAAGTTAGTGGCAAAAACCAGTGCTGCATTTATGGTTCTATAAGGATTAAAAAAAGAATGGATATCTTAAAATTAAAGGATTGTGTCGATAATGACAAAATAAGTTCATATCAAAAATTCGTCGTTTTTTCTGTTTTATTTTATACATTATCGATGGATTCGATTTCATGATAATGGCTTATTTGGCAAGTTCAGTTGCCAATGAGTTTTCATTAACTGGTACTAATATAGGAACTTTAATTAGTGCTGGTTTAATTGGTATGACCGTCTGTTCATTTTTACTTGCACCTCTCGCAGATAAAATCGGTAGACGTAATTTAATTAACCTTTGTCTATTAATCTGTGGTCTGAGCATGTTTGCATCTGCATTTGCCACCGACTTTAAACAATTGGTTCTGTGCAGATTTTTCACTGGTGTTGGTATTGGTGGTGTTCAAATCAGTGCTATGATTTTGGCCAGTGAATATTCTCCGACTAAATATAAAAGTTTTAGTGTTGGTATATTATCTGCCGGTTATGGGATTGGAGCAATTAGCGGAGCACTACTTGCTGTATATAGCTTAGAAAGTATCGGTTGGAGACAAGTATTTCTAATTGGTGGATTCGTTACTACATTTGCTTTTCTGTGCTCATTGAAATTTTTACCAGAATCGATCGATTATTTATTACTAAAACAACCAAAACATGCTTTGGAAAAATTGAATCAAATTTTCTCTAAAATGCATAAAAAACCAATTCTCACACTACCCAAAGCATATGTAGAAAATCAAAAGTCTTCTTACGTAGAAATATTTAACCACAAGTATTTAGTTAAATCCCTTGTATTATGGGTTTCTATATTCTTTATTCTTTTTGGTTTTTATTTCGTGATGGGCTGGACACCTAAAATTCTCAATAGTTCTGGTCTAGATAACTCATTATCTATTAAAACTGCCATGATGATCAGCGTGGGTGGTATTTTAGGTAGTTTTATCATTGGTGTTCTTAGTTCTAAAGTCAGCGTATACATCAATCAAATTGCCTTTTTAATCCTCACGTACGTATGTATTTTATTGTTTGTGAACAATACAGATAATTTAAATATATTAATTATCGTTGCCACAACGCTAGGATTCTTTATTAATGGCTGTTTAGCTGGAATCTATGCCATTTCTACACAGCTCTATGAGGCAGATGTACGATCAACAGGCGTGGGGATTGCAACTGGTGTTGGTCGTTTTGGTGGTATTTTCTCTCCAATCATTGCGGGATACTTTTTAGACCTAGGGAACTCGCCTTTAGAATTGTACGGAAATTTTGGTTTTGCATTTGTTTTAGCAGCTATTGCCATTTTCATCATCTATAAGTTAAAACAAAAATCCGTAGTAAATACACCATATGTCGTTTTACAAAAAGAGCCACAATAATTTATGCTCACGAATATATAACTTTGTATTGTTAAGATAAGTTGTTTCATCAAAATCTATTGATAGAAACAACAAAAGGTCAGTGAAATCACTGACCTTTTTAATTTCTTGTTCAAAGTTTAAATATCAAAGAATACAGTTTCATTTTCACCTTGAATACGAATATCGAAACGATAAACGATCTGACCATCACGCTCTTCACGCTTAGCAATGAGTGTTTGACGACGTGGCGCCCACTCAATGCCATTCAAAATTGGGTCTTTCGCATTCGCTTCAGCTTCATCCTCGAAGTAAACTCGAGTATGTAAACCTAAATTGATACCACGCGCAAAAATAACCAGCGCGATATGTGGTGCTTGCTGTGAACCCTTACGTCCAGGAACAGCACCTGGTTTGATCGTATCGAAGCTCCAAAAACCAGTGTCAAAATCCGCACCCGCTCTACCCCAACCTAAAAAGTTTGGATCTGGCTGCTTCCCTTGCGTATCCTGTTGACTTGGATAAACACCATTGGCATCAGCTTGCCAAATTTCTACGAGTACATCGCGAAGTGGTAAACCCAATCCGTCAAAAACTTGCCCTTCGAGGCGAATACGTTCACCTTGAGTGCCATCTTTCACCATTTGATTATTGAAGCTATGCTCAAATACTTCTATACCTGCTTGATTAGGCATTAATCCAATATGGACATATGGACCACCTGTTTGAGATGGTGTTTCATGTAATTCTTCAAATTTCCAGCCATTCATCCTGATGCTCCCTATCAAGTCAAATCATTTTCAAAATATGTCGCACGACGACCACGTAAAGTAATGTCAAAACGATAGCAACGACTATCTGCTTCAATAAAGTTGCTCTTGTCTTCGAGCGCAATTAAAGCTCTTCGCTGTTGTTCTGAAGGAACAGTTTTTAAAATTGGACAGCTATCAATTAATGTATCGCCTTCAAAATAAAACTGGGAAATCAAACGCTGTGCCCAGCCATCTGCCATCACAGAAAAATGGATATGTGCTGGACGCCACTCATTGATACGGTTACGCCACGGATAAGGTCCTGGTTTTATCGTTCTAAAAATGAAGAAACCATTTTCATCTGTGAGCATTCGACCGCAACCACCAAAGTTAGGGTCCATAGCTCCCACATACTGATCATTAGGATGGCGATAACGTCCTGAGGCATTCGCTTGCCATACTTCAATCAGAGCATTTTTAACTGGACGACCAAATTGATCACGTAAATAACCATAAATAATGACGCGTTCACCAACAGGTAAACCATCTTTTGCATAATTTAAAATTAAATCATTGTCTTTAGGACCCAATAAGTCTGCGCTAAAGTGAGGTGCAGTAACCTCGGTTAATGTTTGCGCAATCGAAATCAGTGCATTTTTCGGTGAACGTAATACACTGGTTTTATATCCCGGTGCATATGCTGGTGGATGATCATCTGTATTTCGCTGTGCATAAGCACCCATCAGAATTTGAGACATGAATCTCTCCTTATTCAATTTAAAATATCGTCCGTTTATTTAATTTTCTCAGGCGAAATGCCTAACTCTGCAAATACTTCTTCTGCCATATGCATTGCAGCATTGGCTGCAGGAAGTCCTGCATATAAAGACGCATGCAAAAATAATTCTTTAAGATCATCTTTAGTAACGCCATTGTTGAAACAAGCACGAATATGCATTCTGAGCTCTGCTTCACGCCCCAATGCAAGTAAGATTCCAATCGTCACCAAACTACGTGTATGTCTTGGCAATCCTGGTCGTGACCAAACCTCACCCCATGCAAAACGACTAATGAAGTTTTGAAAATCAGCATTAAATTCATTTAAATTTTCAAGTGAACGCCCGACATGGGCTTCACCCAAGACTTCAGTACGGACTTCTAGCCCCTGCTTATAACGTTCTTCATCATTCATGAGGTTGTTCCTCTTTAAAATTGAAATTATTTGATGTTCAGATGTGCTTAAGACTGAATAAAAGCAAGCAATGCTTGGTTAAATTCAACTGGTCGCTCAATATTGGATAAATGCGATGCATCTATGACTGCAAGTTGACAGTCAGGTATATGTTGTTTTAAAAACTCACCATCATTCACTGTGGTCACAGGATCTAAGCCGCCACATAATGCCAAACAAGGCACAATAATTTTTCCAAGTTGATTGCGTAAATCCGTCTGAGCTAAAGCACGACAAGAGGCTGCATAGCCTTTAGGCTGAGTGACAGACAAACTCTGAATGGTTTTTTGAGCTGTCACATCGTGTAAATAATCAAACTGTTCACTAAACCAACGCGTATGTGTAGTACTGACGATATCAGCCAAACCATTTTGTTCAACCGCATCTGCACGACTCAACCATGCCTCGGCATTTCCAATTTTTGCTGCTGAATTTGCAATCGTAATAGAGTTAAAACGCTCTGGTGCAATTATGCCTAATTGAATCCCAGTAACTCCCCCCATGGAGATACCACAAAAATGTGCTTTTTCTATAGAGAAATGATTGAGTACATCAAGGACATCATTGGCCAAATCAATGATTGTGGTATTTTCAATGACACTACTTCTTCCATGACCACGTGTGTCATAGCAAATCACATCATAATCTTTGGAAAAATAATCAATTTGGGCTTGCCACATGCCATGATCAGTGCCCAGTGAGTTTGAAAAAATGATGCTTGGTTTTGTATCGTCACCAAAACGATAGACCGCAAGCTGCTGACCATTACGATTATTGATTAATGTCATTATGGTGTACTTCCTTGAACGCTCTCTAGTACCGCATCTATTTGTGCTTGAGTATTTCCTAGATAATGTTGCGGATTAAAAATCTGACGGAGTTGATCTAGATCAAAAATAGCTAATATTTCTGGATTATTTTGTACAACATCGAGTAAGTGTCGTTGTTCGGCAACTGCTTGCTTACAAGCAGCTTCCACAAGATGATGTGCATTCAATCGACCCATCTGAGGTGCGAGTGACATCATCAGTGCTTCAGCCATGATTAATCCTTGCGTGCACTCTAAATTTCTGAACATATTTTCAGGATCTACTTCTAATCCCGTAAATACATCGATTGCTCTACTTAAACTACCCGCCGTCAGTTGAAATAACTCTGGTAACGCTAGCCATTCAGCATGCCATGCACCTAAACTTCGTTCATGTTCTTGTACTAAGCTTTGGTAGATACTTGACATCAATGCAGGGACGCGATTTGCAGCGGCTAGAATTGAAGCAGCTGCAACAGGATTACGCTTATGAGGCATCGTCGATGACCCTCCACGCCCAGCACCACTCGGTTCAAACACTTCTGCAATTTCTGTTTGCATCATGAGTGACCAGTCACGGGCCATCTTGCCCAAGTTTCCTGTAATCGTTGCAAGTACATGTGCAATTTCGGCTACACGATCTCGCTCCCCATGCCATGTACATACGGGTGTATTTAAACCAAGTTTTTGTGCATAGGTACTCACTACAGCCGAACCATATCCAGTTAATGAAGCTAAAGTACCTACCGCACCACCTAACTGCGCTGTTAAGACATGTTGCTGTAACTGCTGAACACGCTTTAAATCTCGATCTAAACTAGAGAGCCACCGTGCTGTTTTATGTCCAAAGGTAAGCGGTAAACCTTGTTGCAACCATGTACGTCCGATCATCACCTGATCACGGTATTGAATCGTCAGTTTTTTAGTTGCCTCAATAGCTTGAATAAGTTGCTTTTCGATCAGCTGTAACGCATCTTGAGCTTGCAGCATAAAGGCCGTATCAATGATATCTTGGCTGGTCGCACCCCAATGCACATAACGAGAAGCATCTTCATTGATTTTTTTTACAGCAGCAGTGAATTGCTTTACGAATGGAATTGCAATATTGCCAGCGAGACCACTGGACTGTGCCAAATGATCAAAATTAATAATGGAATGAATTTCTTGTTCTGCAACACGTTGAATCGTTTCAGCAGCAATTAAGGGAACAACACCAACTTCAGCTTGAGCTTGAGCCAGTGCAACCTCTGCACGCAACATATATTTTACGAGTGCTTCATCACTAAATATGATATTTACATCATTCTGATAAAACAAACTTGCATATAACTGACTCATAACTTATCCCTATTACGCTTCATCATGTTTTTCACCATAAAGCGTCTTTCCAAAAATTGCTGTTAAACTTTTTCAATAATTAAAGCGATGCCTTGACCCACACCAATACACATAGAGCACAATGCATATTTGCCGCCAGTTGCCTCTAGTTGGTTGAGAGCAGTCGTCACCAAACGCGCACCTGATGCACCCAATGGATGACCTAATGCAATTGCACCACCATTTGTGTTTACACGCGCATCATCGTCGGCTAAACCTAGGTCACGTGTACACGCCAATGCTTGTGCTGCAAATGCTTCGTTCAGCTCAATCACATCCATTTGCTCTAGTGTTAAACCTGTTTGAGCCAATAACTTTTTAATCGCAGGTGCAGGACCAAAGCCCATAATGCGAGGTTCAACCCCAACAGTGGTTGCACCAATTACTTTGGCACGAGGTTTTAAACCATATTTTTCAACAGCTGCATCAGACGCAATCAGAATCGCTGCCGCACCATCGTTAATGCCTGATGCATTACCTGCGGTTACTGTACCGTCTGCTTTTACAACAGGTTTTAACTTAGTTAACGCTTCTAAAGTGGTTGATGCACGAGGATGTTCATCTTTTGCCACCACAACCGCATCACCTTTACGCTGTGGAATAGTCACAGGCACGATTTCTTGATCAAAGAAACCACGTGCTTGCGCTGCAGCCGTACGTAGTTGGCTGGTTAAAGCAAATTGGTCTTGATCAGCACGACTAATATTGAACTGTTCAGCCACGTTTTCAGCCGTTTGCGGCATGGTTTCAACACCATACATTTCTTTAAGCTTCGGGTTGATAAAACGCCAGCCCATGGTGGTGTCTTCAATCTTTTGACTACGACCAAATGCACTCTCAGATTTACCCATCACAAATGGAGCACGTGACATAGATTCAACACCACCTGCCACAATCACGTCAGCTTCACCTGCTTTAATGGCACGCGCGGCCATTGCTACGGTATCGAGTGATGAACCACATAAACGATTTACTGTGGTTGCAGGTACTGTATAAGGAATACCTGCTAAAAGCGCCGACATACGACCGACGTTACGGTTATCTTCACCGGCTTGGTTGGCACAGCCAAATAAAACGTCATCGACGACATTCCAATCCACAGAAGGGTTACGTTCTATTAACGCTTTTAATGGCACTGCACCTAAGTCATCCGCACGGACAGGGG